>JAFAHS010000340.1 GCA_019237115.1 Deltaproteobacteria bacterium
GTCGGGGCTAGTGTAGCGGCCACCCGTTCGAGGATCGCGAACGCCGCCAAAATCCACCCTACCAGGCTGCGTCTCCGCTTCTGAGCCAAGAGAGCTTCCCCTTCCCCCACCAGCTCGTCTACCTGAATCGCATAGAGCGCTACCAGGAGAAGAAGCAGCAGCGCGACGCTGAAGACCGCGGGTGCGATTCCTGCGTTGCCTATCAAGGGCCGGACGGCGAATGCGGCCACGATCGCTACTAACAGCGCGGTGTGGCGACGCGGCAACAGATACTGAGAAATCGTCCGGCGCAGTCTTTTAATCAATCGCGTCGCTCCAGTTGGATATGATTCCGAGTTTGCGAACCTTTGCAGATGTGGAATCTGCCCGTGCGTTTCACTCTCGGTAAGGTCGCCGGGAGAATAGTGACCATCGCGACTCGCATGCTACCCAGCAGATGAACGTATCAAGCTTGCTCATTGATGCAATCGGTGCGATGCCAGCTTCGGTAACCCAACTTAACGCAGTTCAAGACTTCCATAATTCCCGGACCGAGCGATTACAGACTAGTTATTACCGTAAGCGCGGCTAGGGCGACGGCCCACGCATCGTCGAAGCGGCGGCGAGCTTCGCCCAGGTTCGTCCAGTGGCGATTTTCCTTACTGTGGCGCCGCGGCGGCTGCTGCAGAAGCATATGATACTGCGGTGCCCGTGCATTCTCGGTATCCGGTTCCTCCCCCGGTAGCGACGTAGACAGCGTCGCTGTTGATAATCGCGTCCACCCGGGCCCCGTACTTCCGGACCGCCGCTTCCTTGACGCTGTCCCCTGCTATGATCTCCTGGTTTCCCTGAGGTGATCCCTCGCAATCGCCGCTGACCGGCCCGAGGACCGTGTAATTTGGATGGTCGGGTATCGTCGAACCTGATACCTCCGTTATCCGCTTGACCGCTGCGTCCATCTCAGCGGTTCGCTCATGGACTGCTTCGGCGCGCTCTTGAACGCCCGGAGGGGCAACGGACGCGCACCCTGCGGCAACTACCGCCACTATCCCCAGCAGCAAATTTTTCATGTGACAACTACTCCTTTGAACCAAATGATCCGCTTAGTTGGAAACCCAACAGCAGGAGCAGGGCGAACTCACTCGCGCAGTCTGATCCTTAGCCAAAGAATGATGTCTGTAAATTAGACTTTGGTCGAATCGCCGTAGAACGCGCAGTTGGAACCGCATTTACCGCTGCGTTAGACAAAGCACGGGTGTGAAAATAACTGTCAGTCTCGGCGGGTTGTCCTTTCTGCCGTGCCCAGAATTCGAAGGGAGCCGTTCGTCGCGGTTGTGGTTTGCAACGCGGCTGCCGGACACCTGAGGGCGAGGTGCCAGGAACACCTCGCCCTCGTTCTCTCAAATTGGGATCAAGCGGCGGCGTCCAGTTGTCCGTTCTTTTGCATCTCGGTAAGCACCGTGCACAGGCTGTGCTGCCATTTCAGGGTTGAAAGCTCGTCCTGCGCGAAGAGCTTGACCATCTCCTTGGTCTGCTGATCTTCCTTGATCAGGTCCGCAAACTCGAACAACGGACGAATCGTCTCCTCGGGATTGGGATAGCGCATCACGGACTTCTGCAGCTTTGCGAGATCCGACATGCCGGTATCGCACAAATAGTCAATGCTCTCGCGGATCTGCGGGCTCACGTTCTGTGGAACGGTGCCGCCAAGCTCCATCAGGCGTTGCGCAAACGCGCGGCCGTGGTAGGACTCGCGCTCGACTACCATCTTGAGACCGCCCTTGATGCAATCGAGCTTGCAGGTCTTCAGCCATTGGCTAACCGCCTCGCCGCCTGCGGTTTCCGCGGGGGCGACTGCCTCGAGAAACTTGATCACGGCCTCACGTTCGGACGTGTAGGTCGTACCGAAGGCCTTGAACCCGGCCTCGGTGATCCCGTTCGCCGCACCCATTTCGAGATTCTTCATTTCGCTCTCGAAAGTCTGGTCGCTGATGATGCCCGAGCGGTATGCGCGAAGCAGCTGTCTAAACTCGAAATCCTTTTTCATAAATTCCTCCGATAAGCCTTCCTTTCGACGTGAAACCGTGACCTGCCCAAAAGGACTGGCCAGCAGGTGCTCGCTCAACTTGCCATCGCTTTCGACGATGCCCTGGGTAGGATCGCGCTCAGAAACCTTCTCGCTCGCCGGGCCGGCCTCGGGGGATCGCATCAGACTAGCGCGCCGTGCGATCTCGGCTCCCAGCGCTCTCGCGCGGGCGTCCATTTCTTCGGGTTCTCCGCCCAGACCGCGAAGGTACTCGGCGATCTGCTCGGCGCTGCAGGCGTCACTCAACAGGTCTTCGGCCGGCAACTCGTCGAATTTCCCAAACCTACCGTTATTTTTCGAAGCCTTCCGTGACATGTGTGCTTTCGTTTGAGCGTTTAGACCGAACGCATTCGCCGTCCAAAATGGCCTTCAGCAGGGCAGCAAATCTTAGGCGCGACCGACTCCATTCGCCGTTGAGCCTTGGCCTTCAAGCTCGCGGCGGACTGCCTCGCGATGCCGCGCCAATCGTCGCCGCGCTTTGTAAATCACTTCGACCGACACCCTCAGCTCGGTCGCCTGCGTCGCCGGCTTGGTAACTCCTCCATTTTCCAGCGACAAAAGTCTCTTCATCAATTCGTCGTCCGCCACGCGCGCCTCGAGCAATCGAAGCGCCTGCCGGCATTCATCGCCCTCTTCCATTTTGTCGCGCGATGCGGTCGCCCTTTCCGCTGATCTGAGCACCGACGGATCGCTCAGCGAACGCTCCACCTTCAAACGGGCGGACCGGGACTCGTTGCTGATGAGTCCATTCACCGTGCTTCCCAAGTGTCGCAGAAGATTCGGCTCGAGATTGGGATCCCAACCGGCATAATCCGAGTCCAACAGGCGGCGAATAGCCTCCGCAGCGATGTCCTCGGCATCGGCCAGTGAGCCGGCTACTCCCCGTACCTGGCGTCTTCTGAACGCAAAGAGGACCAGTCGACGGAAAATATCTGCCCAATCTACGCTGTCCCAGTTCACGCGCGACCTATCGTGCTACTCAGTAGAGGTAAACGAGGTCCCCTTTTGGACAGCAGAAACATCAAACAATTCGACAACCCAAGGGACCGCTCTTTCCACGCCCTTTTGCCCAAGGCCCAATGCAATGCGCCGGATTCGCCGACCCGGACACCCCGCTGCAAGATATCCCGATTGCCCGGCTGGCTACGCGGGCACCCCCTTTCACGGCCTCTTAGTTCGATGCCATCGCCCAGTTTCGAGCGTCCTCTCCCGGCGAATATCCCACGATGCTCTGAGACGGATTACGATTGACCAGCGGCCGCAGGTAGAGAGGATGCTTCATGCTGCGAACTTCGTGCTCGATCGTGAACAGGGCTTTGCCGCTGTCAGGATCGACGATGTCCTGGAATCGATACTGGTGCTCGTCGCTCTCCTGGGTGATCAGTCCCTTCGCGGCTAGCCGGCGGTGCGGGCCGGAGAAATCGTTGATGTAAACCTGAATATGATGCCGATCGTAGGGCGGAGTCGGTTTGTCGGATTCGCGGAAGAACAGGTTCTGCCCGGTCCCGGCAGTCACGCAGGCAAAAGGTCCGCCCGCGTCCTCGAGCCGCGCTGCCTGCGCGCCCATGACCTGTGAATAAAAGCGGGCGATACCCTCGGCGGTTCCCACCGGCACATCGAACTCCACGTATGGGATACCGACCGCCATCGGTCCGAAGCGCGTGGCTGGAGCAAAGCAATGAATCCGGTTGCCCCACGGGCAGGTCGCCTCGATGTAGCCGTCGCTCTCATGGAATGCGAAGCGTGTCCCGCCAAGGGTCTCGCTTATCCGGCTCAGGCGCTGCGGCAATGCATCGTAATCGGAGACCACTACCCCGACGTGGCCCCGCAAGACCTGGGGTTTGCTGGTGGGAAGATGGAATTGCTGGCGGCCCGCGTTCACCCACATGTTGGCCGGACCGGTCATCATATATGGGTCGCGTGTCAACCCGAGCCCGTTGATATAGAACAACGCGGCCTTCGCCTGGTCCGGAACTGTCACATTGACGTGTTCTAGCGCGACGATGTTGCCGAGATCCTCGGCGCTCCTATCGTAGGTCTTTTTCTGCATCAACTTGGCGAGGCCGTCTGGCGCGTCAAGGACCGCGTCTCCCGTCACTCCGAGAAGTCCGGCTGGTCGCTTTGAGGCCTTGGGTTGCGGACTTCCATTTCCCGACCCGCACAGCCTATCCATCTCCTGCGCGAATAGTTGCTCCGAGATGATCCCGTTGCGATAAGCTTTGAGTACCTGCCGCACTTCAAAATCTCTGCTTGGCATTGTTCGCACTCCTATATAGTTTCCGTCGGCCTTGGCGGAGGCCGCCCACCCGGGTGCGGCCTGTGCAATGATAGACGAGTGCGGGACCGATCGTAAAACTCGCCAAAAAGCCTTCGGAGTCCAGCAAACCAATCGAAACCCTGCGTTCGAATCTCAAAGTGCCGGTAAAAAACGGGCCTCCCTGAATTCTTTTCGTTCGACATCCGCCCGCGCCTTGGCCGCTCCTGGGCGGAGGAACGATTCCCTTCCGGAAGGAGGTTGAGACTTTGACCATATCCCAGCGCGTGGATATGGTATTCAGGTCAATCTTTTGACGCGCTCAACGTTTCACAAAAGATCGCTTCGCTAGTCCGGCCGTTTCTCAACGTCGTCGCATCAGTCGAATCGCCCTCGCCCCGGTATGCAGGGTCGCTACCTTCGGTGTGCAATTTATTCGTCGGAACATTTGGCGGGAGGAAGAACATTGGACCAAGGTCCAATTGATTTGACCCGTCCTCTTTCGCGATCTTTCGAATGGGACGGCGGTTCGCCGAAAAAGAGCTCAAGCCCTAACCGGACCCTCGAGCTAACCGATAAAGTCGATCATCTTCGAGTCAATTTGCGCGCTTCTCACCATCACAAACGCGACGCACAGGTGGCACCCTGGATTCCGGTTGGTTCGCACGCGCGCCAGCCCTACTCAAAACCGAATTCCAAGGCCGAGCGTGAAAGCACCAGAAGATGCGCGATCTGTTGGACCTTAAACGAGGATCCGTAACGGACCGACTTAGTCACCAGAGAATCGGAATGCCAAATACACGATCCGCATAATATCGACCCGTCAGGGAAGACGGCATCAAGGAGGAACGAGATGAGCCATTCCGACGACCCATCCAGGCGGGTTCAGCGGGAAGTTCTGCCGATTCCGGACCTGCCATATGCGGGGTTTGTAGCCTACGATGCGAAGGACCCGGATTCCAAGTTTGCGCCAATCGAAGAGTTGCGGCCGCCGCAAGGCGCGCCCAACGTCTTGATCGTACTCCTCGATGACGTCGGATTCGGCGCGTCGGCCGCTTTTGGCGGGCCGTGCCAGTCGCCGACCGCTGAACAGCTTGCGGCAAACGGGCTGCGCTACACGCGTTTTCACACCACGGCGCTGTGTTCGCCCACTCGAGCGGCGTTGCTCTCCGGCCGCAACCATCACATGGTGGGGATGGGTGGAATCACCGAGATTGCGACTTCGGCGCCAGGCTACAGCTCGCGCCGACCGAACTCCATGGCGCCCCTCGCCGAGATTCTCCGGCTGAACGGTTACTCCACCGCTCAGTTTGGCAAATGCCACGAAGTGCCGGTATGGGAAGCGAGCCCGGCTGGGCCATTCGATCGCTGGCCCACGGGTTCGGGTTTTGAATATTTTTACGGCTTTGTAGCCGGCGAGACCAACCAGTGGTATCCGTCGATCCACGAAGGCACGAAGATAGTCGATCCCCCGGCCACGCCAGAAGAAGGCTACCACTTCATCGCGGACATGACGGATCACGCAATCGACTGGGTCCGTCAGCAGCGTCTGTTGGCACCGTCCAAGCCTTTTTTCATGTATTTCGCGCCTGGAGCAACCCATGCCCCCCATCACGTTCCCAAGGAGTGGGCTGACAAATATCGGGGAAAATTCGATCACGGTTGGGACAAGCTTCGCGAGGAGACCTTTGCACGGCAGAAGACTCTTGGAGTGATTCCTCAGGAGTGCGACCTCACCCGGCGCCCCGCGGAGATACCCGCGTGGGACGACCAGCCGTCTGACTTGAAGCCGGTCTTGGCTCGACAAATGGAAGTGTACGCGGGATTTTTCGAGTTCGCCGACCATCATACCGGACGGCTCATCGACGCGTTGGAGCAGTTGCAAGTGCTCGACGATACGCTGATTTTCTTCATTATTGGCGACAACGGGGCATCGGGTGAAGGAACTCTGCAAGGCACCTTCAACGAAGTGATTGTATTCAACGGACTGAACGCCTTTGAAAGCGCTGGATTCTTGGCCGCACGTATCGACAAGTTTGGTAGCCCCGAAGCATACAATCATTATGCGGTCGGCTGGGCACACGCGATGGATACTCCGTACCAGTGGACCAAGCAGGTCGCCTCGCACTGGGGTGGAACGCGCAATGGCACGATCATTCATTGGCCAAGGGGCATCAAGGCCAGGGGCGAGATCCGCCATCAGTTTCATCATGTCATCGATATAGCCCCCACGATTCTGGAGCTGGCTCAGCTTCCCGAACCTTACATGGTCAACGGCGTCGGGCAGGTTCCCATGCAAGGCCTCAGCATGCTCTACAGCTTCGACGACCCGAAAGCGGCGGAACGCCGCGAGACGCAGTATTTCGAGATGTTCGGCAACCGAGGCATCTACCACAAGGGCTGGACAGCGGTTACGCGCCATCGCACGCCGTGGATCTTGACCGGTAAGACGCCGCCATTCGACGATGACGTCTGGGAACTATACGACACCAGTAAAGATTGGACCCAGGCCCACGACCTGTCGAAGCAGATGCCGGAAAAGCTTCACGAACTTCAACGCTTGTGGATCATCGAGGCGACCCGCAATAACGTTTTGCCAATGGACGACCGCGGCGCTGAACGCTTCAACTCGGATTTGGCCGGGCGTCCCGTGCTGGTTCGCGGCACATCCCAGATACTTGCCAGAGGCATGGGAGGATTGAACGAAAACGGGCTCATCAACATCAAGAACAAAAGTCACTCCGTCACCGCTCAGGTAATTGTCCCGGAGGGAAACCCCTGCCAGGGCGTAATCATTTCGCAAGGCGGATTCGCGGGAGGCTGGATGCTCTATGTTAAAGATGGGCACTTGACGTATTGTTACAACTTCGCCGGGTTGGAGAAGTACTTAATCACCTCAACGCAACCAGTTCCCAGCGGCGAACATCAAGTGCGAATGGAGTTCGCATATGAAGGCGGGGGGCTCGCAAAGGGGGGAACCGTCACCCTCTACATTGACGGCAAGAGCGTTGGTGCGGGCAAGATCGAAAGAACCTTGCCGATAATCTTCTCCGCTGATGAGACATCTGATCTCGGAATCAAGCGCGGTTCACCCATGACGTCCGATATGCCGACCGAGAACAATGCGTTCACCGGGACCGTGCGACTCGTAGTCATCGAGACCGACCCCAAAGGAAACGTAGACCATCTTATCTCACATGACCAACTGATCCACATCCTGATGGCACGGCAATGAAATCTCCCCTAAAGGACGCTCGTCATCCCAGGTAATATTGATCAATGGTAAGGCCAACCATCCAAGCAGTTTGTGCGGTCCTCGCCCCCAGGCTGACCGCACTTAAGATCGATTGATATGGCGGCTGCAATACCGCACGGATTTGCTGCATTAGGCAGATGGGCGCGCAAGGAATTCAACGCACTTTTGCCGGTGTTTGTGTTTTTCCTTGTCGGGTTCATCCTCCTGATCTTGCTTCTAAAGGCAGCGCTGGCCGAGTTCTCGATTGAAGTAAGCGTACTCTCGAATGCCATAATTGGAGCGCTGCTGGCCGCCAAGGCGGCGCTGGTACTTGACGAGACCCCGCTCGGACGCAGTTTGCAGCGTTATCGCAGGATCGTTGAGATTGCCGCAAAAGTGCTGTTCTATGGAATTACCTGTCTGCTGTTCCTATACGCGGAACGGGTTCTGGAAGCGCGGCATAAGTTTCCCACTTGGGGGGTCGCTTTACTGCATGCGTACCAACAGCTCAGCCAGTCGATCCTGGTGTGGTCACTCGGAATAAGTATCGTATTTGCTCTCTACTTCGTCTTCGCCGAGATCAGTGAGCAGATGGGACAGGGGGAGTTGTGGAAACTGCTCCTGGAATCTCGCACAAATGGTACGGATTCTTGCCGACCCTCGAAAATCGGTGTGGCGAAGGGTCGAAGTTGAAAGAGTTGCCGCGGGCGCGGTTGAACGATTTTTTTTGGTAAGGACCGCGACTCCGATGCTAGCCTACCGATCCGCAAGGCAAAGTGATTTTCTTCATCGCGTCCCTTGGGTCGCAGCGCGATAGATTCCAGGATCGTACGTGCCGGCTTTCTCGATCGGAAAGGCCCCCGCAGACTTAGGCTGCGCCCCCGCCAGAAAGGACGTCCGGCTCAGTCGCTTTTTTCCAGATGCAGTATTCACAGGAACGGCGTGTTTTTGACTCCAAACCACCGATTGAAGACCTGCCATCAGAAAATTCTTTTGCCCGCGCAGGATCGCTTGCGGCGGGTCGTCACTCACTCACCAGCTCTAACGCCAGATTCCCTGCCGGGGCGAGGCTTTGATGGGAAGGGCGCTTGCTGCTAGTGCAGCATCGATCGCGGGAGGAGAGAATGATTCGCCTAATTTTTGTTCTGCGCCGCAAACCGTCAATGTCGCGTGAACAGTTCCAGAAGTACTGGCATGAAGTGCACGGACCGCTGGTCGCTAAACACGCAACGAACCTGAACATTCTTCGCTACGTGCAGGACCATACGCTGGAGGATCCGATGAACCAGGGGATGGCCAATGCACGCGGAGGAATGGAAGCGCCTTACGACGGTGTCGCGGAACTCTGGTGGACAACTCGCGAGGCGCTCGCGACGAGTTTCGCAAGCCCCGCGGGGCAGTCCGCCGCCAAAGAGCTGCTCGAAGACGAAGCGAGGTTCATCGACCTGCCGAAATCACCGCTCTGGCTCGCGTACGAATATCCGCAGATCAATCCCTCAGAAGATATAGTTGCGCGCCCCGACAGTGGCCTGGTGAAGATCTTCTTTCCGCTGCGTCATCCGCCCAACCAGACGCTGGAGCAGGCGCAGCTCTACTGGCGAACGAACCACGGGCCGATCATTCGGGGGCTTGCGGGAGGCTCCCATCTGAAGAAGTACTTTCAGGTCCACCGTTTCGAGGATCCAATAGAGCAGGGACTTCGCGCCGACCGAGGAACCACGGTTGCACCCTACACCGGTCATGCTGAAGCCTGGATCGATCGTGCCGAATCGGCTGCGGCTGCTGGAACCCCGGAGGCTAGACGCGCCGGAGAGCTCGCGGTCGCGGATGAAGCGAATTTTATAGATTTCAGAAATTCCTCGATCTGGGTCGCGAAGGAACGGGTAGTTATCGACCGGCGCTAAGATCGCGCGAAACCGCCTGCGTTGAAGCGGCTTGACAGTTCGGGTGCAACGGCTTAGTCGGACTACACTCGGGCGATCGCCTGCGATCGCATAAGGGAGATCGAGCATGCTCTCGCGAAATGGCCTGGATTACGAATCGCTGGTCAAAAAAGACCGCGTGCATATCAGCCTTTACACGAATCCCGCCATCTTTACCGAAGAGATGGACAAGATTTTCCATCGCGGATGGGTCTACGTTGGGCATCGGGGCGAAATCCCCAACCCGGGCGACTTTCGCCTCAAGCGAATCGGACGTCAGCCGGTGATCATGGTCCGCGACCAACAGCGAGAAGTGCACTTGTTGTTGAACCGCTGCCGTCATCGCGGCGCCACCGTTTGTCAGCGCGAACAAGGTAACACTCGCTCGTTTCGATGCATGTACCACGGCTGGACCTACCTGCTTAACGGCGATTTGAGTGGCGTACCCTCGATGGACGGCTACGGTGAGGGATTCAAGCGCGAGGAACTGGGGCTGGTGAAGGTGCCGCGCGTCGCGGAGCATCGCGGTTTTATCTTTGCGAGCCTGAGCCCGGCCGGGATTGCACTGGACGAGCATCTCGGCAGAGCGAAGGAAGAAATCGATTTATTCGCCGGACTGTCGAATCCCGAGGAGGTGGAGGTGGTCTCCGGCATCCACAAGTACTCGTACCAGGGCAACTGGAAGCTGGCGGCCGAGAATTCAATGGACGGATACCATCCGTCGATCGTGCACGCTTCGTTTGCCCAGGCGCTGATGGACAAGATCACGCACGTTCCGACCCCCGAGCAGCAGCAGGTCGACCGCAACTTCGCGGCCTTCCGCGGCAATGCGAGGGACCTGGGCAACGGGCATGTGATGCTCGACTACCGGATGCGAATCTACGACCCGCTCAACGGCGATCCCGCGCCCGAGGTGAAAGCGGTTACTCCCGAGGGAGAGGCGCGGTTGAATAACCTTGTCCAGCGATTCGGCGCGGACAAGACCGCCAACATGTTGCGCGAGGGCGGGACCCACACCTTCATTTTTCCCAACCTGATTTTAATCGGCATCCAGATGCGGGTACTTCAGCCCGTGAGCGTCGACCGCACCGAAGTATCTCTCTACCCGACCCTGCTTAAATGGCTTACCCCGGAGGTCAACGCTATCAGGCTCCGCTCGCATGAGGCGTTCTTTGGATCCGCCAGCTTCGGCGGTCCCGACGATTCAGAGATCTTCGAACGCATCCAGGACGGATGCGCGGTCGAGTTGGAGCCCTGGCAACTGATGTCACGGGGGCTCCAGCGCGAGCGTCACGAAGACGGCATGATCGTGGGCGATTTGTCGGACGAGACTACCCAGCGCGGCATCTGGCGACAGTGGAAGAAAGTCATGATGCAGGGAGAAGTCGCGGCGCGCAGCGTGCGCAAGCGCGGTGGCGGCGCGGTGGCGATCAAGCGAGGATGAGGCCGGGATGCCGATCGATCGGCAGCGGGTGGAGCAGTTTCTGTTCCGTGAAGCCCAACTCATGGATGAGCACCGCTTTGACGAGTGGCTCGCGTTGTGGAGTGAGCCCGCGCTCTATTGGGTGCCCAGTAATCGCGACGAGATCGATCCCGCACGCGAGGTATCGCTGATCTACGACGACTGGGTGCGCCTGCAACTGCGAATCGCGCGGCTCAAGAGCGGGTTCGCGCATGCGCAGGAACCTCGCTCGCGGATGCGGCGTCTCATATCGAACATCGAGATTGAGGAAGTTGGAGACGGCGAGATCGTGACGCATTCGAATTTCCTGCTCGCAGAGCTGCGGCGCGGAAAGCAGGACTTGTTCGCTGGGCGCACGACTCATCGGCTGCGTCCGGAGAACGGCAGCTTTAAACTGCTTTCCAAGAAGGTGCTGCTGGTCAACAACGACGAGCCGATCGACAACCTGACCTTTCTGATTTAACCGAATCACCGCGCTGCTGGTCACGGCCCGGGAGGACCTATGAACGGAGCAACCATCTCCATCGCGGCCGCGGGCGACCGCGCCTTCCAAGGCTACCTTTCGATTCCCGCCTCGGGGTCTGGTCCCGGATTGATTTTGTTGCACGGGATCTTCGGCGTGAATCAGCACATCCGCGATCTGGCCGACACCTACGCCGAGGAGGGCTATCTGGTGCTGGCACCCGACCTGTTCTGGCGTATCAGACCGGGTATTGAGCTTGAACATTCCGAAGATGACTTGAAGACTGCCCGCACCTATCGTGATCGCTTCGACGTCGAACGGGCGATTCTGGATATTCGCGACACACTGCAAGCGTTGCGCGCAAATCCTGCGTGCACAGGCAAGGTCGGTGCAATCGGGTTCGGCATGGGAGGCTTGCTAGCATATCTGGCCGCGGCGCGACTGCGGCTCGATGCCGCGGCGGCCTACTGTGGGGTCGGGATCGAGAACCATCTCGGCGAGGCAAAAGCGATCTGCTGTCCGATCGCATTCCATTTTGGATCGGAGGACGAATCCGTTGGGGCAACCACGCGCGCGGCAATCAAGCAGGCGCAGGCCGAAAATGACGACGCGGAAATGTATGTCTATCGCGGCGCCGGCCACGCTTTCGACGACCGCCGGGGTAGGACTTTTGATCGCGGCGCTGCGTCGCTGGCACATTCGCGGACTATCAGTCTTCTCCGCCGCGCGATTGGCCCACGTTACGACCTTGATGCTCTATGGGAAAAGCATCTGGAGGGCGAGTTCGTGACCTGTGACGCAGATGCGACAATCCGCACGATGGTGCCCCGCGCCTACGTGAACCATGTACCGACCATGATCGGCGGTTTTGGCGTGCGCGAATTGCATCGCTACTACAAGTACCACTTCATTCCGCAGAACCAGGGGTCCAGAATGATTCCCGTTTCTCGGACCATCGGCGCTGATCGGTTGGTCGATGAATTCATCGCATGCTTCAAGCACGAGGCTGAGAACGACACGCTGCTGCCCGGGATCAAGCCGACCGGTAAGGAGGTCAGAATTCCAATGGTGGCGATAGTACAGTTCCGTGGCGACAAACTGTGCAGCGAGCACCTCTACTGGGACCAGGCATCGGTGCTAGTCCAGCTCGGGCTGCTGGATCCGGCACAGCTGCCGGTGACCGGCGCCGAAGCCGCGGACCGGATAATCGACGAGGAACTGCCCCTGAATACCCTGCGCGCGGAGCAGTGGTGGAAGAAAAGCGAGGGGAAAGGAAGCGTGAGCGATTCCCGTTGAAACGTCCGCGCTGGTCATGAAATTGTCAGGGAATCAGGCTCACGGAACTGCGACAGCGACGACACAGTCCTCCCCAATATCTGCGCTCCGGGTGCGATAGGCGGTCGGTTCGATTGAGCCGGGGCGGTGATCAACAACACTGATCACACCTTGCGCGAAGACATCGATTTTTGAAAATGGGCCTCAAGGAGTCATCGAATGAACGTGAAAAGTGTTGAACCAGGTTCTCGTGCCGAAGTGACCAGGCCGCATCCCCTGGCTCCGCTGACTCCGGCGGAGATTGCGAAGGTGGTTGGCATCATCCAGGCGTCACCGCTGTTCGGCGACAAGACCCGTTTCGAGACGATCGAGCTTTTGGAGCCACCAAAGGCTGCTGTCCGCACCCTTAAACCCGGCGCAAGGCTTCCGCGCGATGCGCGTGCCAACATCTTCACGGTCGGGCGCATTGGCGTAGTCCGCTTGACGGTATCACTCGATGAGGAGCGGATTCTCACTTCCGAAGAACTTCCCGACCAGCGCGCCATGATCCAGATCGAGCAATTCCTGATGGTCCAGGAAGTGGTGCGCACGGATCCTCGTTTCGTCGAGGGATGCGCGCGGCGCGGCGTCACCGATATGAGCAAGGTCTGTATCGATCCCTGGACTGCCGGGAGCTTCGAAGTCCCGGAAGAAGAAGGGCGGCATCTGTGTCACGTCTTCGCGTGGGTGCGCCTGTATGCGAACGAAAACTTCTACGCGCATCCGATCGAAGGGCTGAACGCGGTCGTCGATCTCAACAGTTGGGAAGTAATCCGCGTCGACGACCATGGGATCGTGCCCATCCCGATGAAGGAAGTGAACTACGACTCGCAGCTCCTTACCAGCACCCGCGAATCGCTCAAGCCGATCGACGTGGTCCAGCCCGAAGGCGTGAACTTTTCCATCACGGACGATGTGCTTCGCTGGGACAAATGGCAGCTGGTGGTTGGCTTCAACGGCCGCGAGGGGGTGACGCTCCACGACGTCCGGTATGACGGGCGCCCGATCGTCTACCGGGCATCGATTGTGGAGATGGTGGTTCCCTACGGTTCGCCCGACAACGGCCACTACCGCAAGCACGTCTTCGACATCGGTGAGTACGGTGCCGGCAAGCTTGCGAATTCCCTGACCCTTGGCTGCGACTGTCTGGGGGCCATCGAGTACCTGGACGCGCACCTGAACACAATGGACGGCTCGGTAATGACGATAAAAAACGCCGTCTGTATCCATGAGGAGGACTCGGGCATCCTCTGGAAACACACCGATTTCCGCACCGGACGCGCCGAGGTTCGCCGTGCTCGCCGGCTCGTCATCTCGACCATCCTGACCGTCGGGAACTACGAGTACGCCTTCTACTGGTATTTGTACCTTGATGGCACCATCGAGCATGAGATCAAGACGACCGGGATCATCAACACTGCCGGGTGTATTCCGGGCAAACCTGGAAAATATGCTACCGAGGTCTCGCCCGGCGTTGCGGGACATATCCATCAGCACATCTTCTGTGCCCGCCTGGATATGGCCGTGGATGGCGACGCCAACAGCATAGTGGAACACAACACTCGCGCGGAGAGCGATGGCCCACACAACCGCTATGGCAATGCCTTTTACGACGAGCCGACGCTCCTCAAGACGGAGCGGGAGGGTTGTCGCCGCATCAATCCCGAGACGATGCGCTACTGGAAGATCATCAATCCCAACGTCAGAAACCACGTTGGACAACCTACCGCATACAAGTTGGAGGCAAAGCACACGGTGACGCCACTAGTCCGCGCGGATAGTTTTTCGGGGCGTCGCGCCGGGTTCGTCCAGAACCACGTGTGGGTGACCGCCTATGATCCGGAGGAGCGATATCCGGCCGGCGAATACATGAATCACTCGAAAGGCGGCGGGCTGCCCGACTATGTCGCGAAGAACCGCTCGATCGAGAACGCCGACATCGTTCTTTGGCACGTGTTCGGAATACACCACACCGTGCGAACCGAAGACTTTCCGGTCCAGCCCTGCGTCATGACCGGATTCAAACTGATGCCGAGCGGATTCTTCGATCGCAATCCGACAATCGACCTGCCCCGATCGTCGAACCATGCAAGCTGCTGCGCAAAGGCGCACGGCTGACCGCCGTCGTCATCAGATCAAGCCAGCGCGCAAGGCGGACGGTAGAGAAAGCGGGCGCCGAGATAGATTCGATTTAAGGCCACCACGCATAGGAGGTCAGCTCTCCCGCTTTACCTGCCGCTCCGTAACGCACATACCAGCAGCAGCGTCCGACTCTCATCCCGGCTCTGATTTAAGTTTCGTGCGGTTCGATCTGACCGGGGAGGCCCACTCTCCTTCAACATCCAGGCGGAAGATCGCTGGAAGTCCTCATTTGTCGTAAAAGCACTGAGCCGAGAAACCCAACAGATGTGAGTGTCATGGCGACCAAGCTCGGCGAAACGCTACACGAGGTGCCGCCGGGACGCGGAGCAATACATGAGGGTACCGATTCATCATCCAAGAGCTGTCCGACCTGCGACCCTGCGACACGGTCTCAGGAGCTTCACGCGCGCGCCACTGGCAGGAGGACCTTCGACCTCCTGGGGCTCGGTTGGCATTTCAACGAGGCGCTGCTGCATTCGGCCGGCACGGTCCAGCGGTGGGTATGCAAGCGCCGCAATGAACGAATGTATTCGTCTCAGATCCCGCAGAACGCGCAAATAGAAATCATCGGTTTCCGCGCTTTGTGCCTGGGTTTCACGTAAGCGTCGAAAGTAACGTTCGGTTGCCTGACTCTCCAGGCGCCAAATCAGCTTCTTCCTTTCCAACAATTGGCCCGCGGTCTTTTGGTCACCGCTCATAAAGACGGCCAACGCCAGCTCCAGGCTGGCGACCACTTCGGCCTGCGTGTCGCCAATGGCTTCCAGCTCCCCTGGCGCGAAGGGCTGACCTTGTTTTATCTTTCGTGCGGCAAACTCGGCCCTCGTGTTGGAAACGACATCGCCCAAATAGTCCAAGTTTGTAGTAAAGGTGAAAATCTCCTGGCTTCTTAGACTGTCTTCTTCGTTCAGCTCTTGCTCGCTTATCTCGGCCAGATAGCGTCGCACCGAAAAGCCCAGCCGATCGACCACCGTGTCCATCCGACTGATTTCCCGGGCGCGACGAAGGTCTCCCGTCCGAAACACCTCCATTACATCCTTGAGCATGGTCTCCACCATGTCGGTCATTCGTAGAGCCTCGCGCGCTGCGTTCACCAGCGCGACGGTCGACGCATCGAGGACCGTCTCATCAAGGTAGCGAGGTGCGCCAGGATCTGCGGTGGGTGTCGGCTCGGGTAAGATCGCGGTCAGCAGGTTCGCCATGAGATCGACCGGCCCGATAAAGATCAGCGCCAACGCGAGGTTGAAAGCGGTGTGAAAGTTTACGACGATGCCGGTCGGGTCGGGTTCGAGCCGCGACAAATACGCTGCGATTTGCGGGAGCAGCGGCAGCACGACAACACAGCCAGCGCTTCGGATTAGCATGTTTCCCAGTGGTAGGCGGCGCCCAGAGGGCGTACTCGACTCAAGAAAGGGGGGAATGGTGGCGCCAAAATTCGCTCCAACCACCAGGGTCAGGGCCGCGGCCGGAGTCAACGTTCCGGCCCTGACCAGGGAGACGATCAGCAGCACCACGGCTACGCTGGAGTGCGACAACCAGGTAAGCAAGGCCGCCGCCAGGGCTGCCAGAACCGGTTGCTGGACCAAACTTGGCATGATTGCACGGAGCGCTGGCGCTCCTTCGACCGGCTCCATGGTCCGGATTATTAGGTGCAGCGCCAACAGCATCAGACCCAACCCGATTGCGATTCGGCCTAAGTTCTTGACCTGGCTGTTTTCCGCGCGACGAAAAACGAGGAATCCAGCAAGCACCAGGATTGGGCCCACCACGCCGATATTGAATGAGAGCACCTGCACCACCAGTG
>JAFAHS010000274.1 GCA_019237115.1 Deltaproteobacteria bacterium
CAGTGGCCTCTTCCTGCGCAGGTCTCTTATGTAGCCGCCAAAGCCCAGTTCACCCCTAAGTTCGTGGAAACCAAGGTCGAACGTGAGAAGCTCACCTTCCGCATCAAGGTTCAGCTCGATCCGAAGCTGCTCAGGCGTTACGAACCGTGGGTCAAAGTCGGCCTGCCTGGGGTAGCCTACATAAGGGTTGGCCCAAATGCCGAATGGCCACCACAACTTCAGGCCCGAGAGCCAACCGAATTGCTTAAAATCATTCCGCACCAATGAATTCCGGACCAGGTGTCGTTGCTCGGCTCGCAGGCGTAACTCATCGTTACGGCAAGACGACGGCCGTCGAGTTTCTTGATTTGGACCTTGCAGCTGGGCGGCTGGTGGGTTTCATAGGGCCCGATGGTGTCGGCAAATCCACAGTGCTCGGCCTGATCTCGGGCGTACGCAAAATCCAATCCGGCCGCGTCGAAGTTCTTGGCCGTGATATCGGTGACGCTGGCACTCGCGCGGGGTTGTGCGCTCGCATCGCATACATGCCGCAAGGATTGGGGAAAAATCTTTACCCGACGCTCTCCGTAGAGGAGAACATCGACTTCTTCGGACGCTTGTTCGGGCAGTCCGCCGATGAGCGTGCGGCACGAATCGACGAATTGCTGGCCAGCACGGCATTGTCCCCATTCCGCGACCGACCGGCGGGCAAGCTCTCCGGAGGAATGAAGCAAAAGCTCGGGCTGTGCTGCTCGCTGATCCACGATCCCGATCTGCTGATACTCGACGAACCCACCACCGGCGTTGATCCGCTCTCCCGCCGTCAGTTTTGGGAGCTCGTTGACCGGATCCGGAGCCGCCGTTCGAGCATGAGTGTGTTAGTGGCCACCGCGTATATGGAAGAAGCCGAGCGCTTCGAATCGCTGGTCGCGATGGACGCGGGAAAACTGCTCGCGACGGGAACGCCGAACGAGCTGCGTTCGCGGGTGAACTCGTCAACGCTTGAAGAGGCGTTCGTTGAGTTGCTTCCGCCTGAGCGCCGCGTGGGACGGCGAGCTTTCGTGCTCTCGCCGCGCACCCCCACTGGAGGCGAAGCCGCCATCGAAGCGAAGGGGTTGACCCGCCGTTTTGGCGATTTTACCGCGGTCGATCATGCGAGCTTCCGCATCGACCGCGGCGAGATTTTCGGCTTCCTCGGCTCCAACGGCTGCGGCAAGACCACGACCATGAAGATGTTGACCGGGCTTCTGCCGATTACTGAGGGTGAGGCGCGCCTGTTTGGACATCCTCCCGAAGCCGAGGACCTGCAAACGCGCAGACGCGTCGGCTACATGTCACAGGCCTTCTCGCTCTATAGCGAGTTAACCGTCAGGCAGAATTTGACCTTGCACGCACGTCTGTTTCATTTGCCGCCGGAAACGATCGGCAGCCGTACAGATGAACTCGCCGCCCAGTTTGGATTGGCGCGCTATTTCGACGATTTGCCGGATGCCCTACCGCTTGGAATCCGCCAGCGGTTGTCGCTGGCAGTAGCCGTTATCCATCGGCCCGAAATGCTGATTCTCGACGAACCGACCTCCGGCGTCGACCCCATAGCGCGTGACGAGTTCTGGCAGCTGCTGATCGATCTGTCACGTAAAGACGGCGTCACCATTTTCCTGTCGACACATTTCATGAACGAGGCCGAGCGTTGCGACCGCATCTCTCTAATGCACGCCGGGAAGGTGCTTGCGCAGGGCACGCCCAAAGAACTCGTGCGCTCGCGTCGTGCGCAGAATTTGGAGCAGGCGTTTATTTCCTTCCTCGAGGATGCTGTTGGCACCGAAAAAGGCGTTGCTCAGCCCCAACTCGCGGGCCCAAACACCGCAGAACTTCCCGACAGTCGGGGCCTCTCCCGCCGCTGGTTCAGCCTTACGCGTCTTTGGGCCTATGCGCGCCGCGAGACGATCGAGCTTTTGCGCGATCCTGTTCGAGTGACATTCGCATTGTTGGCGCCGGCTTTGCTTTTGATCATCCTCGGCTATGGAATCTCCCTGGACGTCGAACACGTGACCTATGCGGCGCTCGATCAGGACAATTCACCCGAGAGCAGAAATTACCTGGAGGACTTCAGAGGCTCGCGCTACTTCGACGAGCATCCGGCGATTCACGATCAAGCTCAGGAAGAGGGACGCCTGCAAAAGGGCGAGATGAAAGTGGCAATCGAGATCCCGCCGAGATTCGGACGCGACCTTCGTTCCTTGCGCCGTCCTGAGATTGCCGCCTGGGTCGATGCATCAAACTCGTTTTATGCCGACACGCTGCGCGACTACGTCGCTGCCGTTAATCAACTCTTTCTCGATGATTACCTTGCTCATTCCCTTGGACATCAGGCACTGCCGGATCCCGCCGATATCGAGATTCGGTTCCGTTACAACCAGGACTTTAAGAGCGTTTTTGCCATGGTTCCGGGCGACATCATGATTCTCCTGATCTACATACCTGCGATGCTCACGGCGCTCGGCGTCGTGCGAGAAAAAGAACTCGGCTCGATAACCAACTTCTACGCTACGCCTACCACCCGGCTGGAATTTCTGTGGGGCAAGCAGGCGCCGTACATCCTGATTGCGCTCATCCAGTTTTCCAGCCTGCTGGCGCTGGCGGTTTGGCTGTTCGGTTTGTCAATAAAGGGAAGCATGCTCGGGTTGGTACTCGGAGCACTGCTCTATGTGACAGCGAGCACCAGCTTCGGACTCCTCATCTCGGTTTTCGTCCGAACCCAAAAATGCCGCAATTCTTGGGGCCGGAATCATCACTAACCTGCCCGCCACGCAATTCTCAGGTTGGCTTACCCCGATTTCTTCGCTCGGCGAAACCGGCCGCATCTTCGGCCGCGGCTTTCCGGCAACGTACTTTCAACAGATCAGCCTAGGCGTGTTTACCAAGGGACTTGACTTCAACAGTCTCTTTCCAAGTTTCGCCGCGCTGGTCTCTTTCATAGCCATCTATGTTGTTGTGAGCATGATGCTGCTGCCAAAACAGGAGCGGTCAAGTGCTCGCCACGCTGGGAAACATCTTTTGGCTGGGCATTAAAGAGCTCTTCAGCCTGAGGCGCGATGCGGCACTGATTTGTCTTATCGTGTTTGCTTTGACTCATTTCGTCTATGGACCTGCCAAAGACGTGAAGATGGACGTCGATCATTCCGCGATCGCGATCGTAGACGAAGATCGGTCTGTGCTGTCGGGGCGGATACTCGACGCATTTATGCCACCGCTGTTTGTCAGGGCCGCCGAGATCTCAGTCCCACAAATCGATGACGCGATGGACAGAGGCCAATACACTTTTGTGATTGATATCCCGCCAAACTTCGAACGCGACCTAAAGCATGGCCGCCGCCCGAACATTCAGGTCAACGTCGACGCGACTGCCATGGCAGAGGCGGGTCGCGGCGCGCTGTATATACAGCAAATTCTGGAGCAGGAAATTTCCTACGCGATTCATCGCACTGAGAAATCCGGGGAGCCGCTGATAAACCTGGTGCTCAGGGGAAAGTTTAATCCGAACTTCACCTTCGCATGGTTTGTCAGCGTGATGCAGGTCGTCAATAGCGTTACCATGCTCGCTTTGTTCCTGGCGGGAGGGGCGGTCATCCGGGAGCGCGAGCATGGTACGCTCGAGCACCTGCTCGCTATGCCGCTGCGCCCCTCGGAGATCATGCTGGCCAAGATCTGGTCAAACAGCCTCGTCATCGTCGGCGCTGCGGAGCTTTCATTGGTAATCGTCGTAAAAGGGGCGCTCGGTGTGCCGATTGCCGGTTCGCTGGCACTTTTCGCGGTGGGAGCGGTGATCTATCTCTTTTCCATCACTTCTCTCAGCATAATGTTGGCTACCGAAGTCAACTCGATGCCACAGTTTGGGCTCCTGGTGCTCCCGGTATTCATCATTCTCAGCCTCTTTCGGGCAGCACGACGCCGCTTGAGAGCATGCCGGAGACATGCCAGCGAATAATGCAGTTCTCACCGTCAACCCATTTTGTCAGCTTCGCCAAGGCCGTGCTTTATCGGGGGGCCGGGTTCGGCATGGTATGGCGCGACTGCATTCTGATTGCGGCTTTCGGCCTTCTCTTCTTCGGGGTAGCCTTGATGCGCTTTCGGCGCATGGTTGCCCAGATGCAAACGTGAAACACTGAGGACAGGGGACCCGAGCAGAGCGTCAATTGTGTCACGTGCCACGACGGATTCACGCTGAACGATCTCGTTTCCTACGATCAGAAACACAATGAGGGTAATGGCGAGAATAATCGCGATGGGACGGATGACAACCTGAGCTGGAACTGCGGCATCGAGGGACCTACCAGCAATCCGGTGATCGAGTCGTTGCGCTTGCGGCAAATCAAAAACTGCATGGCTCTGACTTTGACCGCGGTAGGAACGCCGATGCTACTGATGGGCGACGAGGTCAGACGTACACAGCGCGGGAACAACAACGCATACTGCCAGCACAGTGAGACTAGCTGGTTTGACTGGAGCCTTTGTGATCGAAACGCCGGGCTCCGTCGTTTTGTCAAATTGATGATCGCTTTTCGGACGCGCCGCGATGTGGTCATCGAAGGTGCTGGGCTGGCGCGACTGACTCTAAACCAGCTTCTGACTCGGGCGCGGCTCACCTGGCACGGTATCGCGCTCAATTCTCCGGACTGGAGTGACGACTCACACTCTATCGCATTCACACTCGAGAGCCTGCTGGAAACCTTTACGATCCACGCGATGCTGAGCGCATACTGGGAGCCGCTGAGTTTCGAGTTGCCGCGGGCGGACCGGCACTGGCGGCGTTGGGTCGACACGTCGCTGGCACCAGCGGAGGACATCTTCGCGTGGGAACAGGCGCCCGTCCTGTCTCAATCGAGATACACCGTCGGGCCACGCTCGGTGGTGTTTTTAGTAGACAAAGGCGATCAATTTCGACACTGAAGACACCAAATGCCCGAGCGACAAGTTTATGGGATCAGAGGTCCCACTAAACCAAACCATAAGAGCGATGACCAGGGTCGGACGACCAAGCACGAGGAGGACCAGTTTGCACAAAGATTCTGTAAAAGCGGTCGAGCAGTTGCTCAAGGAATCGACGACCTGCGAAAATTGGATGACACCTCGTCTTTACACGGTCACCCCAGCCGACTCCTTTGATCACGCGCGCAAATTATTGAAATCGAAACGTATCAATCAGCTTCCGATCGTGGGTTCTGGCAAAATGCTCCTCGGCATCGTTACCGATCGCGACCTCCGCGACGCCGTTTTACCCGGTTTCGAGGATTGTCGCATCGAATCGGTCATGAGCAGTCCCGCCATCACGCTCGCCCGCCATAGTACACTGGTTAATGCGGCAGAGGTGTTGCGACTGAGTCGAATCGGTTCAGTGCCCATCGTCGACGGAAATTCACTCGTGGGTATCATTACGCGTAGTGACATATTGGAGGCCTTTGTCGCGTTCGCAAATGGTCGATATCGCCCCTCAAGGCCGCGAAACCGTTTTAGGAAAAGAGCTGCCAGACAGCCGAAGTTGAGCAAGCGCTGAGCACAAGAGCGAGCACGCGAAACTTGACGTCAGAGACGGTTGGCCAAGGTCCGGCTCGGTACAAAGCACTCGCCCAAAAGATTCGGTGGCCAGAACAACTTCGCCATCTAGGTACTGGGGCCAAGCCATGGATAGAAGCGCGCCCCGGTACGCATATCGCAGGAAACGCCGCTGACATCTTGCGGGAGGCGATCTACGCGGGCGCGCCTGAGGCATCGCGAAGGTAGCTAATCGCTGTTTCAGTGCGTCACCAACGGCAACACGACCGTGCAGGCATTTTTCCTAAGAGCCACGGCGAGATAAGCGGACCAGACAGACAGCACGGATGTTCTGTGCACAAGAGCGTGGCGGAATGGCCGACGCGCTGGACTTATGGACTCATTCCACCAGCCGGAACCTTGTCCCCTCCGGTACCATAGCGGCCAATATTCCTTGCAATTCCGGTTCAGACTCCGAGGCCCGAGGCACCGTTTTAACCACCCTTGGTCACGAGAACTATCCGAGTCGTATCCCAGAGGCCGCGACCGTGAACCTTAATATGAAGCTCGCCGCAGAGAATCGTGCTTCATGCCATTCGTGGTCGTAGCTTAGGTCGTGCCAAACAGTTCCTCTATAGGTGCGAGGTTCCCTGATTCAGCACTTCCTCAACATAGCGCCGCACCAATGCTTTGTTTTCCGCTGACATTGGTGTCTCCTCCGCAACGTTTCACGGAGCGTACTGCTTCAGATCAAATCGGAGCGCGTAAGCCTGACTAACAGAGCGCGCTTTTCCCGTTTTCCAGCCATCGGCGACAATCGGGCGTCAGGACTCGTTGCGCGGCAGCGTCGTAAAGAGCGAGTTCGTCAGCGCTGAGAACCTCCTTCCACCGGTTGTTGGTCCCTTTGTAGAAGAACGCTTCCGCGCCTCCCTTGAGTAATTGCTCCAGTCTCTCGTGGGGGGCCGCGGCTCTCATCTCCGAAAGCGTGCACTTCCGAATGATTGTTGGCCACACCTCTTCTGGAACCTCGATTTCAGGGAAGTTCGCGATCCGCTGAGCTTCTGCCTGAAAGTCCGTCAGGAGGTCCGCGTAGTGTACGAACAGAATGTTGGTCAGGTGACGATAGTCCCACCAGGACTGCGCATGATGCAGCGGCGACTGAGCCGGATAGCCCTCCTTCTCCCCATCAAACCACCCCCGCGTCATAAAGGTTCGCCAGTAATCGTGAATGTCATCGGGACATGGTGGGAGTTCTGGCCCGACGCGACCCGGAGCGGTGTTGAACGAAAGCAGTGCACCCTCGGTAAAGCTTCGATAGTGGTTCCACCACGACATGAAGACATCGCGCGTATCGCGACCCACGTATACGTACTTCACCCGTTGATCGAAACGCAGCCCATCCAGTGGCAGGTGCGTCTTGATAAAGCGGCGATGGGTTTGCTCCTCGAGTTGAGTCAGAACGTGCTCCAACGGGAACATCCGCATGTCAAGCCACGGTGACATCTCGAAAGAAGGCGCGGGCAAGTCGCGACCGAGGAAGATCAAGTTGGCGACTATCCCCTGCGTCCATGTTGTGCCTGTCTTGCCCGATGTGGTGATGACGACTTCCTACCTGGCCGCAATCTGCCGCAAGACCCCGCGGATAAGGTTCGCCTTGCCCGCGCCCCACTCTTGCCGGTCACCGCGACATGCTGCGTCTCGAGGGCTCGCGGCAGGCGCACACCGCCGAGCTCGAGACCGTCGCCCCGCAGCTGCCAGCCCAGTCTCCACGCAGCGATAATGGTCACGCCGAGGAAGTGTTCGCCCTCACCGCCGGCCGCCGCCGCCGCGAACACGTAGGCGGCCACCGCTAGCGCCAACAACACCGGCATCAGGAGGTAATCCGCAAACTGCTGACCGCTTTGTTCTCCAGATCGTCCCCCAAGTTGCGTAGTGCCAGAACCAGACCGGAAAGGAGTGGTGGTAAACCTTGTCGCACAGGAAGAGCTAGATACTCCGAATAGCGCCGGCCTGAAGAGAATGTTCAGGAAATGGAGCGGAATGACCTTCCCAAAGAGCCACGAGAACAACCAGAGCCTGAAGTAGTGCGGCCCCAGGGGCAGGTAATGACGGACCCAGAACCAGACCAGCAGCAAGGTTGAGAGCGCCACCTCGGCGCGCACCGTCCGCGCAGCCATCTGCAGTGCCATGTGAAACGATGTGACGCCCGCGCGCCAGCGGACCGCCGTCTCAGCTGCCGCTCGCATCGCGCTGCTTTCCCGGCTTCGCCGTCAGGCCCCTTCATGGCGTCTGCTACCCGCGCCGCATAGTCCTTGGCGTCGCTCGTTGCCGCAGCGAGAATCTGTTCCATAAGCTCTTCTGGCATTGCCTGGAGGCCGATCCGGAGCACGGCTGAACGGGTTTTGCCGATCTCGAAGATCAGTCGCTGAAAGCGCCGCTCAGCGTCTTTCTCGCGCGATGCTGCTTCATCCGCTTGGCTCAATTCGTAATGCGCCGTCACGATCTGACGCAGAAGCTCGCTGATTGCCAGCCCGCTCTGCTTCGCCTCCGCCTCTACTCGCGCTGCGATTTCCGGGGACAACCGCAGCCCCATCTTTCGCAACATGGTACGCGCCGGGGTCAGCGAGAACATTGCGATGTCTTTAAGCGGCCATCGAACACGAAGTGTGTTCTCGCGATACGACATCAAGGCAAAAGAAGATCAAGAGCGCGCACTAGAGCGCGCCTCAGACTACTTGGCCTCCCAGCCACATGCGCCGGCCTCTGTTGTGTCCCTCAAGAAGAAGATTATTTGAGGCTACCCCGCGAAAACCGCTATGCATTAGCCTCAATTGCAGGGTTGGGCAGCCGACTCCCAAAT
Source organism: Deltaproteobacteria bacterium (assembly GCA_019237115.1). GTDB lineage: Bacteria > Desulfobacterota > Binatia > Binatales > Binataceae > JAFAHS01. Next base: position 8,372 of record JAFAHS010000274.1, read on the forward strand.
TTCCCTCGACGGTTTTCAAGTGTCTTCTGGTACACGATAGGATTTCCATCTCGATAGTGCTAAAGTTTCACTACTGAGGGAAACATTTCTCATGTCTGCTGAGATGACCTTTACCCCTTCTGAGGCAGCCGTCGTGAGCGGCGTGCCTCTCCACGCCGTCCACAAAGCGATCGACGAAGGGCCCCTCGAAAGTGCCAGGGACCGCAAAACTCGACGACGGACCCTCACGGAGGTCGATCTCCTGTATCTTGCCGCCGCGAGCGTTTTCGATCCTAAGCTTATTCAGCTAACAGACCAGGCGAAGCAGCGCCTTCGCAAAGCAATTGTGGCGCGCTGCCGGACCAAGAAGTCACCCGGAAAACTCGCCCTGTTCAGCGGCCTCGAGGTTGACATTCGAGCGGTCTTCTCGAGGGTGCGGTCGAAAGCTGCACTACTCGATCGTGCAAAAAGGACGGTAACCACGAATCCCCACATCAGGGGCGGGGAGCCCATGATCCAAGGAACCAGGGTCGGTGTCTACGAAATTGCCACAATGGTCGCGGGAGCGTCCGAAAAGGAAATCGAGGAAATCCTTGCTGGTTACCCGACACTGAAGCGCGAGCATCTCGAGATCGCGCAGTTTTATGCGGCCGCCCACCCGAGGCGAGGACGACCACCGAAGCATCCGTGGCACGGTACGGGCGCAGCCGCTTCCGCGTGAGATTCCTGATTGATGAGTGCCTGCATACCAGCCTCGTCGAGGTAGCGAATGAGGCTGGATACGAAGCGTATCACGTGGTGTATCGAGGATGGGCCGGTTTCGAGGACTACGAACTACGGCCCATCATCCTGCACGAGCGATTTATCTTCGTGACCAACGACGCGCGTGAGTTTCTTGAACTGCTGGTGGAAGCCGAAATTCATCCCGGCTTAGTGATTATTGTTCCGAACGAGAAGCCTCCATCTCAGCGCGAGATGTTTCAGGCAGCGCTCAGCAGAATCGTGACAATGCCCAGCACCGTGAACAAGGTCATCGAGGTTCATTCCAGCGAAGACGTTCGCGTCTACGATCTGCCCAGGGACAGATAGCCCATGGGCGCACGTCACGGCCCGGCCTGGCTGGCACGCCGCATCAGTCACATCAGCGGCTTCGGCGTCGCCACTCTGATGCACCGTGAGATGAGAAACCTTTAACCGCCAGAGGCGCCTCAACTCGATGAGCTGTGGTCATTCGTCAGAGCGAGGTGGTGTCGGTCAATTGATGGAAAAACAATCAGCATCGCGAGCCGAGATTGAGCAGTTAGTAATCACAAGTGGCGATTTGAGATCGCTGACTTGGAACGCTGGTCCCGCTGCGTGAGCTTTCATACTAAATCTGCGCTATAGCACTATGATCCAATGTTCTGTTAGCTAAAAGTCAAACTCGACCTCGCCACTCGTCATCATTGATAAACATGATAGGCCGTATCTCGATGTAACCTTTTGCACGAGCGCATGGGGTCGCCGCAACGAGTTGGATCACTTCATTGATGTCGGCAGCTTCGATTACTGAGAAACCAGCGAGTGGGGCCAGCAATTCGGCGACGGCGCTCTGGGTTGCGATCGGCTTTCCGTCCCAGGCGCGCACGGTTGTGACGGTGGTCTCAACCGCAGCCATCAGAGCTCCGCGCGTCCGGATGACCTCGTCGTGCCGGAGTAGAGCTTTTTGTTCGGTTTTCGTCAGGGCCTTCCAATCCTTCTCAGCGCCATATGCGAGACACAAATATTTCATCTCACCTACTCCTTTCGCTCCACATTCATTTGAGATCCTCCCTGTGCGACTCGGATCAGACCGGCGGCGGAGCGTTGCGTTCGAAGTCCTGCATCTGTGCCCTGAGCGCGCGCTGGAATCCCGGCCGCGCCTCACACCTTTCCTTGTACGCAAAAAGATTGCCGTACTGCTCGACGATTGGTTGTTGTCGCGGGATTCGCAGCACCGTAGTCATCAGCAGATCTGCGGCGGTGAAGCGTTCTTCAAGATACTCGCCGTTGCCAAGGGAGGCCGAGAGATCGTTAAGGCGTTGGTTGACGAATGCTTCGAGAATAGGGCGGCGCTGTATCGCCCAATCTTCGTTCGCCCACAGGAGATTAAGCAGACCGAGTTCCTGCAACGGCGGCTCGATTGAATTCAGTGCAGCAAAACTCCAGGTGATGGCGCGTGCCCGCTGCCGTTTATCAGCCGGCAGTAGGGTGTCGCAGTGTTCGCCAATGTGCAGAACAATGGCACCCGACTCGAATAGCATCAGGCCATCGTCGACAATTGCCGGCACCTGGCCGAACGGCTGCCATGCGCGATAATCAGCAGATTTCTGAACATTCTGATCGATCAGGCGGACTTTGTCGCGGCCTCTTCCAATGCCCATCGAACTCGCAGGTCTCGAACCAGACCCTGAACGACCGGCGGGACCCATTTGAAAGCTGTGACGGTAATCATGCTTGCTCTCTGCGTGCGATGCGCTCAGCCTATTCCTGCCTTTGTCGATGCATTCGCTCCATGTTGCGATGTGTAGCGATCTTCAACTCGCGCGAATGAAACTTGGTGAATGTGATTAGTGCAGCGCTGAATCGCGAGCTGCGGCCATTGCGCCTGGAACTTCATTGTTTTCATCTTGGTGGTAGAACGTGGCCGCCGACAGCTTGGCCGCCCAACCACATCCGCCGACCTCTGCGGTGCCCCGCAAGAAGAAAATCATTTGAGGGTCCGTGTAAATAAGAAGGAAGTGCTGCAAGAAGCGCCACATTTCAGCCACAATTTGGCCAACGTGGCGCTGCCGCTATCAGGAACTCCTCGCAAAAATCGTTATTTTTTAGATACTTAGGGGGGTGGGCAGGGAGTGAATCGAACACTCGACACAAGGATTTTCAGTCCTTTGCTCTACCGACTGAGCTACCTGCCCACCGTGACAGCGGCCGGATCCGCAGGCGGCGAGTCCAGCAAACAATCATTCGTATCTTCCCGCACGGTCCCTTGCAATAGAACGAAGAAACCTCGCCGATTTCACATCGCGTGTTTCTGGACACGGTGAATCTGCAGAACCCGCGGATTTCGCGCGCTCCCTACCTGAACAGCTTGGCGCACCGCGACTCCACGAAATCGATGACCTTGCCTTCCAGGTTTGCGTCGTCGAGCCGATCGATTTCCTGAACTCCCGTTGGACTGGTGACGTTCACTTCGGTGAGGTAGTCGCCGATGATGTCGAGGCCCACAAAGTAAAGCCCGTCCTGCTCCAGGCGGGGCTGCAGCGTCCTGCAGATCTCCCGATCGCGAGCGGTCACCGGCGCTTTCACGCAGGTGCCGCCCACGTGGATGTTCCCCCGATGTTCGTCGTCGCGCGGTACGCGCAAGGTACATCCCAGCGGTTCGCCGTTCAGCGCGATCAGGCGCTTGTCGCCGCTGCGTACCTCGGGCACATATCGTTGCGCCATTATGGGCCGCGTTTCGAAGCGCGTTACCGATTCCAGGATCGCGCCCAGGTTCCTGTCGCCGCTGTGCACGAAGAACACGCCTTCGCCGCCGTGTCCGTCGAGTGGCTTTACGATCATCTCGCCACCCTGATCGATCATAAATTCCTTGAGCCGGGCGATTTGATAGGTCACCACCGTCGGCGGGATCACCGATGGAAAGTTTAGCGCGTAAAGCTTTTCGTTTGCTTCGCGCAGCCCGGCCGGATCGTTAAGCACGAAGGTGCGCCGCGGATCGGCCAGTGACAGCAACATGGTTGCGTAGAGGTAAGGCGCATCGGCCGGCGGGTCCTTGCGCATGAACACAGCGTCGAAGGCCGCGATTGGATAATCGGCCCCCTTGTCGAGAAATCGAAAATGCGGCGTCTCGCGCTGCACTTCGCAGCGCCACGCATACATGTGCACCTCGCGCCCGACCGCGTAAAGATCGCGCAGTCCCAAAAAGTAAATCTGATGGCCGCGCCTTTGAGCCTCGAGCATGAAGACGAAGGTGGTGTCCTTGTCGACCAACACCCCTTCGAGCGGGTCCATGATGAAAGCGAACTTGTACACCACGCGCGTCTCTCCTGGCTTGCTGCCTCGGCGCTCCGGCTGTCTGTCTTCGCTGGCGCCGCCTACCCAGTTTTGCTGTTCAACCACTGTCCGGCGAGGGCGAGGGCAGCTATGGCTGCCGTCTCGCTGCGAAGCCGGTTCGGACCCAGGCCAACCGCCACGAATCCTGCGGCGATTGCCCCCTGCAACTCATCCGCCGCGAAGTCGCCTTCCGGCCCCGAGGCTATCAACAGGCCACACGGCCTTTCGTTTCCCATCAGACGCGTCATCGGTTCCGACCCTGCGGAGCAGATCAATGCGAGCGTGTCGCGCGGTACGCTTCGAATCAAGGTGGCGAAGGGCACGGCCTCACGGACCTGCATCGGTGGCAAGGCCAGGCTCTGCTTGGCTGCCGCCGCCGCCAGCCGCTGCCAGCGCAGAATTTTCTCTCTCCCGGGCACCTTGCCGACCGTCCTGGCGCACACGATCGGCCACAATTCGGTCGCCGCAAGCTCGGCCGATTTTTCCACCAAAAAGTCCATTCGCGGCCCCTTTATGATGGCCGAGGCTACTATCAGAGATGGCCGCGGATGCGAGCGTTGTGACGAGACGATTTGAACCAGCGCACCCTCGCGATCATAGCCGCTAATGGTTCCCGAGTAGCTCTGTCCCTCCTGATCGATCAGTGTAACCGCATCGCCGCGTTCCAGTCGCATCACGTTACGCATATGATGCGCCTCTTCGCGGGCAATGCGTGCGGTCCCCCGCACGTCTGGCGCTGAGTGAAGCGCAAAACGTGGTGCCGGCTTCATTTCGCTACGACCAGGGTTGCCCATCCGCGGCTCCGATTGATCGCAATCGTCCGCAGCCCGCGATACGCCGCCAGAACCTGTCTGACCTCGCTGGTTAGGATGCCGCTCAGCACGAGCCTGCCCTTCGGCCGAAGTCGCCGCGTAAGCAGCGGCGCCATCCCGGTCAAGACTGTGCTCAGAATATTCGCGGAAATCAGGTCGAACCGTCCTGCGACTTGCGCAAGCGGCTTGGACGAGAACCGGATTCCTGCGTCCGTGGTATTGAGCTTCGCGTTCTGGCGTGCGTTTTCCAGCGCCTCCTTGTCGATATCGATCGCGGTGACTGGCGTATTTAGCGATGCCATTGCAAATGCCAGCACGCCTGATCCGGTACCGACGTCGAGGGCGTTTGCGTAGGTTCGTTCCGCAAAGAGCTTTTCAATCGCACGCAGCGCTCCCGCCGTCGACGGGTGGCGCCCCGTGCCGAATCCGAACCCCGGGGCAATCGTGATACTGATCCGCCCCGCTATCCGTTTTTGCTCCCACGGGGGCACGATGAAGAACTTCTTGCCCACACGAAATGGCTTAAACCGCTCCTGCCATTTGGTAGCCCAACCTGGATCTGTGATTTTCCTGGGCTTCCGTGCGCGCGAGCGAGCTGCCAGCATTCCCCGGTGGCGCATTGCCGCGTAGAGACCGCTGACCTGGCGCCGGTTCGTGATGGGAAAATAGGCTTCCAGCGTCAGAATCCGGCGCGGCCGTTGCCGCGGCTTTTCCATCTCTGCAACCGCGCAACCGAGGGCTCCCCTGGAAACCAAAAATCCCGCGATATCATCGGCCATCACCGCCGGCACTCGAAAGGTGGCCTTTGCGTAAGTCGCTGTCATCGAGCGCTTGCAGTATCTCATCGCGAGCCGGGAGGTTCGAGATACCTGTGGATTACTTCCGAATAACCGCGCCCGGCGCATTTGCGCGGGCGCGAGAGTCAAACGTAAGCTCCCACGCAGTTCCTTCCCGATGAAGCCGTCAATCCTGAACATAGCGCATCGCGGAGCGAGCGGAACTGCTCCCGAGAACACCGTGGCCGCGTTTCGCGCCGCGATCGCGGCCGGCGCGGGGATGTGCGAACTCGATGTGCAGCCGACCCGTGACCACGCGGTCGTGGTCATCCACGACGACACCGTGGACCGCACGACCGACGGGCAGGGCGCGGTCAAGGAGATGACGCTCGCGGAACTTAAACGTCTTGATGCGGGGGCACGTTTCAGCGGGGCGCCCTGGCGCGATGAACCGATTCCGACTCTCGATGAGGTATTCGCGGCGACCGCCGGCCAATGTGCACTCAATGTCGAGCTGAAGTCCGGTCAGGTGGAGAAAGAGGTCGTGGCCCTGATGCACAAATGGAAGGCCCTTGAGACCTCGATGGTCTCCAGTTTCGACTGGGTCAAGCTTGCGCGGGTGCGCGAACTCGAGGTCACGGTGCGAATCGGGGTTCTGG
>JAFAHS010000246.1 GCA_019237115.1 Deltaproteobacteria bacterium
GCCCCTAAGGATTGGATTGGGAAGTACAAGGGACAGTTCGACCAGGGCTGGGACAGGGTGCGTGAAGAAACGCTTGCGCGGCAGAAGAAGCTCGGGGTGGTTCCCGCGGACACCCAACTAACCACGCGTCCCGAACAGATACCCGCATGGGACTCTCTATCTCCCGATCAAAAGCGGCTCTATGCGCACATGATGGAGGTGTACGCGGGTGCCCTTTCGCATGCGGACAATGAGATCGGGCGGGTGGTCGACGCGGTTCGAGACTCCGGGCAGATCGATAAAACTCTCATCATCTACCAGATGGGTGATAACGGAGCCAGCGCGGAAGGTACCCTGCAAGGCACGACCAACGAAGTCGCCACTGCTGCCAACGGCGTCAAGGAGGATCTGCCGTTTCTACTTTCCATGATCGATCAGTTGGGTGGTCCCACGACCTACAACCACTACCCGGTGGGATGGGCACACGCGATGGACTCGCCGATGCAATGGACCAAACAGATAGCCTCGCACTTTGGCGGCACCCGCAATGGACTGGTGATTTCCTGGCCCGGGCACATCAAAGACAAGGGAGGTCTGAGGACCCAGTTTTGTCATGTCATCGACCTGGTGCCGACATCTATGAAGCCACCGGGATCAAGCCGCCGGTGATGATGGATGGAACCAGACAGAAACCGCTGGACGGGGTCAGCCTGGGGTACACATTTGCGAACCCAAACGCGCCCACCCGCCACCCGGTTCAGTATTTCGAGATGTTTGGAAATCGCGCGATTTACAAGGACGGCTGGATGGCCAGCACCACACCCTTGCGACTGCCCTGGGTGACGTCCGGATCGGATCCCAGTCCCGACGATTTCAAGTGGGAGTTGTACAATATCAGTGAAGACTTCAGCCAGGCGAATAATCTGGTTGAAAAGAACCCCGCGAAGCTTAAGGAGCTGCAGGCGGCGTTCGACGTCGAAGCGAAGAAGTACAACGTATACCCGCTCGACTCGAGCTTTGCGGAACGCGCGGATCCGGCGATTCGCCCCAGCCTCACTCGGGGACGCCAGGAATTCACCTACTACCCGGGGATGATTCGCATCCCTGAAGGATCCGCACCCAACTTCAAGAATAAATCGCGTGGGCAATCGGGGCCGAGTTGACGATTCCACCTGGCGGCGCGAGCGGCGTGCTTGCAACCATGGGCGGTCGCTACGGTGGGTGGGGCCTGCTGCTGAACGACAGCAAGCCGGAGTTTGTTTACGCGATGTCCAATCAACCGCAGGACAAATACCGGATCGCATCAGATCAGGCGCTTTCCCCCGGCAATCACATCGTGCGTCTGGCGTTCAAGTACGACGGCGGCGGAATTGGCAAAGGCGCCACCGGAACCTTGTTCGTGGATGGGAGCCAGGTAGCGCAGGGTCCGATTGCTCGAACGGTCCCGATCCGTTTCTCGCTCGACGAGACGTTTGACGTTGGAGAGGACACCGGCACGCCGGTAGTTGAGGACTACGTCGGCAAGATGCCTTACCGGTTCTCCGGAACGCTCAAAAAGTTCGTCGTCGTTTTGGAACCGGAAAAACTGACCGAAGAAGAGCGTCGACGACTGCTGCGCGAGGAAGCGCAGGCGGGCGCGGCGATTCAATGAGAGTCCGCCGCCTAAGCCGGGTTGAAGCGCGAGTACTGGCGAAACTTGACCGTCAGCGGGAAGCCGTTCTCGTTGGTAACCATCTCGGCAACTTCAAAATCGACGACTCGCTCGGCGCCCGCAAACTCGCGCGCCCGCTCCGGATTCCAGTCGATGGATGCGCGACCGGCGAGCTGAAGGGTCCGTCCGCTGTCGAAGTCGATGAACAGCAGTCCTGCATTCGGGTTGATTGCCAGATTGCCAAGGGTGTTGAACATGTGGTTGCCGTTGTAATCGGGAAACGCAATCCGTCGGGTGTCAATTATCCTGACGAATCCCGGGTTTCCTCCCTTGTGGGAAGCATCCGCCCCTGCATCGGGATGTTCGGTCGCGATGAAGAAAGTGTCGGCGCGTAGTATCTGGTCGCGATCGCGTGGGGAGAGTTGGGTTGCGCGGGTTGCGTGTACCGGAACAGCGCCGGAAGAAGCGCGGGTCCCGAGCACTAGTCTCTCCTGTATATAGCGGCGGCAATTTCCATAGACTTGTTCGGCGTGAACATGAATCTCGCCGTCTTTGATCTGTCCGCGGCCGTTGAGTCTGATTCGGCGAGGCGCAGCCAAATCCGGGATGAAGAGAGCGACGTGACCTTCTACTCTGATGTTTTCCAGGAGCGGGTCGCCCTCCGGTGGTAGTGCGCCGATTCGCACATTGCGATCATCGAGTACGGACAGAAATCCTGGTTCGCCAGTGATCACTGATGCCCATACGTGGCCACCGGCATCGACGGTGGCAATCACGACCATCCTGCGCAGCGCCAGAAAACCTCGAGCGGCCTCGGGAACCCGATCGACGATGCCCTCGCCTACCTCGGCGGCGTCCTCGCTCACCCCCGCGCGGGTCTGAACGGCGATTTCTCCGGAGTGATATTTCATACCCAACCTCATCGGCCCGAGACCGTAAACCTCCGGGTTCAGGCCTTGCATCAAGTATTCTCTTGCGGTGTGCAGGGGTGCCGAAGCGTCCCGATAGCTCCCTTGGCTGAACCTCTCGATCCTTTCCTGGTATTCGACATCAGCGCGCGAGCCGGAGCAAATGCAGAGCAATAACATTCCTGCCGCGCTCGAATGCGCCCGCTGGAAATCTTCAGTCC
>JAFAHS010000008.1 GCA_019237115.1 Deltaproteobacteria bacterium
AGATGAACGCCTGAATCCACGGCACAATGGCCATGAACCCGGCGTAGCCCATAATCTTGACCGCCTCGGCGTCCGGGTGTTTGCGTGCGATGGCGATGCGGCCTGGCAGCCCGCACAACCAGACGATGAACCATAGGAACAGCACCATGCACACGAACAGCACGCCGAATGTGACGTAGTCCCAGAAACCGACTTCAAGAGCCAGCAGAAAGGTCATAGATAGAAAGTCTCCTTCTCGTTCAAATTCGGTTTTCTTTGTTTTGCCGCGAAAGGCTAGGCTTTTGCCGTGCTATCCAGCAGATATTCGCTTTGTAACTTCCGCAATTTCAGACGAATTTCTTCCGCCTTATACGGTTCATCGTAGCTGACGACAACTAACGTACTCATATTTTGTTATTCACTCTGTTGCATGTTGTTTTTTTCCAATGCCCTTAGCAACAAGCAAAGGTGGTTCATTTTATTTGCTGGAAATGCATAGCAACCCACAGCCGGCGCTACCATCGCCTTTGGTATTAGTCAGTTTATGCCATGCAGCGGTGAGCTGTATATGGCACTTTGGGGCTATGCCGTGGTCGCGCAATCTCCCGCATCGCTCCGGCGGCGGAGCGGAGTGGCGCCTCACTCCGTTTTGCCGCTGCTCCCGGCCGGTTTCGTGCTTTCCTTTGTTCGCGCGGAGGGTGTTCCGGTTTGGCCGCTAAGACGGGCAATTTGCTCATCGATACCTTTCGCCTCCTCTCTGCGTGCGATGGCGACGCGGCCGGGCAGCCGCGCCAGCCAGATAATGAACGATAGCAACAGCACAAGGCATACAAACAACACAAGGAACGCAGCGTATTCCCACGGACCGGCTTCAAGGGCTAGCAGAGGGTTCATAGGAGGTCTGCTTCTCGCTGCACCTTTTCGCCTTCCTGCGTTGCCCGGGCTGATACCTTATCACCTTGGCCTTCGGAAGCGATGCCCCCGTCTTTTTTGCTTACCTTGTCCGTTGTTGCTTCGGTTGTCAGTTCTTTCCATTCTGACTGTCCTATCTTCTTCTCTTCTTCGAGTTCAGCGTGATGATATTGGCGAGCAATTTCCTTAATGTTAACCGTCGGCTCGGGGAACTTCATGCCGAGCGATTCTAGTGTCTCGACGAGGATGCTTGCGACGGCGAGATTACGAAACCATTTGTGGTTTGATGGGATAATGAACCACGGCGCGTGTTTCAGGCTCGTTTTGCCAATGGCCTCTTCGTAAGCGGAAATGTAACCGTCCCACAATTCCCGCTCGGCATAGTCGTTTTAGCTGATCTTCCAGTGCTGATTTGTTCACTCATGTTCATTTCCTTTGCGACGGTGCTACTGCCTGTCGCGATAGGTCTTGTAGATCATCTCCCTTTCTTCGGGCGTCAGCATTTCCGGCCCGAGACTCATCGTCAGCTTGTGAATCTTGCCGATGAAGGGGAATGGCACCTTGTAGTCGGCTTCATCGACCGCCGTGCCGGTGTCCATGCCAATGCAGAACGTCTCGCACCACCCGATGCCGATCGGCAGACTGCGCGGCATGGGATGGCTGTCGAGAACTTGGCTATTGAGCTTCAATGTTCCGACGCCGCCCTTGCCCAGGCCCGGACCCTCAGGTTTCCAGTCGAACTCCAACACGTGCTTGCCTGGCGGGACCGCGTCCTTGCCCTGCCACTTCACGATTGCCAGCTGAATCAGGTTCCAGCAGAACACCGGCCGGCCGTTCAGCAGGTAGAAGCCATAGCCGGCGAAATGGCCGCCGTCGGTGACCAGCATGCCCTCGGCGCCGCCATCGGGAATCTCGACCTCCGCCGTGATCGTGTACGCCTTGTTCAAGAGATTCGGGGCGCCGGCCGTCCCTGGAAAGGGCACGTTGGCCAATTGCTCGCCCGAATAAGTGAAGACGGTCCGTCCAGGCGCGTAGTTCGGCTTCAGTCCGACGAACCGGGGAAGGATCGTGTCGTCGAGCGGGAAGACGTTGTATTTCGTCGCCTCCTCGATCCACACTTCCTGCAGGTAGCGCAACTTGTCCGGCATCTGGGCCGCGAGGTCGTTGGCCTGGGTCCAGTCCTTTTCGAGGTTGTACAACTCCCATTTGAAGCCGTTCATCACGTCCGGAGGCGGTGGATTCAGCGTTATGGCCCAAGGCGCGACGATGGGAGGCGCCGAAGCGATCCAGCCCTCCTGATAGAGCGCGCGCGTGCCGAACATCTCGAAATATTGGGTCGCCCGCTGGCCCTGCGCGTTCGGCTTGTCCCAGGTGTAGGTCATGCTCACACCTTCGATCGGCTTTTGGGCGATGCCATTGACCGTTCGCGGCTCCGGGACGCCGACCACTTCGAGGATCGTTGGCACGATGTCGATGACGTGGTGGAACTGGTGGCGCATGCCGCCCGCGTCCTTGATGCGGGCAGGCCAGCACATGCACATGCCATTGCGGGTGCCGCCGAAATGCGAGGCGACCTCTTTGGTCCACTGGTAGGGAGTGTCGAAAGCCCAGGCCCAGGGCACCGCATAGTGCGGATAGGTCTCGTTTGTGCCCCAGACGTCGTAGAACTTCATGTTTTCTTCGACTTTCGGATGCACGCCGTTCAGAATGGCGTACTCGCTGTAGAGGCCGTTCAGCGTGCCTTCGGGACTCGCGCCGTTGTCGCCGCTAATGTAGATGATGAGCGTATTGTCGAGCTTGCCGACGTCCTCGACCGCTTGGATCACGCGGCCGATCTCGTGGTCGGTGTAAGCAAGGTAGGCGCCGTAAACGTCGGCCTGCCGGATGTAGAGCTTCTTCGCTTCGTCGTCGAGCTCGTCCCATTTCTTCAGATCGTCAGGCCATTTCGTCAGCTCCGCGTCCTGCGGGATAGTGCCCATCCGCTTCTGGTTGGCGTAGATCGTCTCGCGCAGCGCGTTCCATCCCTTGTCGAACAGATGCATGTCGCTGATTTTCTTCACCCACTCCGGGGTCGGATGGTGGGGCGCGTGTGTGCCGCCGGGCGCGTAGTAGATCATGAACGGGCGGTCGGGCTGGACCTCGTTCAGCATGTTGATGCGCGCGATCGCCTCGTCCGCCATCGCGGTGATCAGGTTCCAGCCTGGATTGCCGAGATAGGGCTCGATCGGCGTGGTGTTGCGGAACAGGTTGTTTGGCGTCCACTGGGTGGTGTCGTCGCCGATGAACCCGTAATAATAGTCGAACCCCTTGATCGGCCCAGTCGGCCAGTTGTGGAAGGGGCCAGCCTGGCTCGCCTCCCACTGCGGCACGTTGTGTTCCTTGCCGTACCACGACGTGTCGTAACCGTGCTGTCTCAGGATCTCGCCGATGGCGGTGGCTTCGCGCGGTATGACGCTGTCGTATCCCGGGTAGCCGGTCGCCTGGTCCACGACGACGCCGGTGTCCACCGAATGATGATTGCGGCCGGTCAGCAGGGCCGCGCGGGTCGGCGAGCAGAGCGACGTCGTGTGGAACCGGGTATAAGTCAGGCCCATCCTGGCGATGCGGTCGAGCGCGGGCGTCGGGATCACTCCCCCGAATGTGGACGGGGCGCTGAAGCCGACGTCGTCGGTCATGATCAGGAGGATGTTCGGCGCCCCTTTGGGCGGCACGGTCAGCCTGGGCCACCACTGTGAAGATTGGGCGGCGTTGAGTTCGATCGTGCCTTCGAACGGCGCCCTGGGCTCCGGCAGAGAGTAGCCCGGGACGGTGCGGGTGCCGAAGGGCGCGGACTCGCCCCCGAAGCGCTCCGTTGGCGCCGGCACGCCCTCGGCCGGCGTGGCGGCGCCCGCCTGCGCGCTCGCCTTGCCTGGCAGCCACGAGCCGAACGCGGCGAGGAGCGCCGCTTTCGCCGTCGAAAGAAAGAGTTGCCGTCGGTTTATCCCAGTTCTCTTCTGTTCCATTGGATTCTTATCTTCGCTGTCCATCGTTTGATTATTCTTTGGGTTTTTTGAGCTACGGATTGTATCTATCGGCTAGCGCGCCTGGAAGGCGATCAGACCGGCCGGACTATGCAACGAAATCCTATATGGCAGGTGCCGGTGTCAATCATCTGCGGATGCCGCGCGGCCGGACGGTAACGCCGGCAGTAGTTCGGCGCACAGAGATAAGAGCCGCCCTTGATCACCTTGCGCGGAATAGAGACGCCCGGCTGCGTCGGGTCATAGCTGAAGGCCTGCAGGCCGCCCTGCGGATTGCGCGGCACGCAGCACGGCCCCTCGGCTTCCGGCGGATAGTGGTCGGAATACCAGTCGGTGGTCCATTCCCAGACATTGCCTATCATGTCGTATAGACCATA
>JAFAHS010000253.1 GCA_019237115.1 Deltaproteobacteria bacterium
CTCCAGAAGGTACCTTCTTTTGGATAGATCGCGACTACGGGGAACGGCATCGCCTTCGCATTGCTGTAAGACTCGACCACCATGCTCTCGTAGAGCACTGCGGCGGAGAGGTATTCGGGGCCGCTGTCGAAGAGCTTGCGCCCGAAGAAGCCGGTCGAGCTGCCGTAGTGGACGACCGACGCTTCGATTCCGTTGACGAAAGCGCGCGTCTTCGGATTCTCAACATCGGCGACGGTCAGGCCACGGGCCTTGCCGACAGCGGCATAATTCTCAGCGACGAGGGACAAGATTCCACTGTTGCTGTATTGAGGATGCGTGTGCCCGAACTTGAAGCTGCCCCATTGGGGATAGCCATAGCTGCTCCAGCCCTTCTTGTCGCGGGCGAGCGCGAGGATGTCGGCCCAGCCGACCGGCTTTTTTCCCCAGCCGATGGCCTCCGCCATGGGTTTCCACATGGCGATGACGACCGGCGATAGAACAAGATTCTGGGTATTGCCGACGATGTCCTTGCCGGTGGCCGCGCGGGACTGGGCATTGCCGAGCTTGATGAAGATGTTCGAGGCCGGGCTGATCAGGTCGTCGTGCTCGCGTCCGCTGACGAGGTCATCGATACATTCTCCCGATCCCTTGGGGATGGCCTGGACGGCGATGCGCTTGCCGCCGGCGGTTTTGGCTCCGCTCTGGTTGAAGGTGGCGGTCACGTCCTCGATCCACTTCTGCTTCTCCGAACCATAGGAGAAGAGGAGGCGGATCTCATCAGGAGCAGGGGGAGTGGAAAAGCTTTCTGAAGGAGCGGGAGACTTCTTGCAGGAAATGAAACTACTGAGCAGAACAGGCAGCAACGCAATCGCGAAAAATCGTGTAGCGCGCATTTTCGTATGTCGTCCCTTGTGACGACACGATACAGGAGTGATACGAAACAACCGAGCGGAAGGTTCAATTTAAGGGATCAGGGATTAGCGATCAGGGATTTAGAAAGGCGTAAATGGGGCGATGACGAAGGTACCGTATGGCGTGCCGAGTGCTCTAAAACGGGACATAGCAGAAACTGGCAGTCGCCTTTTTTCTCGCCAGCGAAAGGTCGCAATGCTAGTCTACGTTCCAATTTAGCTGCGTTTTCGCAGCGCGGGCTCGAAGTAAATCGCATAGGAGAAACCATGATCCGCAGAGCTGGACTGTTTTTTGCGGCGGTCGCATTGTTATCGGCCGCGGCGCTGAATTGTCGGGCGCAGTACGTTTCGACGCATCACGTGCGTGATGCGGTTCGCAGTTACCAGGCGGCTCCTGTTGGACGCCTGCCTGAAACCAAAGTAATGCAGCTCGATATCGTGCTGGCGCTGCGCGATCCAGCAGGATTGAAGGCGTTTCTGGAGGAGCTCTACGACTCCAATAGCAGGATCTACCATCAGTTCCTGACCCCGAAGGAGTTCACTGAGCGGTTCGGGCCGAGCCAGGCAGACTACGATGCGGTGCTTAAATTCGCGAAAGAGAACGGACTCACCGTGGCCGGCGGCTCACGCGACGGCATGGAAGTGCAGGTGAGGGGCACGGTGGCAGCCGTGGAGCGCGCGTTTCATGTGACGATGCGCACCTATCACCATCCCACGGAGAACCGCATCTTCTACTCGCCGGACCGGGAACCCACGACAACGCTGCCCTTTGCCCTCTGGCACATCTCAGGCCTCGATGACTACTCGATCCCGCACCCGCTGTATGTCAAGAGAAGCGAAGTGGCTGCAGCCCGGGGGGTGGATGCCCGCGCGCTGGTGTCACACGCGACTACCGGCTCAGGACCTGCGGCATCGTTCCTCGGCAGCGACATGCGGGCAGCCTACTACGGCACGGGATCGCTAACCGGCGCGGGACAAAACCTGGGACTGCTTGAATATTACGGAACTGACCTGGCGGACCTGAACACCTATTACGCGAACGTGCACCAGACGAACAAGGTTCCGATTACCCTGCTGTCGACGGACGGAACGAGCACATCGTGCTATGCCAGCCAGGGTTGCGATGACACGGAGCAGACGTTGGATATGACGCAGGCTCTGGGGATGGCTCCGGGGCTTTCGAGCCTGGTGATGTATGTCGGCTCGACGGACACGGCGATCATCAGCGCCATGACGACGCATAGCCCGCTGCCGAAGACCATCGGCTGCTCGTGGGGCTGGACGCCGGCCGATCCAAGCACGCTCGATCCCTACTTCCAGAAGATGTCGGCGCAGGGGCAGAACTTCTTTGCGGCGTCGGGAGACAACTCGACGTGGTCGAGGAGGAATGAGGCGTGGCCGGCGGACGATGACTATGTCGTGTCGGTCGGCGGCACCGATCTGACCACGGCGAGCGCTGGCGGTGCATGGAAGTCGGAAACCGCCTGGTCCTACAGCGGCGGGGGCATCTCGCCGGATAGGATCGCGATACCGTCGTGGCAGAAGCTGTCGGGAGTGATCAACTCGAGCAACAGAGGCTCGACAACGTATCGCAACGGTCCGGACGTATCGGCAAACGCGAATTTCACGTTTTACGTCTGCGCCGACCAGACGACCTGCACGGCGAACGAATATGGCGGTACGAGCTTTGCGGCTCCGATGTGGGCGGGCTACATTGCACTTGTGAATCAGCGGCGGGTGGCGAGTGGCCTGGGAACGATCGGATTCATCAATCCGACAATCTACCCAATCGGTGTGTCGTCAAGTTACGGCACGGACTTTCACGACATCACCAGCGGCAGATCGGGGAGCTATTCGGCAGTCAAGGGATACGATCTGGTGACGGGCTGGGGCAGTCCGAATGGGGCGGGACTCCTCAACGCGCTGCAATAAAGCCAAACATGGATAGTGGAACCCGGGCTGCGGTCCGGGCTTTTTTTTGTTCGGACGCGCTAGACTTGAGTCCGCGAGGACATCGGACGTGGCGACTATCACCGACTTGAATGAGCGTTTCGGAATACCCGGCATTGCCGAGGTCGTCACCGGCGAAAACGGGCTGGCGATGGTCCGGGTGACCACCCAGGCAGCGGCCGCAGAAATCTACCTGCACGGCGCACAGGTAACTTCATGGAAGCCGGCGGCAACTGAAGAAGTGCTCTTTCTGAGTGCGAAGTCGCGTTTTGAGGATGGCAAGGCAATACGCGGCGGCATTCCGATTTGCTTTCCCTGGTTTCGCGGCAAGATCGATGCCCCAAAGGCTCCAGCACACGGAGTAGTGCGAACCAGGGAGTGGACTCTGACGGGAATTACTCGCGAGGGAGATGGAGTGGTCGTCACCTTCGAAACAGAGAGCGATGACGCAAGCCGCAAATGGTATCCGCACGAGTTTCGCGCGGAGTATCGCGTGCGCGCAGGCATGGAACTGAATTTATCACTCATAGTTACAAATACGGGCTCGGACACGATGCGGTTTGAAGAGGCCCTCCACACCTATCATCGCGTGGGTGATGCGGAGCAGGTGCGGGTTAAGGGACTCGACGGAACGGTGTATCTCGACAATATGGATGGCAACCGCGAGAAAAGACAATCCGCCGAGGTGATATTCACGGCCCAAACCGACAATGCTTATCTCGACACGACCGAGATGCTGGAGGTAGTCGATCCGGTGCTGCGCCGGCGAATCAGGACGGAGAAGCGAAATTCGCGGACGACGGTGGTCTGGAATCCGTGGAAGGAGGGCGCGAAGGCGCTGGCCGATCTCGGCGATGACGAATGGCGGGAATTCGTCTGTGCGGAAGCGAGCAACATTATGGAGTATGCAGTGGAGTTGGCTCCCGGTGAGGAGCATGTGATGGGCGCGGTGCTGAGTGTGCAGGGATCTGCGATCCGGGATTAAGATCTGTCAACGGGACTTTCGAATGAATCGAGCGGGGCTGGCATTGATTCTGGGCGCGGCCTTTGTAGGCTTCATCGAGTTGTTGGGCCATCACAGCATCGCCACGCCACTTCCTTTTTTCCTGCTGTCGATCGGCCTGGTGGCCGGAGGACTTGCTCCCGACTCCGGGTTTAGTCCCGAAGGGGATACACACCCGTGGGGTCCCCTCTCTACCTCTCTCGCCTACGCGGTTAACATTGCGATATATAGTGGCATTGCCTATCTCGTGCTCACCCTAGTCCGCCGGCGCCTCAGAGCATCCCGGTGAATCCGCATGTTCGCCGGCCACACCGTATCCCACTTGCGAAAGCTCAATTCTCCGCCAACGCTGCGTTGATGGCTCCAACCAGCGCCGGATAATCGAAAGGGCCGTCGTGACGGAGGCCGTTGATGAAGAAAGTGGGAGTGCCGTTGACTCCGCTGCGCACGCCACCCATAAAGTCCACACGGACGCGGTCGGTAAATCGCCCGCTGTCGAGAGCATCGAGGAGCGCGACCGGTTCCAGACCTAGCTCAGCCCCCAGTTCCTCATAGAGCTTCACGCCGAGACGGTTCTGATTCTCAAAGAGCAGGTCATGCATTTCCCAGAATTTGCCCTGCGTGGCGGCGAACTCGGCGGCCTCGGCAGCCGATTGGGCGTTGGGATGGCTCCGCGTCAGCGGGAAATTTCGATAAACAAAGAGCAGGCTATCGCCGAAGTGTTCCTGAACCCGCTTGACAATTGGATAAGCCCGACCGCAATGCGGGCACTCGTAGTCTCCGTATTCGACAAGAGTGCAAGGCGCAGTTGGGTTGCCCTGAGAATGGTCCTCGGGTGCCACCGAAGTCCGGAGTTGGGTCATAACCACCCCTGAGATTTAAATTGGCTGGATTTTGGTTCTGCTTATTTCGATAATTTTTCGAGAGCGTCGAGAATGCCGTCGGCCCCGGGATTCACGGCGATGGGCGAGACATAGCTCCAGGCGATTTTTCCGTCCTTGTCTATCACGAACAGCGCGCGCTCGCTGATCCCGTCTGCTTCGCGGTAAACACCGTATTGGCGCGCGACCTTGCCTTTGGGTTCGAAATCGGCAAGGAGCGGAAAGTGATAGCCGCGGGCCTGGGCGAAGGCGTCATGGCACCAGGCGCCATCGACGGAGATGCCCAGGAGTTCGGCTCCGTGTTTCTGGAACTCAGGCAGGATTTCGTTGTACAGCCCCATCTGGTCGCCGCAGACGGGGCTCCAATCAGCGGGATAGAAAGCGAGAATCACCGGCTTGCCGCGTAGCTCGCTCAACGAGAGCTTCTGATCGGGAGTTACGGGAAGACTGAAGTCGGGTGCGGAAGTTCCAGCGGGCAGAATGTCGGACATGGTTTTCTCCTTGAGACTGGGCGGTTATGTGTTCACCGGACGGCGCGACCCGTTCAGAATAATCCTCACAGATTACGGCCGGGTCACGACGGGCTGCCAAATGCTTCCGGCGTGGGATCGTGCGCGCGAAGCTCAGCCACGATTTCGGCGGCGGCCTCGCGGGCCTCGTCAGAGCGGTCGGGCGGGAACGAGATTGCGCCGACCCGGGCGTGGCCTCCGCCGCCGTAGCGCTCGCAGATTGCAGCCAGGTTGAGCATGTCCTCCGGCCTGGCTTTCGTCCAGGGATTGGACCCCACCGACACCTTCGTGCGAAAACTGGATTTCGACAGGCCGACGGAATAGGTCGACTCCGGGTGGAGGTAGTACGGGATGAATTTGTTGTATCCCTCCATGGGCTGGTCGCTGATATCGAAGTAGATGGTACCGTCTTTCGACTCCGAGCGATCGCGGATGAGGTCAAGCGAGTAGCAGTGCCGCTCGATCAGCGGCGGCAGCAGCCTGGCGACGAACGGCTCCTTGACGATCTGCGCGAGTGGCATCGAAGTCAGCAGCGGAATGAGGCGCGGAATGAATTCCGGATCCTGCGTGGACTCGATGACCAGCGTCAGCTTCATCGCCGGATCAGCCATTTCGACCGCCGCCTGGGGGCTTGAATATAGCGCTCCATCGACGATGTCAGCCCAGCGGACCAGTTCGGCGACCGGCTCGGCGTTGAATCCGAACTTCGTCGAGGCGATATGGGCAAGAAAGCTGGTGCAGGAGATATAGGCCGGGTCATAGAAGCGGCGATTCACGTAGCGCCCGTCTGCCATGCCAAGTCGATAATCCTCCTGGTCTTCGGGGGTGAGGAAGGCGCTGAGATGGTGGTCGAACCACCAGGTGATGCGCGGCGAGGCGCAGTATTTGAAATCGACGATGGCATTCTCGTCGCCGGTGAAATCGGCTTCGTTGAAGAGGGCTCCAGCGCGGTGAACAAGGCCGTGATAGCTGTAACCGGCGCCCGTAGTGATGCATTCGCGGTGAAAGCGCGCAAAAAGGGATGCGGAGCAGGCTCCGTCGAAACACTTGTCGTGATAGAAGACTCGGACGTTCAAAAAGTAGGGGCTCCGGAAAATCAAATTCGTGTCGGGAAATGACTAGGATTGCCGGAGTAGGGCAAGAAGTCAAGGTGCTGACCGCACGGGAGCACGCGCCTTCGGCGCATGAGCTACGTAAACATTCTGATTACCGCACACTTCATGCTTCCAAGAACGATGTAAATTATGGTGACGTTTTCAGCCTCGGGATGGCGCGCACTCCGATGAATCTCAATAAAATTCAGGCGGCGGTTCTTGT
>JAFAHS010000031.1 GCA_019237115.1 Deltaproteobacteria bacterium
CGAGTGCATCGGCGCCCCTGTTACCAGCGTGGTCTGCTATTGCGATGATTGCCAGGAAGGCTCACGCCAGATTGAAGCTTTACCGAACGCAGGTCCGGCTCAAGACCCCGATGGGGGGACCGGATACGTTGTCTATCGCAAGGATCGCCTCAGACCCTCAAAGGGGGCTTCGCTCCTGAAGGGTTATAAAATCCGGGAGCGATCCGCCACCAACCGGGTGGTCGCCACCTGTTGTAGTTCAGTCATGTTCCTCAACTTCGATGACCGAAAGCATTGGGTCGACGTATATCGGTCACGCTTTGACGGAGAACCGCCGCCCGTGCAGATGCGTATTTGCACGAAGTTCAAGCCGAGTAATCAGAGCATTCCGAGCGACGTGCCGAGTTACCCCGGATATCCGTTCAAGTTTATCGTGAAGCTTCTGGGTGCCCGGGTTGCGATGCTGCTTCGGAAGTAGCCGCGGCCTCTACTCCTTCCCCGGCGAAGTGTTTGAGCGATCAAGTCGCTCGCGCGCCAGCACGTTACCACCGATGGGGTCTTTTTTTGCCTTGCCAGGTCGGGTAACGACACCGCCTGCAATCCGAGGAAAAGTAGCTGAGGGAGCGGACCGGTTCGCGATGCTCCTCCAGGCTTGGAGAATGAAACCTTCAGCGTGAGGAACGCTTCAGAAAGTGTGGCATTACTTCATCCGCGAACAGCCGCAGCGAACGCATCGCCTGATCATGTGACAGACCACCCCAGGCTATGGCCGGCGCAAAGTAGTTTATTCCGCTTTGCGCCACCAGTTGTTCGATCTCGGCGCGGACCGTTGCCGGGGACCCGACGATCGCAGCGCCGGCCTTGCGGGCGACTTCCACGTCGTTGGTGAAGTGAATGGTGGACGTGAAAAAGTCGCGCCATAGTTTCTGGATGTTCTCGTAGAAAATCCGCCACGCGGGACGGGACTCTTCGAGCGCTTTCGCATCGGTCTCGGCGACGTAGATGTGCCGCCCGGCTCCGAACCACGGATTTCGGATGTGGGAATTGAGCCGCTCCGGGTCGTCCAATTGCATTTCCCAGGTCTCTCTGAACCGCTCGACCGCGATTTTGACGGCCATGGCGGGACCCAGGGCGACCATGTTCATCCCGCGGCGCGCGGCGAACACCGCGCGATCGGGAGAGGAGGTACCGTACCAGAACGGCGGGTTGGGGAGCTGCTTTGGATGAAGCTCCATCGGGTATCCGCGCACGTGGTAGTGGGGACCTTTGTGATTCACCCGCTCTCCGCGTAGCGCCGCTATCAGCACTTCCAGCGCCTCCTCGAAAATCTCGTGGCTCTCCATAAACGGCACGTGGAAATACGCCAGTTCGAAGGGCGAGATGCCCCTACCGACACCGATTTCGAGCCGGCCGTTGCTCAAATGGTCAAGCATGCAGATTTCCTCTGCGAGGCGGAGCGGATGATAGAGCGGAAGCAGGTAGACCAGCGGCCCGAAGTGAAGCCGCTGCGTGCGTTGCGCGACCGCGGCCAGAAAGATCCCAGGCGAGGGCGCCATGCTGAGCGGGGTCGCGTGATGCTCGGCCAGATGGTAGGCGTAAAAGCCCGCCTCGTCGGCCAGTGCGAGCATCTTGAGCCGGCCCGCGTAAGTCTCGCTCAGCGGTTCATCCTTGCGGCGCTCGATGTGATCGAAGATTCCGAACGTAATATCGTTCATGGCCGGGCCTCCGGCGAGGCTGCTTGGTTGGTGCACCGTTCGTGGAATCGAAGCGGCCTTGGTTTCGCCCGTGAGCCGGCCTTCCTACGCGATCGGTGCGGGAACCTGGTTATCTCATCTTTTGAAAGCAGGCACGCACTTCCTTTAAGTACAGCTCCGGCTGTTCGAAGGCTGCGAAGTGACCGCCCTTGTCCAGTTCGTTGAAGTAGACCAGTTTCGAGAAACGCTTTTCGGCCCAGCGCCTGGAGCTGCGGAATATTTCCTTCGGAAAAATCGAGCATCCGACGGGCAGGTTCACCGGGTCGGTGGGCACCCTGCGAAAGCTCTCCCAGTAAAGCCGCGCCGAGGATGCCGCCGCATCAGGCAGCCAGTACAGCATGACGTTGTCGAGCAGTTCATCCCGC
>JAFAHS010000514.1 GCA_019237115.1 Deltaproteobacteria bacterium
CGTCCTTGCCATGCTCTCTTAAAGGAATTTAGTCTGGACCGTCTTGCGAGCCATTGGGGGGATCCGCAATGCGCTGCTCCAAGTGCGGAGCTGAAAATCCCGATCGGGCGAAAATCTGCGAGGAATGCGCGTCGCCATTCACGCGCCGATGCGGGTCCTGCAACCTGAGAATTCTCCGAGCGCGAAGTTCTGCATTGAATGCGCGAGGCCGTTGGAGGGCGGCGGGGACAAATCGCGGCGAGTACCTGATGCGGGCTCGCCGATAGAGTTAAGCGCAGAGATTTCCGAGGCCTCACTCGAGGGCGAGCGCAAGACGGTCACCGCGCTGTTCGCCGACATCAAGGGCTCGATGGACCTGATCGAGGGCCTCGATCCTGAAGAGGCCCGCGCCATCGTCGACCCTGCACTCAAGCTAATGATCGAGGTGGTGCAGCGCTACGGCGGTTACGTGGCGCAATCCACCGGCGACGGCATTTTCGCCCTGTTCGGTGCACCGGTCGCACATGAAGACCACCCCCAGCGCGCCCTGTACGCGGCGCTGCGGATGCAGGAGGAGCTCAGGCGTTACTCCGACCAACTGCGCGCAAAAGGGTGGGCGCCCCTGTCGATTCGGGTCGGCGTTAACACCGGTGAGGTTGTCGTTCGCACGATCACAACCGGTATCGGGCACACCGAGTATGTACCAATCGGACATTCGACCAGTCTGGCTTCCCGTCTACAGGCGCTCGGAGCGCCGGGCTCAATCACGGTTAGCGACACCGTGTGCAGGCTGGTCGAGGGATACTTCATGTTCAAGGCCCTGGGTCTGGCAAGAATCAAGGGCGTCAGCGAGCCGGTAAACGTCTACGAGGTGACCGGGTTGGGTCCGTTGCGCACGCGCCTGCAGCGCGCGGCCGGACGCGGGTTCACCAGGTTCGTGAGTCGCGAGGCTGAGCTCAAACAGATGCAACATGCGCTCGAATTGGCGCGCAACGGACACGGGCAGATGGTCGCCGCGGTGGGCGAACCGGGGGTGGGCAAGTCGCGGCTCTTTCACGAGTTCAAGGCGGCTTTCCAGACCGGTAATCTGTTGCTGGAAGCCTACTCGGTCTTCCACGGCAAGACCTCGGCGTATCTACCGGTAACCGAGTTGCTGCGCGAGTACTTCAGGATCGTACCGGAGGACGATGCCCGCCAGCGGCGCGAGAAGGTAGCGGGCAAGATCGTAATTCTCGACCGAAACCTTGAGGATACGCTCCCGTATCTCTACGCGCTGCTTGGAATCGCTGAAGGCGATGCGTCCCTAGCCCAAATGGACGCGCAGATCCTGCGGCGGCGTACTTACGACGCCATCAAACGGGTCCTGGTACGCGAGAGCCTCAATCAGCCGCTGACCGTGATCTTCGAGGACCTGCATTGGATCGATACCGACACGCAAGCTCTGCTGGAGGTGCTGTGCGACAGCATCGCCAGCGCGCGAGTGCTATTGCTGGTCAACTATCGCCCCGAGTACCGCCACGAATGGGGTAGTCGCAGTTGGTATACCCAGCTGCGACTCGACCCGCTGGGTCCGGAGGACGCAGACGAGATGCTCACGGTTCTGCTCGGCGCTGCGCCCGAGCTTGCCGCGCTGAAACACGCGATCGCAGCGCGAACCGAGGGTAATCCGTTCTTTATCGAAGAGATTGTGCAAGCCCTGTTTGAAGAAGGGGTGTTGACGGGCGACGCTCAGGTGAAGCTGGCGCGTCCGTTTTCGCAGAGCAGCATCCCAACTACGGTTCAGGCGATGTTGGCGGCGCGCATCGATCGGCTGCCCAAGGAGGAGAAAGAGCTGCTGCAGACTCTGGCCGCGATCGGGCGGGAATTTTCTTTGCGGCTGGCGCAGCAGGTCGTCGGTTGGTCAGAGGCGCAACTGTATGCCGCACTCGCCCATCTGCAGAGCGCCGAGTTCATCCATGAGCAGCCGGCCCCCGGAGATGTCGAATACACTTTCAAGCACGCGCTGACCCGCGACGTGGCCTATAACTCCCTGCTGGTCGAGCAGCGCAAGCTGTTGCACGAACGTATCGCCCGGGCAACCGAGTCGTTGTTCGCCGATCGCCTCGATGACCATTTGCAAGAGCTCGCACATCACTACCGGCGCAGTAACAACCGCATCAAAGCCGTCGAATATTTGCGGCGCGCGGGCGAACAGGCCGTATTGCGCGGCTTCTACGAAGAAGCCATGGAGCAACTCCACGGCGGGCTGGAGTTGCTGGAAAAATTGGACGCCGGCAAGGCGCGCGATTCACATGAACTTGGGATCCGGAGAGCGCTGATGGGAGCATTGGTCGCGGTCCGCTCTCTGATCTCGCCGGAGATTCCACAAAACGCGGAGCAGCTGCGGGAGCTCTGTGAAGGGGCGGGTGACACGCGACTCCTCGCCGAGGTGCTCCTTCATTTGTTCTTTTACCATCGTACGGCAACGAGTCTGGACACGGCTGCGCCGTTCGCCCGCCGGGGGTTAGAATTGGCAGAGCAGACTTCGGGCGAGTCTGAGGTTTTCTGCGGGAATTTCAGCTCGGGCCTGCTCGCCATGGAGAATGGGGAATATCTTGCTGCACGGCAGCACTTTGAACGAGCGCTGGGAATCAGTCAGCAGACGCGGGATTTGATAGTTGCCAATCCCGGTGTCGCGGTCGGCCTCCTCAACTGTCTCGGCGACCTGGCAATTGTTTGCTGGATCCTGGGTTACCCAGACCAGGCACAGGCGCATGCGAAGCGACTCGTGGAACTGCTCCGGCGATCGCTCCCCACAAATGCCTACGCGGCCGGCATGTACCGTCTGCTGACGATGCGCTG
Source organism: Deltaproteobacteria bacterium (assembly GCA_019237115.1). Lineage (GTDB taxonomy): Bacteria > Desulfobacterota > Binatia > Binatales > Binataceae > JAFAHS01. The sequence continues at coordinate 2,821 of JAFAHS010000514.1, forward strand.
CGATTTCTTGCATAACTACCAAGACGCCCGCGCCAATGCCCAGGAGGCGCTTGGCCGTTCGACCCAGAACGGTTTCCAGTGGGGAATCATGTTTGGAACCATCATTCTGGCGGGGATCATGGTGGCGGAGGGAGCTACGGATCCGTGGCTCGAAAACCTGGCGACGGAAATGCGTGCTGCCGAAATCTTGGATCAATATCTCGCTGACTGGCTCGCCGCCGGTGCATATCTCAACGCCCGGCGCGTTGCTGAAGGACGTGAGATCGCGGATCGGGCGCTGGCGCAAATAGCCGCAGGCGGTGCGCGGCAGTACGAGGCCGACCTTCATCGCCT
>JAFAHS010000573.1 GCA_019237115.1 Deltaproteobacteria bacterium
CGCTGGCGCCCCAAGAACCGGTAAGCAGCAACCCCGCGCCTAACGCGATCGCAAGTAACGACTTTGTCATGGTGCTGTCCTTCTGGTCGCCCCCACACCCCCGGCCGCGTCGGATGAACCCGATGCATCCCGACGGCCGCTCACGCCGCGTGTCCTCCGTGGGTTTCCTCTTTTTTCTTTTTGACATGCGTTAACTATACTTCGGACACTATAGACGATTACAAATGAACGGGACCTGAACGCTGGCTCGACGCACTCATCTGCCTCTTCCTGGGAACCTGGCATCACAAATCCTCCTGTCTGTCGCAACGGAATGTGACCACATGGTCCGCGTCCCTCAAGTCTTCGCGGAGCAGTTCGCCGATTGCCGCGCAGCGTGGCGCGTCGCGCCGCTTGTTCAGGCGCGCGTCAAACCGAGGCCCCAATTTGTTGACCAGAAACCGTTGGAAAACTCTGAAATTCGTTTTAGCGCGGTCAGAAGATCATGCTTGAACCGCTCGGGACCCGCGGGTCTGGCCGTCCATTCGAGAAAAAACATAGCGCAAGATAAACCAAGTCAAGCTGTGAATACCTTTTAATCACCAGCGGTATCGGACTAAAGGTCCGCAAAAAGTCGAGAGCGATCCACGGCCAAGGTTCTCTGCCGTCGCGAGCAGGCTCATAGCGTGCGGCAACGCCACTTCCCAACGCACTGGCGACGACCTCGGTGAGCATGTGCATGTTCGGGCCTTCGTTCTCCAACTCGATAGCGCTGAAATATCGGGACCCCTGCCCTCCAACTGCACCTGTTAGCAGCAAGCCCAGCTTGCCCACACCGTGTTCGGCAACCTTGAGCAAGTGCGCCGCGCCCATTGCAGAGGGAGCAACGGCAAAGGCGCAAATACCGATCATTGCCAGACGGCCTGACGAACGCGTCAAAACGACCCTGAGCTGCCCTTCAAGGTCGGTTCTCTGAACGAGCGGGAAGCACGAGAAAGCGGACATGGCTGAAGGCCGACGACTGTTGGAGGCTTGGCCCTCGATAGCTGTCTATTCCCGATCCTGCGATGACGTGTCACATAGCGCAGGGCGGAAATTGGTCGGCAAAATTGCCTGTTAATTGGCAGGAGCTGGAATATTTCTGGACGGCGTGAAATGGCAACTCTGTCGATGCTTAGCCTCGGCCGCCAAGGATGAATGGCCATGAACACCGGCACCGTAAAATGGTTCAACGCGCGGAAAGGTTACGGGTTTATCAAACCGGTTGACGGTGGATTAGACGTGTACGTCAATATCACCGCGGTTGCGCGGACCGGATTGGCTGAGTTGAAAGAGGGGCAGAAGATCAATTTCGACACCGTCGCCGACAAACGCACAGGCGAGATTTTTGCGGAGAATCTGAGCCTGCCCGCCATGCCGATGGGAATGACGCGTGTCGCGAGCGAATCGGAAACCAAGGCAGGGCCATTGCTCAGACCTGCCGTGAGAAAGCCACCTTGGTTCGGCGGGTCACCACGCGCGGCATAACAACGCCTTGGAGTATCTTGTGGAAGGAAATTTGCGCTTAGGCTCAAGTTCAGGCGAGGGGTTGGATAATTATGATTCAGGCGTGGCTTGACCAAGTTGAAAAGCACATCGTGGAGGCCGATGTTTATATCGTCCGACAACGGCGCCGGGTCGCGGACCTTCAGCCTTTCGCCACGGATTCAGATGCGTCACGTGCGCTTTTGGCCCGGTTGGAAGACGCGCAAAGTCGCCGAATTGAGAGACGCGATTTCCTCAGAAGGGCGTCACGGCAGGGGCAGCAGGGCGCGCCCGTCCAGGTCCGCATGGCACCGGATTTCATCGAGACCAGCATCAGTCAGACCCAAGAACATGCTTGATCGATTTTCAAACCATCCCTCGTCTAATCCGTACTCGATGCCACCGACCGTCTCATCGGTAGACCAGCCCTCATGCTCGGACAGCGCGACAATTATGCGGGCAGGGAGCCCATATCCGGTCCTCGAGTGCTGGCCCTTAAATATCCCAAGGATTGCGCGCGCCACGTCCTGCTTCCGCGTCATCGGCAACCTCCAAAATGCTCTAACGATCCTCCACAAAGACGCTTCGTGCCCGGATTAGCCAAGGATGCCACTCGTTCGTCGGCGCAAAGGCCGAGGTGGTGGGAGGTGATAAAGGTCCAGCTTGGAGCACGGAGTCAATGGCGGCCGGTCAGACATCAGTCGTAATTCTCGTCGCCGTTGCAGATGCGCAACGGTTGGCACAAGGTACAAAAGCTCGGCGTGCCCTTGAAAACCTTACAGTGAGTTGGGCGCGCTCGATAGTCGCCCCCACGCTCTGACCCGAGCGCGGGAGTTTGGCGGGTTCCCGGCCGGGTCGCCCCGTCTGATTTACCGCAATTCGACATCACGAATTCCGAGTATGAAAGCATCGTCGCGTCGCCATTTCGGCGGTGATGCCCAGCCATAGCCTGCGACCGCAACGTGGCCCCACCCAGTCAGGGAGCCGATAACTATCTATCAGCCGCGCGACAGCCGAACATCGGATTCGACCCACCAGCGCTGGAGAAAGTCGCTCTCCCGATGGGGCCCCGCGCCGCCCGCTGGTGCGGGGCGACGGCTAGTGCTCTACGTTCGGATCGTAGTGCGACGGGCCTACATACGGTCGAGCCACAACGACACTAAGCCGGCCAAAGAGGTAATGCGCGGCTCTCGTTACCTCGCTTGAGCTCGGGCAGCGTTTGACTGCCGACCCCGTTCAGGGGGTCGGCGAACGGTAGGCCTCTGTCTTGCCAGTACCCGCTGGCACGATCTCGAAACGCATTCTTAGCAAAGTGGATTCCTGTGACCAGAACTATACCGAACCGCAAGCGGACCTCGCGCAGCGGGGCCGCGATCGAGCGCAAGTCCGCTGGGTGGATCGACCTGCCCGGCTGGTATCGTACCGAGCAAACCGCGGAGAAATGGGCGTCGCTTTGGCGCGCTCGCGGCGACGGCTTTGAGTATCGCTCGGTCTGCATCACGGGAACAAAGAAGCGAGGCTCAGTATCTTGGCTTATCGCGCGCAAGCCGATGACCGGTATTTTGCAAGTAGAGTAGATAAGAACTCGCGGTAATTTCTATGCTTCGAACGGGACATATGATCGCCGTGCGGCATCACTGCCTTACAAACACCCCTGGGTCTGCCGCTGGAAGACCGGAGTCGACCCATTGCCGACCTTCTCGAGCAGCGCCGGAATGGGCGGAGAACGCCAGAAAGCGGCCGTTGGCGCTACGGGTAGGACGCGCCATTAGACCGCGAGATCATGTCTGTTCTGC
>JAFAHS010000096.1 GCA_019237115.1 Deltaproteobacteria bacterium
GAGCAGACCTCAAGGCTGCCAAGTCCGCCATCTCGACGTTAGGCTATCGCAGCCACTTGCCCACCACGAAACGTGGCGGCGACGTCAAACTGTTCGTCGAGGGAAACGGACTGCAGATCAAGGTCGAGGCCAACTTCGTCCTTCGAGGGGACCGTGCTGCCGGTAACGCAACGTCCACTCGCACCCAGGGCGCAGGAGCTCTTCACCACCGATGTCGCTCTACCCGTCCTGGACACTGCCGAGCTTTACGGCGGGAAGCTCGTTGCCGCGATGGACCGACAGCATCCTCGAGACATGTTCGATGTATTGAAAATGCTCGAGCGTTTCGGCTGGCAATCTTCCTTCGTGGACTGCTTTGTGGCGTACCTCGCGGGTCACAACCGGCCCGTTCACGAGGTGCTGTTCCCCAAAAAATTGCCGCTCGAACCGGCCTTCTCCACCGAGTTCACAGGTCTGACGAGCGCCAACGTCGCCCTTGAAATGCTCGAGGAAACGCAGAACCGCCTGGTTGCTCAGCTGCCGCGTGCTCTAACTTCTCGTCATCGTGACTTTTTGCTGTCCCTGGTGAGGGCCGAGCCGGCATGGGATTTAATGCCTTTCGCCAACCTGCAGCACCTTCCCGCACCTCAATGGAAGTTGCTCAATCTGCGTAAACTCAAGACGCGCGATTCGGCGCGATTTTCCGCTCAGCACGACGAGCTTGCATCGAGATTCGCAGGTCTCTCATAAAACGGCCAAGCTGGAGCGACCACATGCCAGCCGACATCAAGGAAGCAGACTGGAAGGTGCTGAGGCGTGCGCATCCGCTCGCGCTCGAACGGTTTTGCGAGCGTGTGCTCGCCGAGGTCGCGCATGTATCGGGCGATCGCGCGCGGAGTTACCACGATCGCTACCTCCAGATCTACAAGATCATGGAACAGCGTGAGCGCGAATTAGCACAGCTTTTCGACAATCCGCGACGCTCTCAGGGGCTGAGAATGCTGGCTCACATTCGTGCGGAGGGGTTGCTTACGGACGAGGAGTTTTCCCGTCTGAGCCCGGAGACACGCGATGCCATCGGAATACTGCTGGGAGCCGGGTGACACTCCCCATGTCTGCACAGTCCCGATATTCCACCTCTACAGTTATCGACTCCCAATACCTCGTCCCGTGGCTCTCGTCAGAAGGGCCCCTCGCCTACAGCCCTGCAATGCCGCCGGCGAAAGACTACTTCTTCCAGTACACCTGGATTCTCCCTGGGATCTTCGATCCGAAGGTCAATTTGCGCGAGCACCGTTACTTTGGCAGCCCACTCAAGCAGAGTGCACGGTTTCTCTTCGAGTTCTGGGCCAACGCCCGCAGAGGGCATGGGGCGACGCTGCAGCGATACTGCCAGCAGGGCTTCTTTTCGGAAGACGAAGTCAGGACACCGATGGCGGCCTACCATCACGTACGCAAGTATTACGACACACCCGGTTCCCTGCTCAGTCCGCTCTCGGGTCGTGCAAGAGCTACCCGCCGACCCTCGCTTCAGATCTGTTGGATCAGAACTTTACTGTAACGCCGGTATCGAACGATCGACCTGCCGCTGGTAGTGGGCGGAACGTGGGTCCTGGATAACCAGGTGGATAGAGATCGGATTGCCATGTTCCGCCGAGGGGATTCGCATACTGACGGTCGAGCAGGTTGCTGATTGCAAATTCGAAACGAACCGATCGCCACTCGTAAGCGGTGTGCAGATTGAGGATCGTGTAACCGGCCGTCTCGGGTTCGAGTCGCGTTGTATCAACTTCGGTCTTGCGGCTTACCGTCTGGAATTCGAGTGCGCTCGACCACGGGCCCCGCTGATGCTCCAAGCCAATCGTTCCGTGCAGCGGTGTCATATGGTACAGGCTGGTTTGAGAGGACAGATCGTCACCGTGCACGAAGGCGCCTGACGCGGTGAGTCGGAAGACCCCGGCCTCGGTAGTATTCGAGAGCGCAAGAACCGCGCTCCAGTCAGCTCCATAGATGCGCGCGCTGTGATTGGTGAACAACAATTGCGAGCCCGGCATCCCTGCGCAGGCCGGCCCGCAGATCGGCACTACTCCGATATAGTCTCGGACGCGTGTGTAGTAGGGCGTTACCTTCACGTTCCACAACTGGGCGGCGCGGTCATGCCAGTCCCCCGAAAAGCTCGCGGTATACGCAGTCTCTGGTTTGAGGTCTGGATTTCCCGTGTACCCGTTACCGTCGCCGAACCACGTGATAGTGCCGATAGTATTCGTGCCCCAGGCATAACGCTCATAGAAGTTAGGTGAGCGGTTCTTGCGAGCCACGTCTACGCTGTAACTTTGCTGGTCGTCAGGCTGGTAGCGGGTCAACAGCGCTGCATCGACATTGACGTCGGTTCGGGCGCGAAGCGACGTGTTGAAGGTCTGCGCTGTCGGATCGATGCCGTCATAGCCTTGCACAGGACCCGTGTCCATCCAGATCGTGTCGTTTCTCACACCGACGATCGTGATCCAACGACCACTCCAGCGCCGCTCCCATTCCGCAAAGGTACCGAGCTGCGTGCGGGTGCCGTTGTTGATGCTGACGTAGTCGAACCTCGCACCGACCGGCGGGCCCGGCCAGCGGTCATCCAGAGTTTGGCCATGCAGCTCATTGCCGAGCCGCAGCGTATCTCGTGCTGAGGCGGCAATATCGGCTTCGACTCGATAGCCGAAATCCTGTCCCCGCTCCAGAGTCGGAAACACCCCAAATCCGGTAATGCTGAGGCTCGGCGGATAACGATCCGGTGTATTTCCATTCATCTCGTGCCGGATGTGGTCGTAATAGGCGCTCATTTGCATAGCACCCCACTCAAAGCTCCCCTGATAGCGCGCATTGATGAACGCACCAATGTTTTCGGTCAGGTCCATATCGGCATTTGGAAACCCTTCATAGGGCATGTATTGAAGCGCCGCCTGAACCTCATATAGATCTTGCCCAACGCGATAGGCAGCCGTGACTTGCTGGTTCGAGGTTTCAAACCTTGATGCGTTAACTTGCTCCCCGTTACCGTCGCGATAGTCCTGCGACCGCACACCAGAACCCTCGTAAGCGAAACTGAAGTTACCGGTCGCCATCGATGCGGCTGCCGCAGCGCCGATCGCCGCGGCGTTGCTGCGATAGAGACTCGAGACACTGCCTTCGGCCTCAACGGTGCCGTTTGTCGTGGCGAACTTGGGGGGCGCGGACTCGACCAAGATCGTGCCGCCGATGCTGTCACCGCCGAGACTCACCGGAGTCACACCGGGCACGACCTCCATCCGCGACACATTCGCCGGATCGATGTAGGACAGAGGTGCGTTCATATGCATTGGGCAGGCGGCGGCAATTGGCACGCCATTG
>JAFAHS010000169.1 GCA_019237115.1 Deltaproteobacteria bacterium
CGATTCCATCACGGTGTGGATGTAATCGGCGGAGTTGTGTTTCATGGCGCGCAAATCGAAGCCTTCCAGGATTCGGAGCTGCTGCAGGAACACCGGGCCCTGCGACCATGGGCCGCACTTGAAAACCGTGACGCCCCGATAGTCCGCGGCCACCGGCTTCTCGACGCTGGTGGTGAATCGCGCCAGGTCGGACTCCGCCAGCAGCCCGCCGTGCGCCTCCGACCACGCGACGACCTCCCGCGCAATGTCACCGCTGTAGAAGCGGTCGCGCACCGCCGTCAAAGCACCTTTGCGGTCACGCGATCCCGCGTGCGCTTCCGCGTCGAGCAGCCGCCTGAAAAATCTTGCCAGCGCCGGATTCCGAATAATGTCGCCAGGGCGGGGAATCTGGTCGTTCGGCAGATAGATCTGCGCGGTAGATGGGTAGCGAGTGCGAAAAATCTCCGCGAAGGTGCGAATCGATGCGCCGGCTCCCGCATCTCCTTCGCCCCCGGGCTCCTGGCCGGCCAACCCCACGTGCATCGGAAAGCCATCTTCCGCCAGCGCCAGGGCAGGCTCGGCGACCTCCGCGAACGATTTGGTACCGAATTCTGCGAGCGCCGTAACCAGCGCATCGAGCGCCGCAGGCACCCCTGCAGCGATCAATCCGTGTGCGGGGATCAGATCGATTCCACGCGCACGGTACTCCGCGATCGTGGCGCGCGCGGGTGCGGTCATGTTGCCGTTAATCGCGACGACCCGTCCCGCCTCCGCAGAGTAGATGAGCATCGGTGCCTCACCGCCGATCGTGTGCATGTGGGGATTCACGATTCCTTCCACCAGCGTCGCAGCGACTGCGGCGTCTATTGCGTTTCCGCCGCGTGCAAGGGTGCGCGCGCCGGCCGCCGCCGACAGGTAGTGTTGAGTCGAAACGACCGCCTCCCGGCCCATCACCAGCGGATATACGGTTCCCATTTTGGTTCTCCCTGAGCGCCCGGTTTTGCAGATTGCAGAAGAATCAGAGATTTCGTGCAATGGTGCAAATTCACGCAACTGCTTCGCTGATTGCGCTCCGCTTTTGCAATTGCCGCCTCAATTCGCATCTCGGCTTGCGTCGTGGGCTTCGGAGGAAGACGGCAGGGCCTCGCTAGATAATGAATACTTTAGTTGGTTGAAGCATCTAAATATTAGGACCGGTGTTTGCTACACTCAAATCGGTGGAGGACCGAGCCGGACGAGAATCTCGGCTCGAAGGGTTGGGAGATGACGATGGCGATTAGTAATGCGGAGGCGGTGGTGGGGCGGCATTGCCGGCTGTTGCGACCCGTTCGCGATCATGAGGGCCGCACACGGTTTGGTGAAAAGCCCAAAGTTCTGCGCGAGGTCAACAACCTGGAACGGCATATGTTGCTCGTGCAGTTTGACGACGGTGCGACCACCTTCCTGTTCCCGGACGAAGTAGTCGTCGAAAATTGAAGCTCCCCTCCGACTCCCGACAACCTCGCTGACCGGGGGGCCTTGTTCGAATAGCCACGAATGCGATGAGAGTTCGTGGGTCTGCCTCCTACGCTCTCGCGTTCTCCCGTCATCCGCTCAAAGCTGCCTTTGCTCACAGCGTTTCGCAGCTGCTCGGGTTTCAGGATTTTTTGGTCGTCCTGACCTTCCAAGAGATTAAAATTTATCTCTGGACTCGCGCGGTGTGCCGGCCCGGGAAATTTTTCTATCGTACGTGGTTCCTTACCCCTATGCTTTCTCTATCGAATCCGTTCCGAACGGGACCAGGAGTAAAAAGAATGCGTCTAGTTACATGGGCATCTGTCGCCATTTTCGCGATGGTGGCACTTGCATTTGCGCGCCCGGCATCCGCCGCGAACAAACTCGAAGGCGGTACCGCGTCAGTACCGTGCGGCGAGGGACAGGTGGTCTATTCCCCGATTCAACTTTGGCCGCCGAACCACCAGATGACAACGATTTCGATAACCTATATAGACAACAGCGCGCCCGGCGCCACACAGGGTGACAACGATGGCGACAAGGAAAGCCTGACCATCAACTCGATAACCGACAATCAGACCGCCGATGACAACGCCGGCGGCCATGGATGCGGCCCATCGACCAGCAAGCAGGGACCCGACTGGACCTTCAGCAGCAACCCCATCAATTCGATGGACCCGCAAAATATCGGCGCCATGGTGCAGGTACGTGCCGAGCGATGCGCCCAGGACAAGAGCGAACCGCGGATCTATACGATCAACGTGACTTGCGGCAACCCCGACAATGGCAGCAGTTCAAACCCCACCACGGTTGATTTGAACGTAACGGTTCCGCACGACAAGGGGCACGCCGAAAAGGTCGACTGACCAATCTTGGTGACCTGGCGATTGAAAGCGGCCGCGGACGCTTCACTTCGGGGCGTACCGCGGCCGTTCATCATGGCCGTCGGCCTGGACCCTGCGCCAATATCCCCACGGAAAGTGCACCACCTCCAGCTTGAGGCCATCCGGATCCGCGAAGAACACTGCATAGTAGCCCTTGCCGTATTGCGGATACTCGGCGGGTACATCGAGCACCGTGATGCGCTCGCCGCGTAAGAACTCATGAAACTCGTCAACTTGCTGGCGCGTGCGAGCCTTGAGCGCGAGATGATGGAGCCCTACCCGATAGCGGTTGTGCTCGGCCCCGACCTGGTCCGCAGCAGCCGCGCGAATTGCGATGGTCAGGTGCGCATTGCCCCACCGCAGGTCGTGCTCGCCCGCATCATCCTCCTCAAGTCGCCTGAACCCGAGCGCCCCTAGCACCTTGTCGTAGAAGGCGGCGGACCGTTTGAGCGAGTTAACCGTCAAATCGACGTGTTCGAGGCCAACAATTTCCACCGGCTCCATGGTCTTTCTCCGGCCAGCTCCTTCACGCCGAATCACGTGCCAGGAACTCGCGTGCGCGATACAGCGCGACGATGGTCTTGGCATCGACAATCTCTCCGCGACCAATCATCTCGAACGCCTCCATTAGCGGAACCCGCGCAACCCGAATCACTTCGTCGTGATCCAGCGCGCCCGCGCCTGCAGAGAGATCGCGCGCCAGAAACAGCTCAATCCGTTCATCACAGAAACTCGGGATGGTGACGATTGCGCCCAGATGCTCCCAGCGGGCCGCGGCAAGGCCCGTTTCCTCGCCCAGCTCGCGCTGCGCACACGCAAGATAGTCCTCGCCCGCAGCGCGGCATCCGGCGGGAACTTCACGCAACCAGGTTCCAATCGCGTGCCGCCATTGGCTCAGCAGCGCGATGGTTCCATCGCGATCCAGGGCCACTATCGCCGACGCACCCGGGTGCCGAATCACCGCGAGGTCAACCGCGATTCCGTTGGGCAATGACGCAGTCTCGATTCCAAGGTCCACTACTCCAAGCTTCAGGACCGAACGGCGGCTGGAATCCATGGCCAGAGCTTCCCGCGCCTGGAGCAGCGGCGCAAGGCGCTCTAGAAATTGCACCTGCGGCGGAAACCGGCCAGTATTTGGCCTCGCGCCGCCGGGCGGCCGACCGCGAAAATGCCACCGATCACCATTCCAATTTATTTCGATTACGCGTCTACCCTGTGCTACGTCGCGTGGCGAATCGTAGGCGAGCTGGAACCCGAACTCGGCTTTCAGGCCCTATGGAAAGGCGTTCCAATTGCGCTTCGCGATCATCGCGCGAAGGCCGGCCGCGCGCTCGGTGAACTCGAGCGCCAGAAAGTGTTGATGGTCTCGGCGGAGACCGGCATTTCCGTGGCGCCTCCCGCCCGCTGGATGGATTCGCGCCCGGCGCTGGAGGGTGCGGAAGTCGCGCGCGATGCGGGCGCGTTTCGCGAATACCACGACAGGATTTTTCACGCGGCCTTCGAGGAGGGCGTCGACATCGCCGACCTGGAAGTGCTTGAAGCGATCGCACGCAACAGCGGGATCGATTCCGAGCGGTTTCGTGCCGCGCTCCAAACTCACCAGATGGCCCCCCGCATCGAGGAATATCGCCGCGAAGCCGACGACTTCTCGGCGCTGGGCTATCCGACCTTCATCCTCGGCGACTATCCGCTGATTGGCATCCAGCCGATCGCGACCATGCGCCAGGTAATCACGCGCTTCATCCGCCAGCGCCGGACCGAGCCGCAGGCATAGCTTCGGGCGCAGCCCACCGTCCTGCGAGTGCTCGGGTCGAGTAGAGGCGCCGATCGCTCGACGCCCCCCTCACAGATCCGGACGTGCAGCTTTCCCGCATCCGGCTCCTCTGATGGGTCACTTGTTCAAGCCATTTGGTGACGCCAGCCTCGTACACGTCCGAGCGGTATCGGGAAAGCCTTCAGGATCGCGTTGAACCGCTCCCACGACAGCTTCGGCCGTTGGCTTCGCCGTAGTAGGACCCGTCGCCACGCCTTCATCGCCTGAAGGCGGAAGCGATCGAGACAGGTGCTGTTGCCGGGGATGCCGAAGTAGGCGTAGTGCCCGCGCAGCATCGCAGCCAGCCACCGATGCTGGTCTCCGAGCCGTTGATGCATCCGTCGCCTCATCTCCTGGCGCAGCTCTTTCAGCTTGCGGATAGCTCGCTTCCTTTGGGTCTTCTGGCAGAGGAGGAAGCGCCCGTCCCTAGTCTTGCCGCAGTAGTGCGTAAAGCCCAGGAAGTCGAACACCTCTGGCCGTCCCCTGCCCTTCCGCCGACGGTTCTCCTCGGTGAACCGTCCGAACTCGATCAGCCGCGTCTTCTCTTCATGG
>JAFAHS010000174.1 GCA_019237115.1 Deltaproteobacteria bacterium
ATCGACTGCCGCACGAGGTCGGCCAGTGGCAATTGCGTGTTCTTTCCGCGCGCGTCGGTCAAGTGCCGTTCGATGAGTTCGCCGAACTCCAACCGTTCATCCAGCTCACGCACCAGGAGTAGGCCACCGTCAGAAGTCACCCGTGCACCCTGGAAATCGACCCGCAAGCTGCCATTGAACGAGAGCTGAAAGGGCTGTTCTTGCCTCTCACCCACCGCCGCGCCCCTCCGCACAACTCCGACCGCATCCAAACCCATGTCTGTCAGGGCTTTTCGCGCATTTTATCAAGTTGGTAGTCCACTTGGAAAACGGAAATGCGGGTTAAGTGAAGTTCTGGACTTGGGCGTCCGTGCGATTCGAGCGACCGTTCGCTTGAGTTGCGGCGCGCTTTGGCCGCTCGGAGATGATTTGCTGCGTGCCGGCTCGACTGGATGATCTGACCGACCTGTCCTCATATCGGCTTTGCGTACCTATTCAACCGGGGCCCTCCCTCTATAAAAGTGCCGACCTCATATAGTGCTGACCCTACCAAACGCTTCGGTTCGCAGACGGCCCGCTATTCAGAGTGCAAAGCGAGCGACGATTCGCGAGTCAAACCATGAAGTTCGTCTGCTCATGTAGCAACTGTCGAGCATGAAAAAAAACCAGTGATGCATGTTGTTGCAACGCAAGGTCCGACGAAAAATTTTGCGCGGTCAGAGTCAGAGTGAGTGTGGGATGGGATGGTCGCAGAGACGGCGGGTGTCGAAAACCCCTCGTGGGGGCAAGGTATCCCCGGACGGTTGCAGAGCAATCGGACTCACGTGCCTGCTCCTTCGCTGTTGGTGCTACTGACAGCCATTTTGACAGCCAAGGCATTCGGTGACCTTAGACGCATGTTCAGTCCTTGGAATGCTGATGCCAGATTTTTAGAGGCTTTCAAGCGATTCCAAACTAGTGAGAAAGCCTTTGGTCGAAGTATCAGATCGGCGGCTGATGCCGCGCAAACTCAGTCCGACTCCCACGCAGCAACCCGAAATCCGTCGGCATCCTCAAACTCACCAGAGGCGATGATCGCCAGATCATAGACCACGCCTATTCCAAACAGCCCGCCGGTGACGAGCCACAGTACCCCCGTACCCATTTTCCCGACATAGAAGCGATGGACTCCAAATATGCCGAGGAAGATGCAGAGCAGCAGCGCCGTCAGACGCGACCGATCGGAGATATCGGACCAGCCCTGCACGCTGCTCGGAGCACCACACTCGGGACAGGCTCTCGCGCTTTGGTGCATGAGGTGCCCACACTTGGTGCAGTAGAACATTTCGCGAGCCACGAGCTTGGGTCTACTTTTGCTCTGCATACCGAAACCCCTACCGATGATTACGTCGAGCGATCCGCCGACAGTCAATTGCCCGATGCAGCCGCAATCCTGCACCGCATTCGGGTTACCCGTGCGGGATCTCGTTTCTCCAGGAGACCGCGACTGTCAGCCGCTCTGCGCCAGCATCGTTCGCCCATGCCGTAAGGGGGCACTTGCTTAAGCGCGGCAAACCGCGTCGAATATCCAGTGCCGACTGGATTAAAGGGACCACGTATTTTGAACGCGAATTTCTGCGGTCGTTGCGGCAGCCCGCGGGTATCCCGCGAGGACCTTTATTGCCGCGCGTGCGGCGCTTCATTCGACGAAACTGCTTCCACTCGCTCCCCCGACCGGTCCCGCGCTCGCAGCGCAGGCCACGGATGGACCTGGGCCGCCGTCGCTTTTGGAGTCGTGACACTCACTCTGGTCGCGTGGCAGCATCGCGCCCAGCGCCCGTCCGTGAAGGCGACGGTCGCGCCGACGACCGTGGAGCCGGCCGCCAATCTTGGCACGCTGATCAAACGGGCGCGCCCCTCGGTTGTAACCATCATCGTCTACGATCGGCGTGGACGCGAACTGGGTTTCGGCAGCGGATTTTTCATCGGCTCAAGTGGCCAGATGCTGACCAACCATCACGTGATCGAGGGCGCTACCTTGGCCAAGGTCCGCACTCTCGACGGCCGACTGGTGCCGGTACAGATCATCCTCGCCGACGATGCAAAATCTGACCTGGCGCGCCTGCTGGTCCTGGATGAGGACGAAACCCCTTACCTGACGGTCGCAGCGGAGCGCCCGCAGGTTGGCGATCATGTGATGGTGATGGGCAGTCCGATGGGCCTGGATGAAACCGTCACTGAGGGAATCGTTTCGGCGGTCCCGGAACAGCGATCAGGGCAAAGCGACCTGGAACCGGCCACCCTGCAAATCACCGCGGCCATCTCGGAAGGCTCGAGTGGCGGACCAGTGCTGAACGCACGGGGCGAGGTGGTCGGCGTCGCGACCGCATTCATGCGCGAGGGCGAGAATCTGAACTTTGCAGTGCCCCTGGAACGGATTCTCACGCTCGAGCGAAGTCGCCCGCGTACCTTCGCACAATGGCGCCATCCCCGGCGTCCCGTCACGGCCACCGATTACTACCTCGACGGGCTAGCGTCGTGGCGGCTGTCCGATTGTGAAACCGGCCTCGAGCTGTTCAAGAAAGCCCTCGACCAGGAGCCGCGTCTGGCCGAGGCGTGGTGGGGACGCGGACTCTGCCTCCTCGATCGCGACAAGCAGAACGACGCAATCGCCGCTTTCGATCGCGCCGTACAGCTTAGGCCTGACTTTGCCAGCGCACACTACGACCTCGGGATGGCCTATGCGGATGAGGGCCGCCGCGATCTCGCGTCCCGGGAATGCGGTGTTCTCAAGAACCTGTCACCACCCCTGGCGCGCAAACTCGAAGGCTATCTAAGCGACGACCATCCGCGCGCGCTTAGCGCGCGCGGAGCCGCCAAAAAATGACGGCTGCCGAGCGCTTCCGGTCCAACTCCAGGAACGAGCCGGCCAGCTAAAGCGCCAATCGCGGGAGACTACGCCACCGACTAAGGCGCCGCCGGCGATGCTGCCGCAGCAGGCGAAGGCACTGGCGCCGAAGGCAGTGCGGGCTCGGGGGCGGGAATCGGTGGCAGCGGCTTGGCCGGGCCGTAAAGCAGCTGCACCACGGTATGTCCCTTCCTCATCGATTCCAGCGGGCGGCCCTTCATATTTGCGGTCGCCGGCGCGGGGCTCTGCACTATCGCCTCGGCGACTCCCTGACGATCTAACAGACGGCGCGGGTCGGTGGGCGCTGGCTCGACCACGCGTCCGATATTGAAATCCTTATCGCCGACCACCAGGATCTTCTCTTTCAAGATTACGCCGCGTTCGGCGCGCAGGTCGTAGACCCCTGGGGGCAAATAGGCCGCAAACTCGCCTTGGTTGTCGGTTGGCGCCACGAACATGTCGCCCGAAGCCCGATTCTGGAAGTGGAGCTGCCGATTTTCCATCGGCTTTCCGTCCCAATAAACGAAAGTCCCGCCTACATGTGCGGAGCTGAAGGTGATGGCCGCGGCGGGACCCGCCAGTCCGAGCGCCATCGCGCAGCCGAGAATGAGAGGTTTGATTGCCTTGATCGCGCGCATTATCCGCACCCTCCCTGGTCCTGGTGACAGGGCCACGCTACGCGATTGATCCTTTCGCGGCGCGCCGCTTATGCTTACTAAAAAATCCGTGCGAGGAAAGGTATGGAACGAGTCGTTCTTTATCACAATCCCGGCTGAGGAAACTCCCGCGGCGCGCTGCAGAGGCTGCGCGACCAAAAGGTCGAGTTCGACCTTATCGAATATCTGAAGAGTCCACCCGACCGGGCAACGCTCGGGAAAATACTTGCGATGCTGGAAAGTCCTCCCGCCGACCTAGTCCGCAAGGACAAGCGCTTCGAGGAACTGAAGCTGAAGGCGGCGGACTACACCAGCAAAGAGCAGGTCAGCGCGCTGCTGATCAAACATCCCGAGCTCATGCAGCGGCCGATCGTAGTCCGCGGTCGCCGCGCGGTGATCGCGCGACCGCCCGAAAAACTCGACGCACTATTCTGAGCAGAAAGGAGTTCGGCTCCCGGCCACACCAGGGCGGGCGGAAACATCAATTCGCGCGGGGCAAATCGGGGGGGCGGTTCAGGCGACTTTCTGGACTCTGCCGGCGCGGATGCATCGAGTGCAGACGCGGATTCGCTTGACCCCTCCACCGATACGCGCACGGACTTCCTGCAGGTTCGGTTCCCAGCGCCGCTTCGACTTATTGTTCGCGTGGCTTACGTTGTTGCCAACCGACGGTGCCTTGCCGCACACTTCACAGCTTCTCATATAAATGTCTTCGCTTCCTGGAGTCTGAACCGTTTAAGGTAGCCCGACCTGAGCACGCGTGAAAGAGGGTTCGAAGTGAGCCCGTAACAGGACCACTCCGGACGGATCGGCGGTAAGCCGCGCCACGGCATCGCATCCGCACTTCAGACTCATAAGCCAGGCCGCCTTGCCGAGTGCATTCGCATAGGCATCGAGGGAAGTCTTGAGGCCATCGGTGGCTTTCTTATCCTGGATGGTCAGGTCCTTGCTACCGACGCTGACATCTTGGGGTGTGGTCCCGGTCACACCTGTCACCATTTCGGTCACCATCGCTACGAACGCCGTCTGATCCAGCCCGGGCACATCGCTGGCCAGGACCTTTCGATACGCGTAGTCGGCTCGATGGTCAGCTTCGACTGCGAGGGCCCTGCTGATCGCCTCGGCGCGGCTGGTTTGCGCCTCTGGCGCCGCCTGGTACTGCGCGAGCATCAGGGTTGCGGCGTGCGAGTCGCCCCCGGCCATCGCACCCAGAGTCCGGCCGAGAAGACCCTCGGCCTTCGCGCGTTTGAGCTTCACCTGTGCATCAGCCATCAACTGCCGCACCTGGGGATTGTCCACTCCCGCAGCCTTGAACACGGCCAGCGCCGTGTCCGCATCGCCGCGGTCGACCAGGGCCTGCGCGCAGGTCAGCATGTTGAGCGGCTGCGTCTCGCGCAGGGTCGAGGTGGAAAGATAGAGCTTGGTGGCCGCGACCAGCTTCGCCTCGACCCGCGCCTGCACGGCCTCGTAGGCCTGCCAAGCGTTGCTCGACAAAAGCTTCTTGCCGGTCGCGCGCTCGACAAAGAGCTGCGCGGGAATGGACAGGATGGCGGTTGCGCTGCCGGCCACGGTTTCGCTGTCGGAGAAAGTAAATGCGTGCCGGTCTTCGGCTAGCGTGGAAAGATTCAGCGTCCAGATCTCGTAGGTGCCCGTGAACCGGGCTTCCTTGTCCTCCTGCTGGGTATGAAAGGAGTCGGTCGGCAAGCTCACCACCATCAGCGCGTCGAGATGGTCGTCCTTCTCACCGGCAACGAACCGTTTTACACAAGCATCAAGGTCGCCCGGCGGTTGAATCGGAACGGCGGTAACATTGGGCAGTTTGGCGACCAGGTTATCGATATCGGTTTCGGTCTGCGGCGAAATCGGTCCGACCGCGCCGACCCCGATTCTGACCTCGGCATGCGCTCGGGTGGGGCCGAGTAGAGCGAGGGCAAGCACGAAGGAAATGAACGTTCTCTTGAGCATCTGGGCGCTGGTTGCTTTAAAGCGCGGCGCGCAAGAGCTTTCCAGAATCGCGCCCCTCGTTCAACTTGCGCGTGATGGCTTTCGTCCCAAAGCTTACACGCGAACTTCCCCGCCGGGAGCGGCTTGAGTATCGAGACCAAAAGCCGCATTGTCTAGCAGGGCTATGGCTGGGCGGCTGATTCACATCCTGCCCGAGCAGGTTGCAAGCCAGATCGCTGCGGGCGAGGTGGTGGAGCGGCCCGCCTCCGCAATCAAGGAGCTGGTAGAAAATTCACTCGACGCCGGCGCGCATCGTATCGACATCGCAATTGAGCGCGGCGGCTGCGCGCGCATCGCGGTCTCGGACGATGGCTGCGGGATGAGCCACGAGGATGCCGTCGTGTCACTGCGCCGGCACGCGACTTCGAAAATCAGCAGCGCCGCCGACCTCGCCGCAATTCGCACCCTCGGGTTTCGCGGCGAAGCGCTCGCCTCGACGGCGAGCGTCTCGCGAATGAGGCTGCGAACGCGGCGTCCCGCGGACGGCGCGGGAATCGAAATCACCGCCATCGCCGGCGATGTTGAAGGCACCGGCGAATGCGCCATCGCACCCGGCACTCAGATCGAGGTACGCGACCTGTTCTTCAACACCCCGGCGCGCCTCAAGTTCCTCAAGACGGTTCCCACCGAGCAGGGCGCGGTCGCCGCGGCGATTCAGCGGCTCGCGCTGATGAACTATCAAGTAGCGTTCTCGCTTTCCGCGGATGGTCGCACCCTGTTCGAGTTGCCGCGTGCGGCATCGACGCGGGAACGTGTGCGCCAGATATTAGGACCGCGACTCGCTGCTCAGATGCTCGCCTTCGAAGCGGTGGGCAATGCCATCCGGGTTCACGGCCTGGCCACCATGAGTCAGGAATCGTTCGCGAGCCCTCGACTGGTCTTCACTTTCGTAAATGGCCGCTCGGTACGCGACAAGCTTCTGACTCGTGCAGTCGCGCAGGCGTATCACGGCCTGCTGCCCCGCGGGCGCCATCCTGCCATCGTGCTCGCCGTGGAAGTGCGCCACGACGAGGTCGATGTCAATGTGCATCCGATGAAGACCGAGGTGCGCTTTCGGAACTCCGGCGCCGTGTTCGAGACAGCCTATCGTGCCCTGCGCAACCGATTGTCGGACCAGACCGCCGAGGGTGCGCCTCAGCCCAGCCCGCAAGTGATGGCACCAGTGCCACAACCCGGCGCTCCGGCCGCGGCACCCGGCCAACCAGTTCACGCTGCGGCGGCATCGCAGTCCGAGAACTATCGCGCTGCGGTTCTCCGCCTGATACCCGATGCCCCCGTGGTGCCCGTTACCCAGCGTCCACTGGGATTGGGTTTTACGCGAAACGACGATTCCCCGGCCGTCACCCCCCCTTCGGTTCCAACCTATTCGGCGCTGCGCGTCATGGGACAGTTGTTCGCCGGCTACATCGCGCTGGAAAGCGACGAGGGAATGTTGCTGGTGGACCAGCACGCGGCGCACGAGCGGGTGACGTTTGAAAAGCTCCGAGCGCAGCTCCGTGACGGCGGAATTCAGACCCAGGCGATGCTCGCGCCGGTTACCATAGAATTGAATCCGGCACGGGCCGCCCAGATCCAGGCGGCGGTTCCGCATCTGCGCGCGATGGGCTTTGAGATCGAGGCCTTCGGCGCAACCGCGCTCCTCCTCAAGGGAACTCCCGCGGTGTTCGGAGCGGAAGGCGGAGCAAGGCTCCTCTCTGATATGATCGAGAGCCTGGGCGAGAGCGGATGGCGTCTCAATGGCCAATCAGCTTTCGAAGAGTTGCTCAAGCAACTCGCCTGTCATGGCTCGGTGCGGGTGGGGCGCGCCCTGGAAATTGCAGAAATTCATGGCCTGCTGGCCGAGCTCGATCGAACCGAATTCAAAACCAATTGTCCGCACGGCAGGCCGGTCCATATCCAGTTCTCGCGCGGCCAGATCGAGCGCATGTTCCGCCGCTAGCCCGGGCTGTTCCCCTCCTCCGGTTATGCGCAAGACCAGACTGGCAAGCGCGACCCGACCTCGCGGCACGCCGGTTAGACTTTAGAAATGTCGCCCGGACTGACTCGCGTTGGATTCATCGCTGGCCCCACCGGCACCGGCAAGAGCGCGCTCGCGATTGAAATCGCCGTCCGCCTCGGCGCCGAGATAGTCAATGCCGACTCCCGGCAAGTCTATCGCGGAATGAACCTGGGCACCGCCAAACCATCCGCGCCGGAGCGCCGCGGCGTCCCGCATCATCTGCTTGACATCCGCTCGCCCGCCGAACCGCTCGATGTCGCCTCCTTCGCCACCTTGGCGCACGAGGCAATCGCACAAATCGCCGCCCGCGGTCGGCACCCGATTGTGGTGGGCGGAAGTGGCCTCTATCTGCGCGCGTTGCGGGGCGGAATCTTTCGGGGCCCTGCCGCGTCGCGTGAGGTTCGCGACCGACTGGAGCGCATCGCGCGAGAGCATGGCGTTCCCCACCTTCACGAGCGCTTGCGCCAAATCGACCCCGCCGCGGCCCGCCGCATTGGAGTCAACGATCTCTATCGCATCACCCGAGCCATCGAGGTGTGGGAACTGACCGGCGAACCGATCAGCTCCCATCAAGCCCGGCATCGGTTCGCAAACCGAACCTACGATTGCCTGACCCTAGGAGTTTCGATGGAGCGCGCCGAACTCTATGCAGCCATCAATCGGCGTTTCGATGAAATGATCGGACAGGGGCTGGTGGAGGAGGTGCGCAGTCTGCTCGCCGTAGGCCATCGCGCCGACCGCCCTCCGCTGGCTTCCATCGGCTACCAGCAGATCGCTGCTCACCTGCGCGGCGAGATGGGTCTGGCGGAAGCGGTCGAGCTGGCCAAGCGCCAGTCACGTCGACTCGCAAAGCGTCAGTTGACGTGGTTTCGCTCCGACCCGGAGATCGTGTGGCTTGACCGGAACGGCGCCGCCAAGCAGGCTGGGAAGCTGTTTGAAGATTTCTTTGCGGGCTTGGGTGCAAGGTAGCCGAAACCTCGATTCTTTGAACCCCAGATTGAAATCAGCGCACCCGCGCAAAGCGGCTCCCGCGCAGATCTCGAACGCCCCCTTGAGCGCGATCGAACGGGTCCGCCTGGCGCGCAATCCACTGCGCCCCCAGACCCTCGACTACGTCGACGCGCTGGTAAGCGGATTCTTCGAGCTGCACGGGGACCGTCGGTTCGCCGACGATGGCGCCGTGGTCGCGGGACTCGGTTACTTCGGCAGGCATGAGGTGGCGGTGGTGGGGCATCAGCGCGGCAAGACCACCAGCGAGCGAATCAGGCGCAATTTCGGCTCCGCCAAGCCGGAGGGCTATCGTAAGGCGGCGCGCGTATTCGAGCTTGCCAATCGTTTCAGCCTGCCCCTCCTCACCTTCGTCGATACGCAGGGCGCCGACCCCGGCTTGGGCGCGGAGGAACGCGGTCAAAACGAGGCCATCGCGCACAACCTCGAACTGATGGCGCGGCTGGAAGTCCCCATCATCTGTTGCGTAATCGGGGAAGGCGGTTCCGGGGGCGCTATTGCGATCGGGGTCGGAAACGTCGTGTTGATGCAGGAGAACGCCTGCTACTCCGTGATCACCCCGGAAGGCTGCGCGGCGATCCTGTGGCGCGAGGCGAGCGATGAAAACGTCGCGATTGCGGCGTCGGCCATGAAGCTCTCCGCGCCCGACCTCCTTGAGCTGGGAGTGATCGACGAGATCGTTGCGGAGCCTGCGGGAGGGGCACACACCGAGCCCGCTCAAGCCGCGCACACCCTGGGCCTGGCAATCGCCCGCCACCTCGAACGGCTCAGGAGAAGCAACCCCGCCGCGCTGCGCCGCGCGCGGGAGAGCAAGTTTGCCGCGATGGGCACCGCGTTCCTGACCGGGGACAGCGTTGCCAACGCCGGTCGGGTGGGCTAGCCACCCTTGCGCCTATGCCACGCTCCGCAAGAAAACCCGATCCGGAAAAACCCTCGCTAGGAAGTCTCCGCGAGCGAATTGACGAACTCGACCGCAAGATTCTCGATCTGGTCTCGATGCGCGCCGGGATCGTCGAGCAGGTGGGCGAACTCAAACACACGGCGGGCGAAGTGGCTTATGTACCCGCGCGCGAGCGCGCCATCTACGAGCGCATGATCGCGGAGAATCCGGGTCCGTTAACGGCAGAACAGGTCAAGCGCATTTTCACCGAGATCATTTCCGCGTGCCGGGCGCTGGAGCACATGCCGCGGGTCGCGTTCCTGGGTCCGGAACTGACCTACTCGCATGATGCGGCCCGCTTGCGTTTCGGATCCAGCGTCGAATTCATGCCCGAGAGCACCCACGCCGGCGTTTTTCAGGCGCTCGACAACGGCAGGGCAGATTTCGGCGTGGTACCGGTGGAAAATTCGACGGAAGGCACCATCACCCTGACGCTGGACCTGCTGATTGACTCCGCCCTGGTGATCATCGGGGAGGTCCTGCTGCCGGTTCGCCACGCGATCGGTTCGCGCGATGGCGACTCCGCGCTGATCAAGAAGGTCGTCTCCCATCAGCAGTCGCTCGGTCAGTGCCGCAGTTACCTGGCCGCAAACTTCCCCGGACGGGAACTGGAAGCCCTGGCCTCCAACCGGTTTGCAGCCCAGCGGGCGGCCGAGGACCCGCAGTGTGCGGCCATCGCCTCGCTTGCCGCCCTGCAGGCCAGCGGCCTCAAGGTAATAGCCGAGAACATCCAGGACATCGCTACCAACACCACCCGCTTTCTGGTCATCGGCAAACGTCCGGTGGAACGTTCGGGCTCCGACAAGACCACGGTACTGTTCGCGGTTCGCGACAAGGTAGGCGCGCTCCACGAAGCCATCAGCCTGTTCGCCCGCAACCAGATAAATATCTCAAAGATCGAATCGCGTCCGTTGCGCTCGCGCCCGTGGGAGTACATTTTCTTCCTCGACTTTGCCGGACATCGCGACGACCCCCGAGTTAAGCGTGCGCTCAAGGCGCTGGAGCGCAAAGCTCTTTTTTTGAAAGTGCTTGGATCGTATCCTGAAGGCAGATCGATCTCCGCGTGACGGGGCGATCGCAATCGCTTGGCAAACGTCGAAGACCTGGTGCTCCCTTCGGTCGCTGCGATCGCGCCGTATGAGCCGGGCAAGCCGCCCGAGGAGCTGCAGCGCGAACTTGGAATCAGCGAGTCGATCAAGCTCGCCTCCAATGAAAATCCCCTCGGCCCCTCTCCGCGCGCGGTCGAAGCGATCAAGGCCGCGCTCAGCGAGTTGAATCGCTATCCGGATGGCGCGAACTTCGAACTGCGCCGCAAGATCGCGGAGCATCACAACCTTCCGGTCACCCACATATTCGCCGCCTCCGGCTCGGTCGAGGTCATCAACCTCCTCGCCTTCCTGTTTCTGAGGCCCGGGCTGAACGCGGTGTTCTCGGATCACTCGTTTGCGATCTATCCGCTGGCGACCGCAGCCGCGGGAGGCAGCGCGAAGGTTGCTCCGACCAGCGATGGTTACTCACACGATCTGGAAGCGATGGCCGCGCAGATCGATGCAAACACGCGGCTGGTATTTCTCGGCAATCCCAACAATCCGACCGGAACCATCTATCGGCGCGCCGAGTGGAAGCAGTTCCTTAACCGGGTGCCGGAAGGGGTCGTGGTGGTGGCCGACGAAGCATACTTCGAATTCGTGCGCGATCGCGGATATCCGGACTCGCTGCAGGATCACGACGAGCGCCGCCTGCTGGTAACCCTGCGAACCTTTTCGAAGATCTTCGGGCTGGCCGGCCTGCGCGCCGGCTATGCGGTCGCGCGCCCCGAGATAATCCGCCTGCTCAACAATGTCCGCCAGCCCTTCAACGTAACCTCTCTGGCCCAGGTCGCGGTGATTGCCGCGATGGACGACCGTGCCCATGTCGCGCAAACCCTGCGGGTCAATGCCGAGGGGATGGACTACCTGGAGAACGAGTTTCACCGGCTTGAGATTCCATTTGTTCCGAGTCACGCAAATTTTCTGCTCGCCGACGTCGGTGACGGTCGCGCGGTGTACGATAAGCTGCTGCGCAAAGGGGTGATCGTGCGCCCGATGCACGGATACGGTTACCCGCGCCACGTCCGCATCAGCGTCGGGTTGCCCGAGGAGAACCGCAAACTGACCGCCGCGCTGGCGGAGGCGCTCGCGACGCCGCCCGGGCGCTGAAAGAATGAGGAGCTCCTCGGACACGAGCAGGTTTGGATGGATGATCATCGCGGCGATGTTCGCGGTCGCTTACGTGGAATGGCCGCTGACGCCACCGAGCATCCCCGCTCACTGGACCCTCGGCGGCTCGATCGATCGATTCGGCGGTAAGTTCCAGGGGTTGCTGCTGCTTCCGCTGAGCGCCGCACTGGTGTGGGGATTGATTGCCGCCGTGGCGCTGGGCCGGCAAAGAAAGTTCGATGCACCGGTGCGGCGCGCGCTGCTTCTCCTCGGCTATGCGCTCCTTGTGATTTTCATCGCCGTGTTCGGCGACCAGGTGCTCTGGATCAATGGTGTCGCGCTGAATATCAACTACTTCTTGCTGCCCGCGACGCTGCTGATGTGCGCGGCGCTCGGAAATCTGCTGCTGCGCGTACCGGGATGGCGGCACGGCGCGATGCCTGGATGACCGCGCGTTCTCCCAGCGTGCGGGAAATCAACCGGAACATGCCACTCTTCAAACAGATGACGATCGCCGGGGTCGGCCTCATCGGCGGATCGCTGGCCTTGGTCGCAAAACGCGAGCGGCTGGTCAATCGAGTGATTGGATTCGGTCGAACCCAGGCCAACCTGGATATCGCGAAGGCACGCGGCATGATCGATGTCGCAACGCGCGATCCGGAGCAAGCCGCGCGTGGCTCCGACCTGGTGTTGCTGGCCGTGCCGATCCTCACCATGCGCGCGACCCTGGAGAACATGCTTGCGCACCTCGCGCCCGCGGCCATCGTGACCGACGTCGGCAGCGTAAAAGGCTGGGTGGTTCGCGAGTTGGAGCCGTTGATCAGGCCGCCCGCAACATTGGTGGCGGCCCATCCGGTGGCCGGCAAGGAGACCACCGGCGCGGCCGCCGCGGATCCGGAATTGTTTCGCGACCGGCGGGTTATCATCACCCCTTCGGCCACCACCAGCGAAGCTGCCATCATAAAAATCGAAAAGCTTTGGACCGCGACCGGAGCGCGGGTGGAGCAGATGGATCCGGACCTTCACGACGCGCTGCTGGCCCGCTCCAGCCACCTGCCGCAAATCGTGTCGAGCGCGCTCGCGGCTGCCTTGCTGGACGAGCGCGTGGGCGGGTTGTCGGCGGAGGAGTTCGGCGCGGGCGGATTGCGCGATGTTACGCGGCTCGCCGGCTCATCGTGGGAGATGTGGCGCGACATTTTTGCTACCAATCGCGATGCGCTCAGGTCCGCCATGCAACGGTTCGCTGCGACCTTCGCCGAGTTCGAGCGGACCATCGACGCGGGCGATATCGAAGCGCTCGAGACCCTGTTTGAGCGAGGGCGCCGGATGCGCGCCAAGATCAGGTGAAGCGCCCACGCCCGGTAATCGCGATCGACGGCCCGGTAAGCGCGGGAAAATCGACCGTCGCGCGCGGGTTGGCGCATGCTCTGGGGTTCGTTTACTTGAGCACCGGGGCCATGTATCGGGCGGCGGCCATCAAAGCGCTGGAGACTAAACTCGACCTGCAGTCGGGTGACCTGGAGGCGCGACTTAAGCGGATGCTGGATCGCGCGCAAATCCGCTTCGACGGCGAACGAATCATGCTCGATGGTCGAGACGTTTCGCGGGAAATCGGCGCGCCCGCGATCGGCGATCTCGCGTCGCGTCTCTCGACCTTGGCGGCGGTGCGCACCCACATGCGCGATCTGCAGCGCCGCATGGGCGAACGGGGCGGGGTGGTGATGGAGGGAAGGGACATCGGAACCGCGGTCTTTCCCGACGCCGAATTCAAGTTCTTTCTGGATGCCGAGGTCGAGGTCCGCGCGCGGCGTCGCTACGCGGAACTGGCCGCGAAACAGGAGCCCATCACCTTCGATGAGGTCCTGCAACAGTTACGGGAACGTGACGTACGCGATCGCGGTCGTGCGCTGGCTCCGCTCAAACGCGCGGACGACGCCGTGCTGATCGACGCCACCAACCTCGATGCGGATCAAGTGGTCAATCAGATGAAATCGCTAATCGCCGCCGGAGGCAACGCCGGCAAGGGGTTGAAACGCAACTAACCCGGTTGTAAGTTTCGCACCAGCCTCGACGTTCCTCGGAAGGTTCCACTAAATGGAGAAAGTTTTGTCCGATAAGCTCGGAGGAGAAAATGATTTTGAGTCGCTGATGGAAGAAAGCCTGAAGGCTCCACGCCCCGGCGATGTTCTTGTCGGCCGGGTCATGTTGATCACCCGCGACCACGTCATCATCGACATCAACTACAAGTGCGAGGGACAGGTCCCCCTCACCGAGTTCCTTGACGGCAGCGGTAACCCGAGCGTCAAGGAAGGCGATGAAGTGGACGTGTATTTCGAAGGCACCGAAACCGAGAACGGTACGGTGATGCTGTCGCACGCCAAGGCCGAGAAATTCAAAATCTGGCGGGAGCTGGATCGCGCCTTCCAGACCGAGACTCCGGTCGAAGGGGTGGTGCTGGGCAAGGTCAAAGGCGGACTCAAGGTCGATATCGGCGTGCCGGCATTCCTGCCGGGCTCGCACGTCGACATCCGCCCGGCGCGCAACCTCGATCGCTACGTCGGTCAGCGCGGCCGGTTTCAGATTCTCAAATTCAACCGCGCCCGCGGCAACGTGGTGGTCTCGCGCCGCAGCGTACTCGAACGCGAGCGCGCCTCACTCAAGGAACAGACCCTCAAGGTCCTCGAAGAAGGCGTCATCCTCGAAGGCACGGTCAAGAATATCACCGACTACGGCGCGTTCATCGACCTCGGCGGACTCGACGGTCTGCTTCATATCACCGACATGTCATGGGGTCGGCTGTCGCACCCGTCCGAAGTCCTCAAGGTCGGCGAGAAGGTCCGCGTGGTGGTGCTCAAGTATGATCAGCAGCGCGAGCGCGTGTCGCTCGGCATGAAGCAGATCAAGCCCGATCCCTGGACCAAGGTCGCGGAATCCTATCCGCCCGGCACTCGGGTGCACGGCAAGGTCGTCAGCGTTACCGACTACGGTGCCTTCGTGGAGCTGGAGAAAGGTGTCGAGGGCCTGATCCACGTGTCCGAGATGAGCTGGTCCAAGCGCGCGGTGCATCCGTCCAAGGTGGTAAGCGAGGGCAGCAACGTCGAGGTGCAGGTGTTGGGAGTCGACGAGGCGAACCGCCGCATCTCACTGGGCCTCAAACAAACCGAACCGAACCCGTGGGTCGCGCTGGCCGAGAAACATCCGGTCGGCACCCACGTCAACGGCAAGGTCAAGTCGATCACGGACTTCGGCGCCTTCATCGAGATCGAGCAGGGCATCGATGGCCTGGTGCATATTTCGGATCTGTCGTGGACCAAAAAAATTCGTCACCCCTCCGAAGTTCTGAAGAAGGGCGACGAGGTCGAGGCGGTGGTGCTCGGAATTGATGCGGAGAATGAGCGGGTCAGCCTCGGGGTAAAGCAACTCAGCGCGGATCCATGGCACACCATCGCGGAGCGCTACCCGCTGAACACGCGGATCCATGGCAAGGTCAGCTCGGTGGCGGATTTCGGGGTGTTCGTGGAGATCGAGGAAGGCATCGAGGGCCTCATCCACATCTCCCAGCTGTCTTCGGAGCGAATCGACAAGCCGTCTTCGCTGTTCAAGGTCGGTGATGAAGTCGACGCGCTGGTGGTCCAACTCGATCCGAAGGAACGGCGTATCGGGCTTTCGGTCAAGGCCCTGAAGGCGCACGAGGAGCGCGAGGAGATGCAGGAGTATCTGCGCCGCGAGCACGAAAAGGCGCGGTTCTCGATGGAAGATCTCCTCAACGAGGAATTGCGTCTGGACCGCGAGGATGGCGAGCGCCGCGCCTCGCGAGGGCGCGGCGGCGATCGATAGGGTCGAATCCAGGCTCCCGAGCCATGACCAAGCGGGGAATCATCGAGGAGCTACTCGCCCGCCACCAGAAGTTCTCGCATCGGCAGTCGGAGACCATCGTCAATGCGATGTTCGACGCGATGTCGAATGTCCTGGCGGGGGGAAAACGAATCGAGATTCGTGGCTTTGGCAGCTTCGGGGTCAAGAATCGCCGCGCCCGCCAGGGCCGCAATCCCAAGACCGGCGCCATCGTCAAGGTTGACGCAAAGCGGATCCCGTTCTTTCGCGCCGGCAAGGAACTCCGAATCGAGGTTAATGGCGCGGGCAATCCGCAGCGGTAGGAAGCCGCCCGCCGCCCGTGCCGATCCGCCTGCGGCGGGACTTCGACTGTGGGCGCCATGGCGCTATCCCTACCTGCGCGCGGCCGGACGCAGTTCAAGCGGGTGCATCTTTTGCGTGGGCGAGCTCACCAGTCCCGAGCGTCGCAAGCGGCTGGTGCTGCACACCGGGCATTACGCGATGGTCATGCTCAATGCCTACCCCTACAACAATGGCCACGTGATGGTCGCGCCGCGCCGCCACCTTGCCTCTCCGGAACTGCTCAGCCGCGATGAGCGCAACGAGCTTAACGAACTGGTGACACGATCGATCGAGCTGCTGCGCAAGGCGCTCCATCCGGAAGGCTTCAACGTCGGCGCGAACCTGGGGCGCATCGCCGGCGCCGGATTCGCCGACCACCTGCACTGGCACGTGGTACCCCGCTGGGCGGGCGACAACAATTTCATGCCTGTCCTTGCTTCGACGCGCGTGCTATCGCAGCATCTGCTGGACAGCTACCGACGGTTGCATCCCCAGTTCAAAGCGATCAAGGCTGGATTAGCCTTACCGGCGGGAATCTTCAGGACTTCGCGATGAATCAAACCTTCAGCCACATTCACACCCTGGGCGAGCTAAAGAACGCCGGCTACCGAACCCTTCCGGTGCGGGCGGAAATGCGCAAGAACCTGCTGGCGCGCCTGCGTAGCGGCGACAAGCTGATGTCGGGCATCGTCGGGTACGAGGAGACCGTGATGCCGGAGATCGAGAACGGGGTCCTCGCCGGCCATCACATGATCTTTCTGGGCGAGCGCGGCCAGGCCAAGTCGCGCATCATCCGCGCGCTGGCGGATCTGCTCGACGAGGTGGTGCCCGCGATCAAGGGCTGCGAGATCAACGACGACCCCTACGCGCCCATCTGCAGGCAGTGCCGCCGGCTGCTGGCAGAGAAAGGTGACGAGCTCGAGATTGCCTGGATCGATCGCGAGCGTCGCTACGCGGAAAAGCTCGCGACCCCGGACGTTTCGGTCGCGGATCTGAT
Source organism: Deltaproteobacteria bacterium (assembly GCA_019237115.1). GTDB lineage: Bacteria > Desulfobacterota > Binatia > Binatales > Binataceae > JAFAHS01. Next base: position 16,845 of record JAFAHS010000174.1, read on the forward strand.
TGGCGAGATCGATCCCATCAAGGTTGCCGAGGGCCGCTACCTGGCCGACGAGGAGACCATCCACTTCGGTCTGATCCCGCGAACCAATCGCGGGATTTTTGCCATCAACGAACTTCCCGACCTTACCGAAAAAGTCCAGGTGGGGTTGTTCAACCTGATGGAAGAGAAAGACGTCCAGATAAAGGGCTACAAGATTCGCCTCGCGGTGGACCTGGTGTTCGTCGCCAGCGCCAACCCGGAAGACTACACCTCACGCGGGCGCATCATCACCCCGCTCAAGGACCGTTTCGACATCCAGATTCGCACCCACTATCCCAAGACTCTCGAGGATGAGATCACGATTATGGAACAGGAAGCGGTCCATCCTCCGCGCGACGGCATGGAGGTGCGGGTTCCGCAGTTCCTCAAGGACATCATCGCGCAGATCACCTTCGAAGCGCGCGGCTCCAACGAGATCAATCAGAGCTCCGGGGTGTCGGTGCGCGTCACTATCAACAATTTCGAGTCGGTCATTTCCAACGCGGAAAAACGCTCGATCGTCAACAATGAAAATGAGATCGTGCCGCGCCTTTCGGATCTGCACTCGCTGTACGCATCCACCGCCGGAAAAATCGAGCTTGAGTACGTCGGCGAAGACAAGAAGGAAGACGATCTCATCGAGCGACTGATCAATCGGGCCGTGCTCAAGGTGTTCGATCGCTATCTGAAACTCGACGATCTCAAGAAGGTCATCAGCTATTTCGAACAGGGGTGGGGGGTCGAGGTTTCCGACCGGGCGCCGTCATCCGACTACACCGAGCCGCTGCGCGAGGTCGCGGGTCTTCGCGAGGCCATCGCGATGCTGGGTCCGTTCGAGACGCCCGGGCTGATGGCGGCCGCCAGCGAGTTCATTTTCGAGGGTCTGCATCTGCACCAGAAGCTCAACAAGGACCGCCAGGGCGGACGTTTCGCGTATCACGCGTGAGGCGTGCAATGGTCACCACTCGCTATACCCAGTGGGACGGCACCCAGCAGCTGAAGCTCGACGCCGACAAGGTGTTCGAGAAGCTCGCCGAGTACCTGTCCTATACCGACGACGTCCGCCAGGCGATGGACTGGATGATGCGCCAGGGGATGGATTTCGACGGCGTGCAGGTAATGGGGCTGGAGGAGTTCATCGAGCAACTGCGCCAGGAGATGCGCCAGCGCTACCGTGACTTCAATCTGAAGAACGCTCTTTCGGAAATGGAGCAAAAGCTCCAGGAGATCTTCGACCGCGAGCGCGGCACCCTGGACTCGCTCAAGGGCCAGAAACCCGGCGTCGAGGAAAAGCAGCGCCAGCTGTCCCACGTACCGCGCCGCCTCTCCGAAGCGATTCGCAAGCTGGAAAGCTACGATTTCGAGGACGCGCAGGCCAAGGCCGATTTCGAAGAACTGCTGTCCGAATACGAGAATATCCGCGACCTCGAGAATTTCCGCGAGCGCAACCAACACATGTTTCACGGGCCGAAGAGCCTCGGCTACCAGGAGGCACTCGAGCTGATGCGCGAGATGGAGCGCATGCGCCAGCTCGAGCAGGACCTGATGGCCGGCAACTTCGACACCGCCTCGCTGGAGGACCTGCGGCAGATTCTGGGACAGCAGGCGATGCGCGACTTCCAGAATCTGAAACAGGTAATGGTGCTGCTCGCCAACTCCGGCTACGTGATGCCCAAGGGCGAACACTACCAGCTCTCCCCCAAGGGCGTGCGGCGGATCGGACAGCTGGCTTTGCGCGACATCTACCAGAGCCTGCTCAAGGACCGCTCGGGCAGCCACCTGACCGACCATCGCGGCGTGAGCGAGATGCGTCCGGAGGAGACCAAGCCGTACTCCTTCGGCGATCCTTTGAACCTCAACCTGGTCGCGACCCTCAAGAAGGCGCTGGCGCGTAAGGCCGGGGTTCCGCTGGAACTCGATCCGGACGATTTCGAAATTTACGAAAACGACTACGCCAGCAGCTCATCGACAGTCTTGTGTCTCGATATGTCGTGGTCGATGAGCTGGGAGGGGCGGTTCGCGGCGGCGAAGAAGGTCGCGATGGCGATGGAGACCCTGATTCGGGCCAAATTCCCGCGCGACTTCTTCTCGATCGTCGGCTTCTTCACCCGGGCGGTGGAGTTGAAGCTCAAGGATCTGCCCGAAGCCTCATGGAACATGGGGGATCCGTTTACCAACCTGCAGGACGGACTGCGTCTCGCCTCGGACCTGCTGGGGCGCCATCCATCCCGTAATCAGCACATCATCGTGATTACCGACGGACAGCCGACCGCCTACTTTCTCAACAAGCGCCTCTACTGCGAATGGCCCCTGTCGTTCGGCGGCATCAGCATGCGCGCCGCGCAGGAAACCCTGAAGGAAGTGGAGCGCATCACCCGCAAAGGCATTACCATCAATACCTTCATGCTCGATGACGCGCCGAGCCTCCGCGCCTTCGTGGAGAAGATGACGCAAATCAACCACGGCCGCGCGCTCTACACGCGACCTGACCATCTGGGCGAGTACATGCTGGTCGACTACCTGTCCAAAAAGAAAAAGCGCGGCTAGACCTCCGCGTCCATTCCATCGTTCGCGACCTCCCAGCCTCTGCATCTATCGCTTGGCCGGCTCCGGCACTTCAGTTATAGAAGCTTGACTCGGTTCGGTCGTGGATGAGCGCGGGAGGAAAAATGATGACGCTACCCGTTTTTCATGTCCGTGCGGCACGACGGCGGGCGTCGGTTTTGAGCTTCTGCGCGCTGCTGATGGCGGGGTCGGCGCGCCCGGCGCATTCACAAGGCCAGATGTACATCTACCCCGCAAAAGGTCAGAACCAGCAGCAGCAGGACAAAGATCGCTACGAGTGTCACACCTGGGCCGTGCAACAAACCGGATTTGATCCAAGCAAAGCTTACCCGAGCAACCCCAACCACTACGATCCGCAACCGTATAATCCTTCCCAGCCTCATGTGATGAGGGGCGCGGGACGCGGCGCAGCCATGGGAGCGGTCGGTGGTGCGATCGGCGGAAATGCGGGCAAGGGAGCTGCGGCCGGCGCCGCCGTCGGCGCGATGGCGGGCGGCTTTCGGCGCCGAGACGAGCGCAGGCAGCAAGCCACCGCGCAACAACAGCAGCAAGCGCAGACGTCGGCCTCCGTTTCGGCCGGATATCAGCGCGCGATGGCCGCGTGTTTGCAGGGACGGGGGTACACCGTCAATTGACGAGAATCCTGGGCAGATTTTCCCTTTTGCCGCGATTCAGGCTAAAAGACCGTGTAAAAGCTGATCGGCCTCAAGCCGCCTGCCTACTTCAGCAAACTCTGAAATTACCGACTGACGGGCTGCATCTGCTGAAGCCATGTTCGCCCAGGTGGATTTCCTGCTCGGGTTTGTTTCGCGGAAGGGCTCCGGCCTCCGCCGTTTACCGGCTCGCCTATGGACGCCCTCCTCATCTGCAGATACAACGAGATGCGCGCTGGGCGCTGACCCAGACCAGCATCGACCGCTGAGTTCTGGGAATTCAGATATCCGTGTGACGTCGAGGATCTCGCGCATGTCAAGCGTGCTGGACCGCGAATATGAACGAGCGCATCGCCACGCATCCATCGTGCGTTCGTGGAAGCGTTTTGCGAGCATCGGCTTGTGCGCTGTGGCGCTCGCTGCCTGCGGTCCAAAAAAGGAGCAAGCGGCAAATCCGCTTCCGGTGACAGTGCAAACCGTCCGTGCCGGCTCAGGAGCGGCGGGCAATTCGTATGCAGGCGGCGTAATGGCGGACACTCAGGTCGACGTGGCGTTTAAGGTCAACGGATATGTTCAGACGATCCTCCAGGTCAAAGGCGCCGACGGGCAGCTGCGCAACGTGCAGGCCGGCGATCGAGTCAATTCGGGTGTCGTGCTGGCCACGATAAGGGACGACACCTACAGGCAAACCCTGCTGAGAGCCCAATCCGACCTGCAGAACGCGCGCGCGACGCAGACCAAAGCCAAAGCCGACTTCGGTCGCTTTTCGCAATTGTTCGAGAAGAAGGTTATCTCGCCTGCCGAGTTTGACACTTACAAGCAGCGTAACGAGTCCGCGCAGGCGAGCGTGGGCGCCGAACAGGCTGCGGTTCGACACGCCCAGGTCGATCTCGACGATTGCAAGCTGAAGGCTCCGCTCGGCGGCCTCGTGCTGGATCGCAAGATCGAGGTGGGCACCCTGGTTGCGGTGAACAGCGTGGGCTTTCAGATCGGCGACACCGCGAAGGTCAAAGTCGTATTCGGGGTCCCGCCCGCAATCGTGAGCACCCTGGCGCCGAACACCGCCGTCACCATGTCCACCGATGCCTTCCCCGGACAAGAGTTCCACGGAGCGATTTCAAAGATTGCGTCGGCCGCGGATCCCGGCAGCCGGATTTTCGATGTTGAGGCGACCTTCCCGAATTCCGATGGCCGCCTGCGAGTTGGGATGGTCGCGGCGCTTCACCTGCCGAACAATGCCCAGCGCCAGGCGATGCCGGCGGTTCCGATGCGCTCGATCGTGCGGCCGCCCGATGATCCAAGGGGCTATGCCGTCTACGTCGTGGAAGAAAAGAACGGCGCGCACGTCGCGCGCCTCAAACCCGTGACCATCGGCCCGGTCGTTGGCGATGAGGTCTCCGTTGAGTCGGGCCTCGAGCCCGGGATCAAAGTGATCGTCAAGGGCAGTGACATCGTATACGACGGCCAAAGCATTCGGATCGTGCCGTAGTCTGGCAATCGCGGGGTTCGCTCGTGGCGCATCGACCGGACAACGAAATAATCGCCAATGTTCACAACACCTCGCGCTTCTTTACCGAGAATCGCCAGATCTCGTGGGTCTTGCTTCTGCTGGTTATCGCATGGGGCATCTATGGCTACGACCGGATGCCCAAGCGGAAGGATCCCGACATTCCCGTCAAAGAGGCGCAGGTCCAGTGCCAGTGGCCCGGGGTCAGCGCCGATCGCGTAGAGCAGCTCGTCACCCGTAAGATCGAGCAGAAACTCACCGAAGTCGCGGAGGTGCGGCCGCCTTCGCCCGAAGAATACTCGATAAAATCGCTGACCCTCGATGGCCTTTCGGTGGTCACCGTTCAGGTTGACTACCGGGTCAACGACACCAAACCGATCTTCAATGAAATGGACCTCAAGTTGCGGGGGATCACGGATCTGCCGCAAGGTGCGGGACCCATTCAGTTCTTCAGCGGCTTCGGAGATACCGCAGCGCTGATGCTTACGGTCGCGAGTCCACGCGAA
>JAFAHS010000516.1 GCA_019237115.1 Deltaproteobacteria bacterium
TGGCGATCTTCGCCGCTGCCTGGAGGATTGGGATCGTGAGCGTGGTGTTCACAACTTCGCGCTGGGAACATACGACAGACCAGACCGCCTGTTGTTTTCAGAAAAGCTCTATGGCCGTGAGCGAGAAATCGAGACGTTGCTTGCTTCCTTCGACCGTGTGGTGAAGAGCGGCACTCCGGAATTGGTGCTGATCTCTGGATATTCAGGTATTGGGAAATCATCCGTGGTGAATGAGTTGCACAAGGTGCTTGTTCCACGGCGCGGCCTTTTCGCGTCCGGCAAATTCGACCAATTCAGGCGCGACATCCCGTATTCCACACTGGCACAAGCCTTGCAGAGCCTCACCCGCGGCCTTCTGTCCAAGAGTGAAGCCGAGCTGGCAATCTGGCGCGAAGCCATGCGCGAAGCGTTACACCCGAACGGACGCCTCATGATCGATCTGGTACCCGGACTCGAGGCAATTATTGGCGAGCAACCACCGGTTCCGGAGCTCCCTCCACAGGACGCGCAAAGGCGTTTCCAACTCGTGTTTCGGCGATTCATAGGCGCTTTCGCGCGGCCGGAGCACCCGCTGGTACTGTTTCTCGACGATATGCAGTGGCTGGACTTCGCCACCCTCGAACTGGTGGAAGATGTCCTCACGAAACGAAACGTCGCGCACTTGTTGATGATCGGTGCCTATCGGGATAACGAGGTCGATTCCGCTCATCCACTGGCTCGAAAAATCACAGGCATCCGCAACGCCGGAGTTCCCTTGAAGGAAATCAAGCTTGGGCCACTGACACGGGAGAATGTCGCGCTGTTGATCACCGGCGCCCTTCAATGTGAGCCGAAGCATGTCGTGCCTCTGGCACAAGCGGTTTACGACAGAACCGCAGGCAATCCATTCTTTGCGATCCAGTTTCTCTCCTCGCTCGAACAGGAGCGGCTGCTCTTTTTTGATTACCCGCGCCGCCGTTGGTCGTGGCACCTCGGGCGCATTCACGCCAAAGAGTACACCGACAACGTGGCGGACCTGATGGTTGAAAAGCTGAAGCGACTAACGCCCGAAACCCAGAAGGCCCTGGAGCGCCTCGCCTGCATCGGAAATACGGCGAAGGTCACGACCCTCTGCGTTGTGGCCGAAACAGAGGAGGCCCAGGTCCATAGGGATCTGTCGCGGGCTATCCGTGAGGGGTTGGTCGTGCGGCAAGATGGCTCGTATAGGTTTATCCACGACCGCGTTCAGGAGGCCGCGTACTCACTGATCCCCGAAGCCCAGCGCGCCGCAGCTCATCTCCGAATCGGGAGGCTGCTGGCGACGCATACTTCACCCGAAAAGCTGGAGGAAGCGATCTTCGAGATCGTTAATCAACTCAACCGCGGGGTTGAGTTGATCACGTCGCTCGACGAGAAAGAGCAATTGGCAGAACTCAACCTGACTGCCGCGAAACGCTCCAAGGCTTGCAGTGCCTACGTTTCTGCCCTGAGCTATCTCGTCACCGGCACGGCACTCTTGTCAGCGGGCGGATGGGAGCAGCGGCCGGACCTCAGGTTTGTGCTGGAGCTGAATCGCGCAGAATGCGAGTACGTGACGGGCCAACTGGAGGAGGCCGAAAAGCGTCTCAACGGCCTCGCTACACGCGTCGCCAGCCCTGTCGAGCGAGCGGCGGTTGATTGCCTGCGCATGGAGTTGTACGTGACGCGCGGCCAGGTGATCCAGGCGACGGACGTAGGTCTTGATTATCTACGGAATATAGGCGTTGAATGGTCGCTTCATCCGAGCGAAGAAGAGGTGCAAAACGAATACCAACGCATCTTGATACAGCTCGGAACAAGGCCGATTGAGAATGTTGTCGAACTGCCCTTAATGACCGACCCGCCATCTCTCGCCACGATGGATATCCTGACGAAACTCTCAGGTATTTTCCGCGATGGCAACCTGCATGCGATGGTTACCTGTCGCGCGGTCAATCTTAGCCTCGAGCTTGGAAACTGCGACGCGTCGTGCTTCGCCTATGTCTGCCTAGGGGCTATCGCCGGTTGGCGTTTCGACGATTACCCTTCAGGCTTCCGCTTCGGTAGCGCCGGCCATGAGTTGCTCGAACGACGCGGGTGGAAGCGTCTCCAGCCGTGGATCGATCTTCTGTTCGCATCTCTGGTCATTCCTTGGGCAAGACATGTCAAGCACGGTCGCGAGTTGTTGCATCGTGCGATCGAAGGCGCAAACCT
>JAFAHS010000330.1 GCA_019237115.1 Deltaproteobacteria bacterium
AAGGTCATCGCGTTCCTGCAGAACGAGATGGGCGTGAAGAAGATCCGCTTCCCCGAGACGAGCGGCATCGGCATCAAGCCGATCTCCCGCGAAGGCTCGGAGCGCCTCATCCGCGCCGCGATCGATTACGCGATCCGCCACAAGCGAAAGAGCGTCACGCTCGTGCACAAGGGCAACATCATGAAGTTCACCGAGGGCGCGTTCCGCGATTGGGGGTACGAGCTGGTGCGGCGTGAATACAAGGGCAGGGCGGTCGGATGGGACGACTGCGGAGGCAAGCCGCCTGCCGGCCAGATTCTGGTGAAGGACGCCATCGCCGACATCACCCTCCAGCAGGTCCTTACGCGGCCCGACGAGTTTGACGTCGTTGCCACCATGAATCTTAACGGCGACTATATCTCCGATGCACTGGCGGCTCAGGTCGGAGGAATCGGAATCGCTCCCGGCGCCAATATCAACTACCTGACCGGCCACGCGATCTTCGAAGCGACCCATGGCACCGCACCAAAGTACGCCAACCAGGACAAGGTCAATCCGGGCTCGGTTATTCTGTCCGGGGTGCTGATGTTCGAGCACATGGGATGGCAGGAAGTCGCGGACGGCATCATTCACGGCCTCGAAAAGACCATCGCGAACAAGACCGTCACTTACGATTTCGAGCGCCTCATGACGGGCGCAAAGCTCCTCAAGTGCTCGGAGTTCGGTAAGGCCATCGTCGAAAATATGTAAGGAGGCGGCCGCGCCGGTCTAAGGTTCCCATCGATCAAGGACCGATCGAGCTGTGGCTCGGCCGGTCTTTGTCCTTCTGCCGCGCAGGCGCGCGCACTTTTTGCTCCAGCTCATCGAGGCGTTGGAGAAGCCGCAGCCCTGGTTGGCATCCGAATCGAAAGCGAAGACATAGCACCAAAGTACCACTTGCTCGAATAGCTAAACCCCGCATAGTTGGTCTGGCTTGGGGAGCGTGGCGCCGCGGGACTCCAACCGGAATGGAGGATTTAACGTCCCGGTTGCCACTGGGGTCTCCAGGCGCTATTCGAAGGGCGGGCAGAAAACCCGAAAAGCGTCGGGCACCGTCAGATTGCCAGTTCTCTGGCCTTGGAGGGAGGGGAAAATGCGACCAAACCAGATCAAGCGGCTTTTGGTGTCGGCAATGTCCGGGATACTCCTGGCGATGGCTGGACTCCCCGGTTGCTCTACGTTCAGCACGAGCAAGGCGCCGATCGATTGCAACGTGGTGATGACGCAGGCAGCGGCGGGCAAGTCCGACAGCCAAATCGCGGCCGACCTGAACGCGGCCTCCAATCAGCCAGGAATACCGCAAACCCCGGTAACCGTCGCTGATGTCACGGCCTGTAAGGGAGCCTCGACCACGGGGAATAAGAGCGCCGGAATGATTCCTTCCAACTACTGATTGTCTTCGGACTGGTACGGAGCAATCTTTGGCGTTCTGACCAGATTGCCGCCCCCCGGTCAGGCGTCCGCTATGGTTGGGATTCGGCGGCTTTCGCTGGTAAAGCTGCCGCCTTTGCGACTATGAATTTGGTCGAGGTGGACACGGCAGCGAGGGATGCGTGATCCTACCGCTGTTTTTTCGCGGAACGCCGCTGTATCGATGTCTGCGATCGGCTGACCAGAATCGATGAGAGCGGCCATAGAGGTATACGCGTCTGCGGTTTCCCCGGGCCGCACCCGGCAGATCGTTGGCTCGCGAGCGGTGCGTCCAACCGGCTATTGAAAATGATGCCGACTCATGTCGGAGGCGATTTGCCGCAGAACCGCGCGTTACCCTGCCTAGAATAGCAATGACCTGAAGATAAAGTTCCGCGCGACGACATTTTTCCAAACCCAGCATTGAAGGAGACAGGAGTGGATACTCCAGAGAACCCAGAGATGCGCAGGCTTCAAGAAGCTCGCGAGAAACAAGTCCCGTGGCGGAAGTGGGGACCGTATCTATCCGAGCGCCAATGGGGCACGGTGCGCGAGGACTACAGCGCGGACGGCAACGCCTGGGACTACTTCAGCCATGATCAGGCTCGTTCTCGAGCCTACCATTGGGGCGAAGACGGACTGGCCGGCTTCTCGGACGACAAGCAACTCCTCTGCTTGGCACTGGCTGTGTGGAACGGCAAGGATCCAATCATCAAGGAGCGCTTGTTCGGCCTTACCAACAGCGAGGGCAACCACGGGGAAGACGTCAAGGAGTATTACTTCTACCTCGATTCGACACCCACGCACTCCTACATGAAATTCCTCTACAAGTATCCGCAGAGAGCCTATCCATATGCGGATCTCGTAGCGACCAACCATCGACGTTCTCGAAATGAGTTCGAGTACGAGCTGCTGGATACGGGCATTTTCAACGACGATCGGTATTTCGACGTCTTTGTCGAATACGCCAAAGAGTCGCCCGAGGACATCCTGGTTCGAATCTCAGCTACCAATCACGGGCCGGACTCCGCCACGCTTCATGTGCTTCCCACGGTGTGGTTTCGTAACACCTGGAGCTGGTACGCGAATGCAGCCAAACCGGCCTTGCGACAAGTGGCGAGTCCCCAGGGCTCCCGAATCATCGCGGGGTCCCACGCGGAGCTCGGTGACCGCTGGTTATACATAGACGGCGATGTGCCGGTGTTGTTTACCGAGAACGAAACGAACAACCAACGCCTCTTCGGCAAGAGCAACGCGAGTCCATACGTAAAGGACGGCATCGACTCCTACCTGGTCCACGAGCGCAAAGATGCGGTCAACCCGGCAAACACCGGCACCAAGGCAGCCACGCACCATCAGTTGAGTATCGGGCCGGGACAAACCGCCGTCGTGCGCCTGCGACTCTCGGCTACCGAGCCAAAGAGGATGAGCAAACCCTTCGCAGACTTCGACCGGATCTTCGACCAGCGCCAGGCGGAAGCCGATGGGTTCTATCGTGCGATCACGCCACCGGAACTTTCTGAGGATGCAGCCAGGGTGATGCGCCAGGCACTCTCCGGGATGCTGTGGTCCAAGCAGTACTATTTCTTTGACGCCGACCTCTGGCTTGGGGAACACGGCGTCGATCCTCTGGCGCCGACCGGCCGGTTCACCCGAAACCGAGAATGGTTTCACATGATCAATGACCACGTCATCTCAATGCCGGACAAATGGGAGTATCCGTGGTACGCCGCATGGGACCTGGCGTTCCATGCCATCGCCCTCGCACCCGTTGATGTCGATTTCGCCAAGTCCCAGCTCGACCTGATGCTGCAGCCCACCTATCTCCATCCCGGTGGTCAAATTCCAGCTTACGAATGGAATTTCAGCGACGTTAACCCACCGGTGCATGCTTGGTCCTCGATTTTCATCTACCGCACCGAGCAGGCGCTGCGCGGCGAAGGAGACATCGATTTCCTCAAGCGCGCATTCGCCAAGCTCTTGATGAACTTCGACTGGTGGGTGAACCGCAAGGATCGCCTGGGCAAGAACGTGTTTGAAGGTGGTTTCCTGGGCCTGGACAACATCGGAGTCTTTGATCGCAGCGCTCCGCTGCCCACCGGGGGCCATCTGGAGCAGGCGGACGGCACCGCCTGGATGGCCCTGTTCTGCCAGAACATGTTGGAGATTGCGGTCGAGCTTACCGCGCGCGACCCGAGCTTTCAGGATATGGCGCTGAAGTTCACTGATCACATCTTGTGGATTGCCCACGCGATAAACCGGACGGGCGGAGAAGGGATGTGGGATGAAGAGGACGGATTTTACTACGACGTCCTGCGTTTGCCCGATGAGAGCGCGAGGCGGCTTAAGGTTCGCTCGATGGTGGGGCTGCTGCCACTGTGCGCGACCTCGGTCGCCGAGGCTTGGCAGCGCGAGCGAATACCTCGATATATGGAGCTGTGGCGGGAGCGGGCGCGACGAATGCCAGAGCTGTTCAAGAGCATGCACCCCACGGGCCCGGGCCATTTCGGAGTAGCGGAGCGCGGCATCATCGCGCTGGTCGACCAGAACCGGCTACGCCGGATCCTGACGCGCATGCTCGACGAGCGCGAATTCTTAAGCCCGTATGGAATTCGCTCGTTGTCTCGCTACCACGCCGAGCATCCTTACGTGATTAACGTCGGCGGAAGTGAGTACCGAGTGGACTACCTGCCGGCGGAGTCAAACACCGGCATGTTCGGCGGCAACTCAAACTGGCGGGGTCCGATCTGGATGCCGGTAAATGTCCTGATAATACGCGCTCTTCTTCAATTCTATGAATACTATGGTGATAACTTCAAAATCGAGTGCCCGACCGGTTCGGGCAAGTTGATGAACCTGTTCGAAGTGAGCAGGGAGCTTGCCCACCGCCTGCAAAGCATCTTCTGCCGCGACGAGAAAGGGCGACGGCCGGTTTATGGTGGTACCGAGAAGTTTCACACCGATCCGTACTGGCGCGACCACATCTTGTTCTACGAATACTTTCATGGCGACAACGGCGCCGGCCTGGGGGCAAGCCACCAGACCGGATGGACCGGAGTAGTCGGCGCCCTGATCCGCCTCTACGGTCATTTGGATCCCAAACATTTCCTGGAAGTTGGACGGCGCGCGGCGTTCGAGACCTAGCTCAACCATGAAGCCAAGAAGCTGCAGAGGCCGATAACTGGCAAACTTCGCTGCTCCGTAGGCGCTCGAGCAAGGTGATTGCCGCAAGGATTTCCTCCGCTCTGATGTAGGGTCCAGAGAGGTCATCCAAACCAAGCGACATCTCTCGGCTGTGGGATGCGTTGACGCGAAGTGGAAGAAACGGTTGCGCTCGGATGAAGCCTGCGAGGAACTCCACTGCTCTGTCGCCCGAGAGAATATGTCTTATCATCACCGCATTGCTGCGAATCGAAATGACGGCATAACGAAAATGAATGGTTACTGGTCTTGGCTTGGCACCATGCTCGTGATCCTATTGACTGCCGTTACCATCGCCGGAATCGCGGAAGCTCAAACGAGCCTGACCCCCGCTGACCTGCAGGAGGAGGAGAAGCTGGAGCGGGAGTTCACCGACGCCTGGTGAATCGGCCCAGGCCTAGTTCAGGGTGAAAGGAATTCCCCGCAGGTTGGTGTCGCGACGGCCAGTGCGGTGCACAGTCCCGCAGCCAGCACCACCTGGCAAAGGAGGCTGCCTTCGGGATGCCTTCGGCTGACGTCGGCCAATCCGTGATCGTTCTCAACAAATCTCGATGACCCGATTGCCAGGGTGTTAGGTGAGATGCCGCGGGAGCGCTCACACGTTTGCGTTGGTTTGCGCGTTGGCCTGAGTGCGCCGGAGTACTTTACCTGGTCTTCCGAAAACCTTGCTCATCGAGCCGATACAGCACATGCCGCAAGCCCGCATGCTCGGT
>JAFAHS010000332.1 GCA_019237115.1 Deltaproteobacteria bacterium
GGGTTCATCAACCGGGTGTAGATGTTGCCCAGCTCCCTCAGAGCGAAAAGGTTCGCCGCATGCTCAGTGTTCTTGAAGACGTAAGAGCTAGTGCGGTAAACCGGTACGCCGCGAGACAGGGTCGTGGGATCAGGCTGGGTGCCACCGTGCAGGCAAAGGGTCTCGAGCTTCATGATATCGCCATCAATTCAAGAGGAAAGGAAATAGATCCCGGGTCGGGGACCATGTGGATCGCCGACGCCATCGGGCTAAGAGGCCTTGCCGGAGATTTTTGTGAGCGCATGGATGTTGGCAAGCGGTGTACAGACGCTGAGTCCGCAAGCTGGTGCGAGGATGTCTACGCCTTCCGCTAGGAGTCGTTCAGCGCGTGCCTCGACCCATGCGGGATTCCCAAGATGAAGCTTCATCGTGCTCACGTTGCCCATGACCGGGAGGCTGGGGGCAACTTCCTTGACGACGCGGACGCTGGTTGCGGCGCCTACGCTGAGTGCGTCCGAGCCAAGATGCGCCAGCAAGGGCAGGGCGTCCGCCAAGTTGCCGCATAGGTGGAGGATGACCGGGGTACCGCTACCGTGGATGTGTTCGATGAGTGTGGCAAGATAACGGGTTGTAAATTCCTGGAAAAGGGTGAGGCCAAGCAGCGCCGGCGTTGCGGTGTCGTCGTGGATCACGATCACTGTGGCGCCGTGTTCGATGAGCCGTGTGGCCAGGCTGCAGAGGAACCGGGTTACGGCTGCCACCAGGCGATGAGCGTGCTCGCGATCCTTGCGCAACCCTTTCAGAAAGGCAACCGGGTCCACGGTAGCGGCGGCGGTGCTGGTGGGACCGATGAGATTGGCGAGGACCGGAAGCGCGGGATAGTCGCGAGCGAGGATGCGAGTTGCTTCCAGGAAGACCGGCACGCGACCGCGATTCAGGACGGCGCCTGGCTGTGGAAACTGCGCGGAGCTTACATCACGGAACGCCTCGCGGATAATCGTGGGTTCACAGGTGAGCGAGCCAGTGCTGACATGGCTCCCCAGCGCTTCGGCCTCAATGGTTGTACAGAGCGGCACGCCCAGGTTCTCGAAGCCAGTTCGATGCTGGATCTGCGCGCAGAGATTCGCCATCAGGACCGGGCTGCTGTGGGCCGCGGGCAGCGGAGCATCCTCGCCGATAGCCTCCAGGACGGCCGCAGTCATACTGCCCCCCGCGCAGATCACCGGAGGTCGGTCTACCGCCTGTTTCCGCAGAACCCGAAGGAGACGCTCCTTCGGGTCCCGCGGCTCGCTCGCGCTCATTTACGCGACCTCAGGGGCGGCATGAATCGCGACGAGCTGATCAGCCAGCTTCGTAGCCGCGACCTCAGGGGCGGCATGAATCGCGACGAGCTGATGAGCCAGCTTCGTAGCCGCGATCGCGTTGATGGCATAGCCGTCGGCACCAATCTTTCTGGCGTACGCATGCGAAATGGGAGCGCCGCCGACCAGCACCTTGAAGTGCCCGCGTACGTTCTCCCGGTTCAGGATCCGGATGACCTCGGCCATACCGTCCATCGTGGTCGTCATGAGCGTGGAAACAGCGATGATGTCTGCATGCACTCTCAGCGCGGTGTCCACGAAGCGGCGTGGGGCTACGTCGCGTCCCAGATCATGGATCTCGAAGCCGGCGGCCGCCAGCATGATGCGGACCAGGTTCTTGCCGATGTCGTGGGTATCACCCTCGATCACGCCAATGACGACCCGGCCTTTCTTCCGCTCGGAGCCGTGCGGGATGTGCGGCTGGAGCACGTTGATCCCCGCGTACATCGCGTCCGCGGACAAGAGAATCTCCGGAACGAAGTACACCTCATCCTCAAAGAGCTTGCCGGCTCGCTCCATGCCATGTGCCAGACCATGGTCAATCGCCTCGTATGCGTCGAGGCCCTGCGCGATGACCTCTTGTGATGCGGCGATCGCCTTGTCCTCATCAAACTCGACGACTGCGTCCGACAGCTCCTGATGGAGTCGTTCTTTTATTGGGGTCATGGTATCCTCCCTACTATCGCTGCCACTACTGGCGCTGCACAGCGCTCAAAGAGTAGTTTGATGTATTAATTCGATCCATAAATCTTCGCTGCCTCGACCATCGCGCGTGCATTCAGCAGGTTGCCGTTGGGCGGAAACTCGCAGCCGGTGGATAGGATGAACCCATGGCCGACATTCTTGAACGTCTCGAGTTGCTTGCGGCAATCTTCGATGACCTCCTCCGGTCGCAGCAGGAAACTGATGTTGGCGGGGTCCGAGTAACCGATGGTGACGACCTCACGGCCCCAGCGATCGGCGTGCTCTTCCCATGTGGTGCAATCAAATGCCGGATAAGCGTGCGAGATCGCGATCGGACTGATCCACTTGATCACGGCATCGAAGTAAACCCCGCCGCCGCAGTTGTGGACCACCACGAGTCCGCCCTCGTCGCGCACGGCGTCCGCGATCCGCTTCGAGAACGGACCCTCGAACTTCTCCCATGTCTCCTTGCTGAGGACGCTGCGCGATGAGTAGAGCGGGTCCAGCACCACG
>JAFAHS010000339.1 GCA_019237115.1 Deltaproteobacteria bacterium
CCAGGTCCCATCAACTTTATGGACGTACACCCTCAAGTTGAAACGACGTTGCCGCACAATGTGACCGCCTCCGCGGATTGGATATTTCAGTGGCGGGAGAGCCTGCACGACGGCGTGTATTCCGTCCCGGGATTTCTGATTGTTCCCACAGGAAAAAGCAACGCGCGCTTCGTCGGACATCGTCCGGGCACAGAGGTGCGCTGGCAAGCGAATCGTCACCTCTGGTTTCAGGCCGATTATGGGATTTTCTATGCGGGCAAGTTTGTCAAGGAAAGTCAGCCAGGCCGGAACCTAAACTATTGGGCCCTCTGGACGGGATACAAATTCTAGGTAAGCCATGGCGAGCAGCCCAACATCTGAAAAAGTCGTATCTTACACTCTACTCGGACTGACGGCCGTCCCGATCTAGGAAACGCCCCAATTTACGCCGGGCTTAAAGAGAATTAGTCACTTCCGGATGGACAGTGCAGAATCAGTGCGAGTGGCTGTGTGCGCGCACTTCGGCCTCGAGGTAGCGACACAGGTGTGACTGGGCTGCTAGGAGTGCATCTTTATTTCTTTCGAGACGCGCGATCATCAGTGCTCCCTCCAGCGAAGAAACAATCAGAGTCGCAACTTCCTTAGCATCAACGTCGGGTCGAATCTCTTTGCGCTTGGCTCCGGCGGCTACGATTTCGACGAGGGTATCCCGCCATGCTCGCCATGCATTGCGAACTCGCTCTCGAAGGAGCGGGTTTCCATCGTCTGCCTCAACCGCGGTGTTCAGGACGGGACAACCGCCTGGAACCGAAGTGCGGCGTTCAACAAAGTTCGCAATGAACCGCTTGAGCTTTTCAACGCTGTTTGGAACCTGCTCCAGATCGTGGGTGCGGGTCTCGAAAGCTAACTTCCACGCGTAATCGAACGCCTCGGCTGCGAGCTCTTCCTTCGAAGAAAAGTGGCGGTAGATGCCACCTTTCTCCAGCCCTGTGGCGGCCATCAAGTCAGACATAGAGCAGCCCTCGAAGCCGCGCTGATTGAACACATTGGCAGCCTCGGCAATGATGCGGTCTCTAGTTTTCTGGCCCTTCGTCATCTGCTTCATACAGCCGATTAGATGCAAAGACGACCGTTCGGTCTCTTCAATTATAGCTGGGCTGCTCCGTAGATCGCAGGCCGGGCGCGAAATCGGACCAGGCCTAACCCGAATGTGTTAGCCGCCCGACGGTCTCCTGAGGTAGCCAAAAAGCCCTGCTTCTCGTGATTTTTCCACAGTTTAGGCCGTGCGAAAGTTCTGGGGGTGCGAGAGCGAAACGAAATGTCGATCGGATTTCCCGGTCACCCAACCTCCGTCCGAAACTATTTGCGACCGATTGGTCTCTTATCGAATCTTATGACGGCAGAAAGGCAGAAAAGCATGACGAGGCACAGTGCAGCGAATCACGAAGCGATGTCGATTTGGCTGACCAGGTGCCTACCGCCGTCTGCACCTCTGCTCTCTTCGGAGACATTATGAAAAGGGGAATTCATATTGCGCTGGCAGGTCTGCTGCTCGCGGTTCCAGAGGCGGTGTTCTCTCAAGCTGGAATCGATCCGCAAGGGTATTCAATCTCGACGCCGCGGCCGATCAATCCGGCGGCCAGTACAACCAACCCGAGCGCCCTCGCCACTCAAGGTCAAAATCCCTATTTGGGAAGCGTGCCCAGCGGCAGAGCTACAGACGAAGTTCTGGGCATTTCTCTTCATGACGCCGTTCAGCGTGGGTTGCGCTTTAACCTCGGTCTCATCGAGAGCAATCAGGGAAGCGCCGAAGCTCGGGCGCAAAGATTGCGCGCACTCTCCGCCCTTCTGCCTCAGTTGTCCGCAAGAGCCGAGCAAGCTTTCGAGAAAGTCAGTTTCCAGGAAGTTGGTCTGGGAAAACTACCTCCGCTCCCGGGTGGTGGATCACTCCCGGTTACGAGCGGCGACTTCGGCTATCAAGACGCCCGCGTCAGCCTCTCGCAATCCGTTTACAGCGCCGAACTGCGCGATCGCTATCGCGCGCAAAAAGACACCGAGTGGGCATCGGCTCTTAGCACCAAGGATGCCCGGGATGTCGTCGTGTACGTGGTTGGTGTCTCGTACTTACAGGTTGTTGCCAGCGCGGCGCGGGTGGAAACTGCCCGCGCACAACTCGACACTGCGAAGCAGCTTGATCAGCAAACCAGCGACCAGGTTAAGAATGAGGTCTCACCGGAAATTGATTCCGTTCGCGCACAAGTCGAACTGCAGACCGCGGAGCAGCGTCTTATCAACGCGACCGATGCCCTTGAAAAAGACAAGTTGACGCTCGGCCGAATTATTGGATTGCCCATCGACCAAAAGTTTGGGCCGTCGGATGCGGTTGGGTACGTGGCGTTGGAAACGTTCAACCTGCAATCCGCAACATCAGAGGCGCTGGAGTTCCGTTCCGATCTGCGCAGCGCGGAGGCGAATGTGCGTGCGGCAGAAGCCAGCGTTGGCGCGGAGAAAGCGCAGCGTTAC
>JAFAHS010000370.1 GCA_019237115.1 Deltaproteobacteria bacterium
ATCGAGCGTTTGATGCAGGGCTCTCAGTATCGCCGCGCCCTGGGCGGTCCGGCTCGCACGTTCTTCATCCATGCGTAGAAGCCTCGCGTTTGGTTCGGCCTAGTCGGCAGTTTCAGCGGCATAGTAGGTGTTTCTAGAAGCGCGTCGATAACGGACTGTGCTTCGTGGCCGAGCGGACACGCGGAAGCCACGCCGGTAATGACAGTGATAAGCTTCATCGCGAAGGGAAAGACCTTTTGGGCCGCGTCAACTATTTCTGCCGGTCGCGACAAATATTTTTGCCGGTTAGTCACCAGGGTTAGTGGTTTAGTTGTTCTCCATCTTCATCCACTGATGTCGGGTTGAGGCTTTTATTTTTCCCGCCGCCACCGGCGGTGCGCGGTGGGGACTTCGAGTCGTTAGTTGCACCATCATTGGCTGAGGGTTGGTTCTGACCGTGGGCTTTCGCCCATAGGTGCAACTCGGCGGCTGCGCCCTTCGGTGTTCGCTTCGGCCCGGGCCCGAGGTACTTGCTGTTGATGCGTGACTTGCCCGCGCCCAGGTACACGCGCGTCCGCTCATACCAGTAGGTCCGGCCTTTGATGACCTTGACTTCAATCCAGGTGCCTGCCCTGCCACAAGGGTGTTTTGTCCGTCCCATATCTGCTCCCTAACTCGCACCCCGCTTTACCGTCACCGGTTCGCCATCAGCCGGTGGAGCGCCGGTGCGCCGGCGGGCCGCAGTACGATAGCTGGGGGCGTTAAACTCAAGGATTGCGGAGTGGTGCACCAAGCGGTCGATTGCTGCGGCCGTCGCCATTGGCTCCTTGAAGATTCGCTCCCATTCACTGAAGACTAAATTGCTGGTGATCATCACCGAGCGGCGCTCGTAACGCTGCGCGATGAGCGTGAACAGCACCTCGGCCTCTTCAGCGCTTTGCTTGACGTAGCCGATGTCGTCCAGAATCAGCAGCTCAGCGACATCGAGTCGGCGCAACTGGCGCGGTAGCGTGAGATCGCGCTTGGCGGCGAGCAGTTCCTGAACCAGTTGATAGGCCGGGCGGAACAGTACCGCATGGCCCCGCTCTACCAGCGCATGGCCGAGCGCGCAGGCAGCGTGACTCTTGCCAACGCCGGGTGGGCCGAAGGCCAACAGATTGATCGCGTCTTCGAGAAAGTCGCCGCCCGCCAGCTCGCGCAGCTTGCGCCCCAGCGTCGGTGGTAGAGGCTTGAGGTCGAGGGTATCGAAGGTTTTGCCGGGAGGGAGCTGGGAAGCACGGCGCAGCCGGTTGATCCTCCGTTGCTCGCGTGCTTCAGCCTCCATTTCCAGCACCTCTAGCACCAAACGGAGCACCTCATGCTGCCCAGCCTGCTCCAGTCGACGTGCCAATTCGGTGGCGGCGGTGGTCAGATTAAAGCGATTCAACAGCTCGGCGGTGCGCTCGGAAATCGCGGTAGCATTCATGACGCCACCTCGGCGCCAAGCAGCGCATCATAAAGCCGGAGATCCGGAGGCGTTATCGTCACCGCCGGTAATTGAGGGCGCTCGGGCTCGATAGTCTTCTGCACTTGCTCAGCGTCGAATCGCTGGTCGCGGTCGAGCATGGCGCACAGCGTCTGTTCCACAACCATCTCACCGCGGCTCGCCGCCAGATGCAGGATGCGCACATACTCCGCGTCGGCGCGCTCCCCCAAGCGGCTGCGTAGTGCATCATAAGCGCGGCGGAATACCAGGCTTGGGAACAGCTCCTCGCGCCAGCGATAGCGGGCGAACGCCCCGGGTTTGCGCACCAGTGTCCAGATTATGTGCCGGTAGTCGATATGGGCCTGGCCCTTGTGGTGCAAGCGTGGCAGGCGCTCCACCAATCGCTCGCGGTAATAAACTTCCAGATGATCGGCGAACAGCCGTACCGTGACGCGCTCGCCGATGAGTCGCGAGGGTAAGGAGTAAGTCCGCTCCTGCACTCTGATCGTGCTCCAGCGGCGGACCCGTGCTGAAATTTTTGTGTAGGCGGGAATCGGCGCCCCAGGGAGCGGCCGCAGATGACGGCGCTCTTCCAGCAGGCGCCCTCCCAGTTTGGAGTTGTGCTCGCGCTCCACCACCTCGCGCAGCCAGTGCTCGTATTCCTCGGCGCTGCGGAAGTCGCAACTGCCGCGCAGCAATAACGCCTGGGCCAGTATCGATTTGGTCCGGCGGTGCGCTTGCTCGACGACGCCGTTTTCGTGCGCCTCGCCAACCTGGATGAGACTCGCTCTCAAGCCGTAATGATCGAGCAAGTCGCGGTAGCGCCGGTTCAGTGCCCGCCCGCGGCTGCGCCGTAGATCGTGGGTGGCAGCCGATAGATTGTCTGAACGCAGGACCTCGCTCACCCCGCCCAGCTGCCACAGCGCTCCTTGCACTCCTGCTGCCGTCGCCTCGAAACTTTCGCTCGCGGCCACCATCTGCCAGCGCCAACCGCTATATGAAAGCGCTAACTCAAATAGCAGGTGCGGGAACGGCTCGCCGCCGATGGTTACGCCCAAAGCGTTGCAGTTGGTGAAGTCGAAGGCGGCCTCGCGCCCGGGTGGATGCTCCTGGGGAAAGTAAACCTCTTGCTCCGGTCCGTGCAGCGCGCGCCACTCTCGTATCCGGCGCTGTAGCGTGCGCAACTGGCGTCCTGAAAAACAACCCGGATGACGCCGATCAAGCTCGCCTAAAAGCGTTCGCGCTTCCAGCACTCGCTTCTCATCAGCTGCCAACAGCGGCGCAATCTCGCTCTCGAATAATCCGCCGAAGGGATCGGGTCGCGTGCGCCAAAGATGTGGTTTATGTGCCTGCGACGGATACGAACCTGCTTGCCATTTGCGCGCGCTGCGCACGCTCAGGCCGGCTCCCGCTGCCGCCGCCTCTTGTGTCTTGCCCTCCATTAGCTTTCTCCGCAGCACCCTGACCTGCCCATCTGTGACCATGGAGCTCCTCCCGGCTCCATTTCACGGATCCGCCGTCAGGACGGCGACTACCGGCAAATCTAATTGTCGGACCCGGCAAATCTAATCGTCGCGGATCAGACGAGACCAATCGCGATGGCAAACATCACGAGAATCGCCGAAAAGATCCAGCTGACCGCTTTGTCGAGGAGTGCATATAGGCCAAATGCATGACCCAGCCGGCGGGTGCAAACGAGACCGGTCAGCGCTGTAACGTCAAAGCCAGCAACGGTTAAGATCGTGAACAGCCAGACCGGAATATCGTCAAGGTGCTTCATACGCAATTTATATGGGACCCGTGGCTTTAGATTCCTTTGCCATTCCTTCTCTGAAGAGCGGCCGCAGCGGCGCGGGTGGTTTTGCGGCCTATCTCTTCCCTTGCCCACCGTCTTTTACACTCTGTTCTATGAGCCAGTCGGTGACGCCTTCGAGATGTTAACCTCTGATTAGGAGCGCCTAAAGACGGGCTTGGTTGAACTCACTCTGAGACCATTGAGCACATTTGAATAGTTAACACCGGCAGAGGCT
>JAFAHS010000027.1 GCA_019237115.1 Deltaproteobacteria bacterium
CAGCTCCCTCCGCCGGGGAGTTCTACCCCCCACGTCACCCTGCACATGACACCCGGAACCTATACAATCCAGATTGGCGTGACAGATTCGTGCGGCAATCAGGCGACTCAATCACAGCCAATCACAATCAGTCCAGGCCCTGTTGCCGGAATTCTTCAGCCTTTGCCTAGCCTGAATTTCCACACATGGGAAAGGGCCTAATCGCTCTGCCCCGCCGTAGCCCGACTCCCCCAAGATCACATCCGTTCCAGAGCCATTTTCGTGATTCATCCCCCCAACTCCGATCCCTGTTAGTATTATGTGTTTTAGTTCTCCTATGGCTTGATTTTGGTGCGACACCCAGAGAATGGTGCGTTGGACCTTCTCATGGCAAGAGATTCGGCGGTAGCGTTGCAGTCCGGTATTTCGGCGATCCACGGACTGAGATCCATCAAAAGGTTTGCCTTCATGAAGCCATCGGTGGTACTCTGGCTCTATGCCTATAAGAGAACCTAAAGACCTAATAAATATTCGGCGATTCTTCTTGGAACCCACGAATCCGAAGCAGCGCCAGTACGAGGCGTTGCGAGCGTTCTACGTTGAGGGACGACCCTCTCAAGAGGTCGCGGAGCAGTTCGGCTACACGCCGGGTTCTTTCGCTGTCCTATGTCATCACTTTCGTCGCGAGGAGGAACCAGTCTTCTTCATCACGCCGGCGCACGGGCCGCAGTCGCAGCCGAAGAAGGGTAGTGCGCGTGCCGTGATCATCGAGCTGCGGAAGCAGAACTATTCCGTCTACGACATCAGCGAGGAGTTGAAATCGAGAGGGATATCCCTCAGCTCGACTGCGGTTCGCGAGGTGCTCAAGGAAGAGGGCTTTTCCCCGCTCCCCCGGCGACTGGATGAAGAGCGCCCGGCGCGGCCTGGACCGAGTCACCTCCCAGCGGCAGATATTCGTGCCTTCTCCTTGGCTCCCCGGCGCTTCACCACCGCCTGTGGTGGTCTATTCTTGTTCCTTGCGGACCTGATTCGGCTGGAGGTGTCCCAGATTGGTCCCGCTGTGCAGCTCCCAGGTTCCAAGATGATTCCTGCCCAGCAAGCGTTTCTCGCCTGCCTGGCCTTGAAGCTCTTTTCGATCGAGAGAAAAAGCCACGTAATGCCCTTTGTGGCGGATGAGGGATTGGCCTTCTTTGCCGGGCTGAACACCATTCCGAAGAAGAGCTTTCTGTGCGAGTACTCGTCCCGCATCACCGCCGAACAGACCCATCAGGTGCTGCTGGACTTTCACCGGTGCGTTCAAGGTGATGCTCTCTTTCCGGGGGAGTCCTTCAATCTCGATTTCCATTCTGTTCCCTTCTTCGGCGAAGATCCCATCGTAGAGCGCCATTACGTTTCGATGCGCAGTCGTAGCCAAAAGAGCGTTCTGGCGTTTCTGGCTCAGGATGCTGACGGCCATGCCTTCTGTTACTCGAATGCCGACTTGAGGAAGGGCGAGGAGGCGGACGAGATTTTTCGCTTTATGGAGTTCTGGCAGAAAGCTCACGGTAGCTTACCCAAGCACTTGGTCTTCGATTCGAGATTGACGACCCAGCCCAACCTTGCCCGCCTCGATGAGATGGGAGTGACATTCATTACCTTGCGGCGGCGAACCCCGGCCATTCTTGACGCCGTCGCAGCGGTGCCTCGGTCCGCGTGGCGCACCGTCAGACTCGACGTTCCTGGCCGGAAATACCAGACCCCCCGTGTCTACGAAGAAGCGGCTGTACTGGAAAAACGCGAATTCCGCCAGCTCTTCATCCAAGACCTGGGCCACGACAAGCCCACTGTGCTGCTGACCAATGATCGCAAGGCCACGCACAAGAGACTGATCACGCGCTACGCGCAGCGGATGCTCATCGAAAACGCACTTTCTGACGCGGTCCGGTTCTTTCACGTTGATGCCCTCACATCATCTGTGGGTCTGAAGGTCGACTTCGACATGGCGCTACTCGTCGTCGCCAGCGCCCTCTACCGCTTGTTGGCGAAGAGAATGCGAGGGTACGCCGACGCACAAGCGCGGCGCATCTTCCGCGACTTGATCGATATGCCGGCGACAGTGGAAATCACGGACGAAGAGGTGCAGGTCCACCTCCATCGCCGCGCACATCTACCCATAGTCCTCAGTTCCGGTTTGACGGACGAGCCGGTCGCTGTACCTTGGTGGAAGGGGCGAAAGCTGAGAATCACCGGGTAGAGAAGCCAGTGGTGGGGGGGCCGGCGGGACCGGTTGGATTAGGGGAACTCCCTCACGTGGAAATTCAGGCTAGCGTGAGCGACACCGCGACCTGGCAGTTCTCCTGTTTGCCGACCTGGCCGCAATACTGCCGCGCGACGCCTACGGAGTGCGTACCTTTCTTGACGTTTCCGGTATCGTCGACGAGCCAAGCCACCTCTGGTTGCTTGGCCTGCAGTGCGGGAAGAGTATACCCACGGACCGCATCCAGAACGTCTCCATCATCCCACGGCGAATTGCCCACGAAGTGCAGCAGGGAGCTGTGCTGCGCCCGGACTCTTGTTGGAGACGTGATCGCCGCCATCGGCTCAGCGCTTTTCCGCCGGGAGGGGTTCGGTACGATCAGGCCCGTGCAGTAGTGGTGCAACGGAGAGAGCCGATCCGCGTGCCCGAGTGCGGCGGCGAGTATGCCAATGTACTCGTCAAACCGGCGCTGACGCTCGGCGTTGGCGTCCCTTGCAGTCATGAAGAGACGTTAGCATGGTCCGCCTACTTCGGGTCAAGCAATTTTTTGCGCCAGTAGTACTAGAGGTCCGGCCACAAACCCCGGTTTCTGCCCGATCGATCATGGAGTCATGAAACAGACAGCCGGCGACCATCCGCATGCGGTCGACTGTCCGACCGGCGACGCGCAACCGGCAAGTCGGGCCCGGCCGAATTACGCATTGCCGGCTGCCGGCTGCCGGTCGCCGGTGGACGGTTCCAGAGTCATGCCACCTGGAAGCCGCTCCAGAGGCTTTCCGGCCGGACCTCTAGGACAATACTCGGTCCTGAGTCCGGATGAACCCTTCGGCGCACGCGCACTCCCGCGATGAGGGTGCCTGGAGCATCCGCGTGGCGCGTCCCGGACGTCGAGAGCTGGCAGCGGAGCCCGGACACAGTCCAGGTCTGATCCGAAAGTGGGTCAGTCTGACCCGTGTACCGCGCATTGGCCGGGAGAAGTGGAC
>JAFAHS010000416.1 GCA_019237115.1 Deltaproteobacteria bacterium
TATGCCTGGCTGCTCGAACGCTTTCCCCTGCCTACTCCCTCTATCACCCATCCTCGACCGGTGGTCGCTTGCTAACTCGCGCAAACCTCGGGAGGAGCCGAGTGCGGGAAAACCGCCCGCTCGGATCTGTGAGGGTGAAGCCGAATGGCTGAACTACTCGACTTCTGGGCTGCCATCTCAACGACCGTGAACTGCCGCAGAATCTTCAGCTGGCGCCTGGAGCATCGCTGCGCCGCCCTCGCTGCCGACGGGAGCCGAGCATGCGCAGCGGTTCACTCGCGAAATCTAATTTCCATCCAGTTCGAAGCTATCGCCGTCGTTGCGTTTGCCGCGGCGCCCTAGCCCGAGGAACTCCGCGCCCGCCTCAAGCAGGCGCCATCCGGTGGAAAATTGGCTCGTTCCACGATCGCTCAGCGGGTGGGGCTCGATCCGCACCTTGCGGCCGTTGTGCCACTGCACGCTCAGCATCCGATGTGCGACCTGCCGGCCGGTCGTGGGATCGATTCCAAAGGCTCCGAACAGGGTTTCGGTTCGCAGGCTTGAAAATTGTTCGCGCATCCTCACCTGGTCGCAAGCACCAAGTTTCCCCAGGACCGCGGCCGCCAGCACCCCCGCGGCATAGGCCTGTGCCGCCACGTAGTCGGCGTCGCCGCTGCGGGTCCGGGTGCGCATCCGATGGACGAACTCGCGTGGATCCGGTCCCAGCTCGGGAATGGCCTCCGAACCGGGCTCCCACTGACTGGTTCCCACAATTCCCTGCGCGCGATCGCCCAGGTCGGTGCCGAAGCTGCTCTGCCCGGCGGCGACGCACGCCAGCACCGGGATATCGAGTTCTGAATCGAGCACCGCGCGCATCACCGCGAGATCGTGCTCATAGCTGCCGGCACTCACCAGCGAATTGATTCGACCCCGGCGCAGCGTGGTCACCAGCAGCTCGGACGCCTGCCCCGGATCAAAGCGCTCCTCCCATTTTACGCCCAGGCGTACGCCCTTGCGCCGAACCGGACGCTCGCGCACCAAAGCCTGCGCGCCAGCGGTCAGTGCCCGTGCGAAGTCCGTCGGTTCGGCGATCACCGCCAGACGCTTGCGCCACAACTTGAGCGACGCGAGCAGGCGGATGAATTCGTCGAGGTATTGGCTGGCCGGAGTGGGGAGCCCCACCACCATCTTGTATCCGCGCTGATACAGATCGTCCGCGGCACCGGCGTGAATGATTAAGAGGCGGCCGTGTTCCTCCGCGATCGGCGCGGCGACGGCAGTGAGTTCGCTGGAGTAAGGTCCCAGCAGGATGTCGCTGCCAGTGCCCCCGCACAGCTCGCGATAGATCGCCGCGCAGCGGGTTTGCTCGCTGCGATCGTCGTGGCAGCGCAGCGCAAAGTAACCCCGTTCTGCACGAAGCATTACTCCGCCGGCGGCGTTGATGTCCGCGACGAAGAGGCGCAGCGCGTCTTCGATTTGATGTCCCGGGCGCGCGAATCTGCCGCTCAACGAAAGCGAAAGCCCCAGGGTTATTTCCACCGCTGCATCCTCAGCGCGGCGAGGCTGGCGCCCGACTCCGCACCTGAATTACGCGAGCTTGCCGGTTTTAATACCGGCAGCTGACGCTGCTCACTGCGACACTTCGGCGATTCCGCCTCGGATCACGGCCTGGCCATCGCTCGCGCTGGTCTCGTAAGCGAAAACGCGACGTCCGTCCCGCACTCCCTCGGGCCACACGCGCGTGGTTATCGTTTCACCCGGGCGCACCGAACGCGAAAATCGCACGCGCAGCCGCTTGAGACGGGTCGGGGCGCCGTCGCAGAGGTTGTCGATCATGACTTTCGAGGTGAAAGCCATAGTGCAAAGGCCGTGCACGATGATTCCCGGCAGTCCCGCCATTCGCGCCACGTTTTCATCGACGTGAATCGGGTTGCGATCACCCGAAGCGTCCGCGTAGCGAAAGGTCTGATCCGGATCAATGCGTTGTGCGACCGTCAGGGTCGGTTCGCCGCTGTGCGGTGGTTCATCGGTGCGTGTCTCTTGCGTGCTTGTACGCCGGCCACCGCCCCGAATGAAGGCACTGAAG
Source organism: Deltaproteobacteria bacterium (assembly GCA_019237115.1). Taxonomy (GTDB): domain Bacteria; phylum Desulfobacterota; class Binatia; order Binatales; family Binataceae; genus JAFAHS01. The sequence continues at coordinate 2,066 of JAFAHS010000416.1, forward strand.
ATAGACTGGTTCACCGCCGCGCCATTCTGATTCACCGCGTCGAGCTCGACGGTCATCGTTTCACCGGTGGCCTTGGTCTCGATCTCGTTGATTTTTGCGCGCGTGGTAATCCGATCCCCGGGGCGGATTGGAGCC
>JAFAHS010000287.1 GCA_019237115.1 Deltaproteobacteria bacterium
TCGGTGCATGGCGATTTCGTCGTTGAGGTAGCGCATGAAGACGTCGTTGAGACCGGTCTGTCGGGTGCGGTTGGTGAACCGCGCGACGTAAATGGTTTCCGCGCCGCTCGGCAGGTTGGAGCCGGATGCCCCGAAGTGATAACCGCAGCCGCCCAGCGCCATCACGAGTGCCAGGGTGGCAAGCAGGCTTGCCTCACTGCGCCTTGGGTGCATCGGGGGGTTCGCCCTTGTGTTTCAGATTCAGCCGCGCCGCGATTTCGTCGAGAACGCCGTTGACGAAGCGTCCCGAGTCGTGGTCGCCGTAACACTTGGCCAGCTCGATCGCCTCGTCGATGGTCACCCGCGCAGGGATCTCATCCATGCGCAAAAGCTCGTACAGCGCAAGCCGCAGGATATTGTGATCGACCCGCGACAGCCGCGCGATTGACCAATGCTCCAGCGTCGCGGCGATCTGCTGGTCCAATCCGGGGATCTCCGCCGCGACCCCGTCGATGAGCTGCATTGCAAATCGGCGGGCCGACGGTTCGGCGGTGAAGCTGTCAAAGAAGGCGCGCAGGTCTTCATTCGACGCGCCCCCGCAAATGTCGATTCGGTAGAGCGCCTGCAGCGCGAGTTCCCGCCCTTGATGACGAATGCCCATAGACAACTACTCAAAACGCGCAGGTGCGAGCGCGGTTCCGCCACGAGAGTCAGGTGATGAGTTTCAGCTCCGAGAACAAGTGCCCCAGCTTTTCCTTCTTGGTTCGCAGGTAGCCGATATTGTCCACGTGCGGGGCGACTTCGAGAGGAATGCGGGTTACTTTTACTCCGTAGCGCCGCAAGCTTTCGATCTTGTGCGGGTTGTTGGTGAGCAGCCGGACCTCCCCGACCCCGAGATCGCGCAAAATCTGCGCGCCTATTCCATAGTCGCGCAGGTCATCCTCGAAGCCCAGCTGCAGGTTCGCTTCCACCGTGTCCAGCCCGGTGTCCTGCAACGCGTAAGCGCGAATTTTGTTACCGAGCCCGATGCCGCGACCTTCCTGATGCAGATAAATGATCACGCCCGCGTCCGCTGCGAGAATCCGATTCACCGATTCCTCGAGCTGCTCCCCGCAGTCGCAACGCTTCGATGCGAACACGTCGCCGGTCAGGCATTCGGAGTGAAGCCGCACCAGCGCGGGGCGTCCCCCGCCCACGTTTCCCTTGACCAGCGTGAGGTGCTCGCGGCCATCGACCACGTTGTGAAAAACCACCGCCTTGAACTCACCCTTGAGAAGCTGGAACGGCGCCTCCGAGACGCGCTGCACCAGCGTCTCATGAGTCAGGCGATATGCTACCAGGTCCTTGATGAAGCAAAGGGGAAAGTCGTGTTGCGCGGCAAATTTGCGAAGCTCGGGAAGCCGGGCCGCCTCGCCGTCGTCGCGCAGAATCGTGCAGAGGGCCGCGGCCGGATCCAGTCCCGCGCTCCGCACCAGGTCGACGGCTCCCTCGGCGCGGCCCATTCGCATCATGACGCCGCCGCTCAGAGACATCAGCGGCAGAATATGCCCGGGCATGACGATATCTTCCGGACCGCACTCGGGTGAGGCGACCACCTGAATGACGCGGGCCCGGTCGCCGGCGGAAATTCCGGTGGTTGCGCCTTCGCGCGCATCGATCAGGGCGCCGGCCTGTTCCGCAAGGGAGCTGCCATTATCATTCGAATGGGCGAGCGGAATGCCGAGCTCCCGCATCCGCTTGTCGGTAATTGCGACGGAAACGATGCCGCGGGCCTCGCGGGCCAGAAAGTTGACATGGTCGGGGGTGATCTTCTCGGCCGCCATCACGAGGTCGCCCTCCGCGTCCTCGTGTTCCTCTGCAACCATCACGACCATGCGGCCGTCACGAATGTGCGCAAACACCTCTTCTAGCGATTTCGTCGCCATCCCGAGTGCCCGTGTCGGGGATATTACCACTGCGAATTTTACCTAACCAGCGCAGGTCAGTCAGCGCGGCCGCGTAACCGGGCGCGCCTCGATGAGCGCGTCGCCAGCGATACGCCGCACCGAAACATTCCTAAGGCCGATAGCTTCGCGCACCCGACGGGTTTCGAGGCCCTGCACGGCGGGTAGCCCCGCGCCCAGCACCTTGGGCGCGATGAAGAACGCGACTCTGTCGATTATCCGCGCGCGCAGCGCGGAGCCGGCCAGGTGCGCGCCCCCCTCGAACAGAACTTTGCACCACCCGCGGCGCGCAAATTCCGCCATCATCGCCTGGAGATCGATTTCTCCATCTCGTCCGCGGCAACCGACTACCTCGACGCGAGGGTTCGCGTAACGCCGTCTTGCCCGCGGGAGGTTCTTCACGAGGGTGACCAGCAGGGCGGTCGCGGCCGACCGTTCGGTGAAGACCAGCGCGGTGGGCGGGGTGCGCAGGCGAGCGTCGATAACCACCCGGACCGGATCTCTGCCCCGCGCGATCCGGCAGGTGAGCCGCGGATTGTCCTTGATCACGGTACCGGCGCCGACTACGACGGCGTCGCATTCGCGGCGCCAGCGATGCACTATCGCGCGCGATCGCGCAGAGCTGATCCATTGCGAATCGCCGCTGGCGGCGGCGATCCTGCCGTCGAGCGAGGTCGCGAGCTTGAGAATTCCAAATGGACGTCTGCGCCTCACCCGCGTGATGAATCCTTCGTTGAGGGCGCGGCACTCATTTTCGAGAACCCCGGTTTCGACCGGGATTCCGGCCTTGCTCAGAATCGCGATTCCGCGTCCGCGCACCGGAGGGTAGGGATCGAGGCAGCCGACCACCGCCCGCGCGATGCCGCCCGCGACCAGCGCGCGGGCGCAGGCCGGCGTCCGACCGCGGTGCGCACACGGCTCGAGGGTCAGGTAAGCGGTCGCGCCGCGTGCGAGCCTGCCAGCTCTGGTCAACGCGACGGTTTCGGCATGAGGACGGCCACCGCGTCCGGTCGCGCCCTGCCCTACCAGGCGGCCGCCCCGGACCAGGACGCAGCCGACGCTCGGGTTGGGGGTGGTGAGACCGGCGCGGGCACGCGCCAGCGCGAGCGCGCGCCGCATGAAACGGCGATCCGATTCGGCACGCGCGCCGGCGCGCGCATCAGGAGGCGGGTTCACCCTTCTTGTCGCGCGGGCGAGCTTCGCCGGAGGAAGTTTCCTTGCGAAGACGAATCAGGTCTTCGAGCTCGTGCATGAACTCGTCGATGTCTTTGAATGAACGGTACACCGACGCGAAGCGAACGTATGCTATCTGATCGACGGTGTGCAGTTCGTTCATGACCGCGGAGCCGATTTCCGAGCTCGGAACTTCCTTGGCCCCGCTCTCGGCCGCGTGACGTTCGATACGATCGGCGATTTCTTCGATGGTCTCGATTGAGACGGGGCGTTTCTCACAGGCGCGCTTTAGGCCCGCGATGATCTTGCCGCGATCGAACGGCTCGCGCCGACCATCTTTCTTGACCACGACCGGCACCGCTTCCTCGACGCGCTCGTAGGTGGTGAAGCGGCGGTCGCATTCCGGGCAGGCGCGGCGGCGACGAATGGTGTCGCCCTCGCCGGAGAGCCGCGAGTCGATGACCCGGGTGTCGCGATGTTTGCAGAACGGACAACGCATCGCTAAAGGCGCTCAACGCGTGCGCGCCCGGAGAATCTCGCAGCAGGCGCTCCGAAAGGTGTTTCAGGAAACCGGAATGGCGAACGAAGGTTCAGCTCTTGTGAGCCTCGATGTAGTTAACGACGTCTTTTACGGTGCGGATTTTTTCGGCGTCCTCGTCGGAGATTTCGACGTTGAATTCCTCCTCCAGTGCCATCACCAGCTCGACAATATCGAGCGAGTCCGCCCCGAGATCCTCGATAAACGACGAATCCGGCTTGACCTCATCGGCTGCCACACCGAGCTGCTCGCTGATTTTCTCGCGAACCTTGGTTTCGATGTCTGAAGCCATCGTGCTCTAGTTCCTCCTAGACAGCGCCGCTACCCGGCCGCTCTTCAAATGCGATTTCTGGCCGTGGCCGGATGCTTCGCTGGGTCGCTTTCCGCATCGCCTCGGACAAGTAACAGGGCAGCATAAGGTCTTGAAAGACTCTAGGCAAGTTGCCCCCGTCGATGAAACCCGGCAGTTCACGCCGGGGCGGCGTCCTTCAATGACTGGAGCGACGCGAGGTCTTCGAGCGGTCGGACCTTAACGTTGCGATCGATTCGGCGCATAAAACCCATCAGGACCCGCCCCCCGAATTCAACCGCCTCAGTCACGCCCTGCGCGACCATCGTCCTCATCGAGTCCTCCCACTTGACCGGCGCGGTGATTTGCTCGGAGAGCAAGCGCCTCACCTGCGCGGGGTCGAGATTCACTTCGGCGGTAACGTTGGCAATTACCCCAAATTTAAACGGATGGACCCTCAATCCCGCGAGCACCGGCTCCATGCCCCTTCGGGCGGGCTCCATGAGCGGACAATGGAACGGGGCGCTGACGTTCAGTTCCTGGGAGGCGCGCGCGCCGCGCTGTTTGGCGATTTCAACCGCACGCCGAACCGGCGCGGCGTGACCGGCAATGACAATTTGACCGGGCGCGTTAAGATTCGACGGGACCGCGATTGCGCCTGGACTGCTCACTTCACGGCAGATTTCAACCGCCGCCGAGAGCTCAAGTCCGAGCAGCGCCGCCATCGCCCCCTGCCCTTGCGGACAGGCTTCCTGCATCAGCCGGCCGCGTTCGCGAACCGCCCTCAACGCCTCGGCGAAATCGAGAGCCCCCGCGGCGACGAGCGCGCCGTACTCACCGAGGCTGTGACCCGCTGCGAGATGGGCGTGGTCGCCGACCTCCGCCTGGTAGACGCGCAGCGCGGCGACCGAGGTCGTGACCACGGCGGGCTGGGTATTGGCGGTCAACCGGAGTTGCTCTTCGGGCCCTTCGAAGCAGAGTTTTGCAAGATCGAACCCCAGCGCATCATTGGCCTCGGCAAACGCCCCCTGCGCTGCGGGAAAATTCCTTGCGAGCTCGGCGCCCATTCCGACCTTTTGCGAGCCCTGTCCGGGAAAGAGAAATGCCAGCTTCATCCGTACTCCCCGCCGCCCGCGCCAGTAAAAAAGGGAGCGTGGCCCAAATGCGTCTGCACCCGTTCAACTCGCTTCGTTCTGCGCGGGACCTTGAACCCCGGTCCCCCGCACCGCAAGGCTGCCGAAACCCGTCCTCTTCTCGCCATCGTCGCGCCCAGCTCCGCAACCTCCGTGAAGGTTATCAGGACGGTTCATTTTTCACAGGTTTGGATTCTCCCTCGGCGTGATGAGGTTCCTCATCATGCGGCCCGGTTCCGTTGGGCGCTATCTCGCCGTCGACGGCGGTTCTGCCCGACACCGGGGACGGCGCAGGCACGTCTACTCCCCAGGCGTGCTCGGCCGGCGCTCCGGCATGATTGGAAGCGTTGGTCTCGACCGATGTCTCGGGCGCCCTGGGAGCTTCGCCTTCCCTGGGGTGACGATGCAGCCGTTCGCGCATGCGGCTGAACAGCGCGCGAATCCCTTTGCCTGCGGGTTTTGTGACCGCGGCGGCAGGTTGTGAACGATTGAGGATTTCGACGATCTCGACGTTGACGTGTTTAACCAGCGCTTCGTCAGCCGCGGCGCGAACCGCATTGCGGACCGCCCGTCCGTTCGACGAGCCGTGTGCGATGATCGCGACACCGTTGACCCCGAGCAGCGGCGCGCCCCCGGTCTCGTGCGGGTCGAGCCGCTCGCGCATGGCGCCCATGCGTCTGCGAACCATGAAGTACGCCAGTCGTCCCGGCCAACTCCCGCCAAACAGCTCGCGCAGGTTGCCGAGCATGAATGCGGCGAACCCCTCCATGGTCTTGAGGGCCACGTTTCCGGTGAAACCGTCCGGAACGATCACATCGACCTTACCGCGGTTGATGTCCCGGCCTTCGACGTAACCGATGTAATTGACGTAGGAGCCCATCTGGCTCAGCGTCGCGGCGGCGGCGCGGGTAAGCTCGGTGCCTTTGGAGGCCTCCTCGCCATTGGAAAGAATTCCGACCCGCGGCCGCGAGATGTTGCGCACGCGTCGCCAATAGACGGTGCCCATCACGGCGAACTGAACGAGGTTAATCGGTTTAACTTCGGTGTTGGCCCCCGCATCGATGAGCAGCGCGTGGCCCTGCGCCGTGGGTACCGCAGACGCGATCGCCGGCCGGTCGATGGGTCCGAGGTTGCCCAGGATAACCATCGCTGCCGCCATCATCGCGCCGGAGTTGCCGGCGCTGACGAAAGCGTCGGCACCCTGGTTTTTCACCAGGTCGAAGCCCGTGTGCAGCGAAGACTGTGGTTTATTGATTATCGATTCAAGCGGCGAATCGTCCATCAGGACGACTTCGGGCGCATGTTCGATGTGGATCTTGAGTCCCGCGACATTGTGCTCGGCGAGTTCCCGCGCGACGATTTCGCGATCGCCGACCAGGATGACCTCGATACCGAAATCGCGAGCGGCGAGAACGCCACCTTCCACCGCAGCCTTCGGGGCGAGGTCGCCCCCCATCGCGTCGAGCGCGACTCTCACTGCTTACTCCCGGCCGGGAGGCTATTCCTCGACCGGCGCGAGTTCGCGTCCGCGATAGGAGCCGCAATGACGGCACACCCGATGGGGCATTACCGGCTCGCCGCAGTTCGAGCAGGTGCCGGGATTTACCGGCCGCAGGGCATCGTGCGCGCGGCGCTTGTTTTTCTTGGAGTGAGAGGTGCGGCGTTTGGGTGCTTGCATGGGGTTACTTCCTGAACTTGGGATTGAGCATCAGTTGCGGCCGATCTTGAGCGAACGCAACACGGCAAAGCGGGGATCGGGTTGAGAGCTGCGGCACTCGCACTCTCCGCGGTTGAGGTTGATTCCGCAGTGCGGACACAGGCCACGGCAGTCATCCTGACAGAGCGGGCGCGTCGGCAGCGCCAGCAGGAGTTGTTCGCGTACCAGGGGACCGAGATCGATCTCATCGCCGTCGTAAAGCGAGAATTCCAAATCGTCAGCGCGCAGCCCTGCATCGCCGTCCATGCCGATCGACTTGGGCGCCATTACCAACCGAAACGCGCGGTCGTTGGACGCCTTGAAGTCCTCGGCGCAGCGGGCGCAGGTCGCAACGGTTTGGGCCGTCAGCGTGCCGGCGAAGAACAAGTCGGTACCGGCGCGGTAGTAGGACACCGTCACCCCGATCGGGGCGTTGACGTGATATTCGCGAACCGGTCCCTGCGCGAGAATTCGATTAATTTCCATTTCCGGCTCGACGAAGGTTATCTCCTTCGCCTCGGCGGTTATGTCTTCCAGGCGAAGTTTCACGGAATGGCCTTGAATACTGAGGTGTTCGGATCGGAGATTATTGCATGTCGCAGGAACTCTTCAAATACGCTGGCTGCGCCGTCGGGCGGGACCCGCCGGGCGCGCCGGAAACACGCCAATTTTCGGGCATTCTTTGACGATTGGACACTGATCGCATCGCGGCGCGCGCGCGTAGCAGATCTGTCGACCATGCAGAATCAAGCGCATGGAAAGCGGGGTCCATTGGTCGGGGGGCAGCAGTTCGCCCACCTGCGCTTCGATCTCGTCGGGGTCTTTGGAAGAGGTGAGCCCCAGGCGATGACTCACGCGCCGCACGTGGGTGTCTACTACGAAGCCGGGCTTGCCGTACACGTGGCCGAGGAGAACGTTGGCGGTTTTGCGACCGACCCCGGGAAGGGTCACCAGGTTCTCCATCGTGTCGGGGACCTTGCCTCCGTAGCGCTCGACGATCGCCCGGGCGGCGCCCATCAAGGATTTTGTCTTCTGCCGAAAGAAGCCGGTGGTAACGATCAGTTTCTGCACGTGTCCGGGGTCTGCCGCCGCCATCGCCGCTGGGGTAGGAAGTTCGCTGAACAGCACCGGCGTGACCCGATTGACCCGCGCATCGGTGCATTGCGCTGAAAGAATCGTCGCCACCAGGCATTGCCACGGCGTCTCGAAGTCAAGGCTTATGCGCGCCTTGGGATAAGCGGCGGCCAGGATTTTTCCGATCCGACGCGCGCGCGCTTTAAGCTGCGGTTTGCTTTCGGCCATTAGCGCGATAGCCGGCGCTGCCGGAGATCCTCCTTGAACTCAGCAAGTTCACGCCGGCAGCGTTGTTGATCCCACTTAAGCTCGGCGGCCATCAACCTCGCCACCGCCGGTGCCGCCGCTTCGGCCTCCATGGGCCATCGCCAGACTGCGCCGATTCGGCGAACCATGAAATCGGCGAGCGTCAGGACCATCTCGTTGCGCACCGTGTGAATAACCTCCGCGCCGACCACCGGGCATCCCGTGGCGATTGGTGCGGCAAGCGCGCGGTCGGCGGCCGCGAGACGAGCGGGCAGCGCCGCGCGGGTTCCGTATCGAGTAGCAAGGGTCTCGCGGGTGGTTCGCGGTAACGTGTCCAGGGCTTCGGAGTCAGCGCGCGAGGCTTCGCCGAAACGAGCCCCGGGCAACGGTGTGACAGCCGTAGCGCAACCTGTGGTTGGATGATCGAGCTCCCTGGTCAGGCGAGTAACCAGCTTCTCGGCGATTTCGCGATGGGTGGTCAGCTTGCCACCGGCGACGGTGAGCAATCCGGACGCGCTTTCCAGGATTACTTGTTCGCGGGAAACCGCGGAGGGGACGCGCCAACTCTGGCCATCCAGCACCAGCGCACGAAGGCCGGCGAAACTCGACGCGATATCCTCCCGGGTCAACTTCATGCCGGGCAGGCTTTCGCCGAGAACGCCGAGCAAATACTCGAGATCGGCCTCATCGGCAGCGACCGCGCCGGCATCCGCATGGTAGTCGGTGTCGGTTGTGCCCACGACGACATAGCGCTCGTGGGGCATCACAAAGACGATCCGCGCGGCTGCGTCGGAGAGGGCCATCCAGTCTGACACCGGCAGCGCGGTGCGCGGCAGCACCAGGTGGACGCCTTTGGTCAAGCGAACGCAGGGCGGCACGGCGGGATCGTCCAGTCGCCTTACCTCGTCGACCCACGGTCCCGCGGCGTTGACAAACGCGCGCGCGCGCAATTCGAAGGTTCGGCCCGCCACACAATCACGCAACGCCGCGGCGCGCAGGCGCCCACTCGACTTGGAGAAACCCTCGGCAGCGGTACGGTTGGCGACCGCCGCCCCGTGCAGCGAAGCGTCCAAGGCGTTCTCGAGGGTGAGGCGCGCATCGTCGCCCCACGCGTCGTAGTAGGTCGCGCCGCCGCGCAGACCGTGGCGCGCGAGGGCAGGCTCCATTTCGCGGACTCGGGCCGCGCTCAGGGTTTCACGACGCTCGGCGCGGGGGACTCGTGCAAACCGATCGTAAAGCCACAACCCCGCCGCCAGCGTAAAGCGGCCGTACCCTCTTCCTTTATAGAGGGGGAACAGAAATCGTACCGGGTGAACCAGGTGAGGTGCGGTGCGGCGGCGCAGCAGTTCGCGCTCGCGCAGCGCCGAGTAAACCAGCCGAAGCTGCCCCTGGGGCAGGTAGCGAAAGCCGCCGTGGATCAGTTTGGATGATTGAGAGGAAGTGCCCCCGGCGAAGTCGCCGCGCTCCACCAGCGCGACCCGCAAGCCGCGCATCGCCGCGTCGCGTGCGATTGCTGCGCCGTTGATACCACCGCCAATCACCCCGAGGTCGAACTCCTCGCGCTCCAGGCGCGCGAGGCTTCGTTCGCGATCAAACGGCTGCTCGGTGTCCAATGGCCCCTGCTCCGCATGTGGGGCTAATCGTCGGATTCTTCCTGAAACGAGTAACGTTCTTCGCGCCAGGGGTCCGCATGATTGTGATAGCCGCGCACTTCCCAGAATCCACGCCGGTCCCGATCGCTAAACTCGAGAGCTCTGACCCACTTGGCGCTTTTCCACGCGTAGAGTTTCGGTACCACCAGCCGCAGCGGCCAGCCATGGTCCGGTTCCAGATCGCGGCCATCGTGCCGATGCGCAAGTATCACATCGTCGCCGAGGAATTCATCCAGCGGCAGATTGGTCGTGTATCCGCCGTCACAGTGCACGATGACGAATCGGGCTTCGGGCGCGAGAGTCACCAGCTTCATCAGGTCGCGCACCTTGAGGCCTTCCCAGACATTGTCGAAGCGCGACCAGGTCGTTACGCAGTGGAAATCGCTCACCTGGCGAGATTGCGGCAGCGCGTGGAACTCCTGGTAGTTGAAACGAAGTTGGGGTTCTACCATTCCCACCACCCGGAAATCCCATTTCGCGCGATCGAAACGCGGAGCCGGGCCATAGCTTAAGACCGGAAACTTGTCGGTCAACGTCTGACCGGGAGGAAGACGATCCACTGGTTTCACACCGCTCATCAGTCACCCAATAAACCCTATCTAAATAGCGGAGCAAAACCGGCGACGAAAGGTGGTCTCGGCGGAGCAAAGCTCTTGGCTCAATGCTGGTGACGGGGGACTCACGCCGCCGGGTTGCGATACAGGCACCTACCCGCCCGGGCCGGTTTCCTTGCGGCCTTGGCCAGGAACCCGGTCATCGATTCGAGCCCAGCGCCGCAATGACCGCCGCGGTCATTGCGGCGGTTGTGGCTTTACCGCCGATATCGCCGGTCAGCACTCGTCCCGAGCGCAGGACCTTGCCGGTCGCGGTACGGATGGCTGCCGCCGCCCCCGCGTAGCCGAGATAGTCGAGCATCATGGCGCCCGACAAGATCGCGGCAATCGGATTGGCTGTGCCCTTGCCGGCCAGGTCGGGCGCGGTCCCGTGGACCGCCTCGAAAATCGCGCCTTTGTCACCGTAGTTGGCGCCGGGGACCAGACCCAGGCCGCCAACCAGGCCGGCGCACAGGTCGGAGACGATGTCGCCATACAGGTTTTCCAGCAGCAGAACGTCAAACGAGGACGGATCGGTCACCAGACGCATGCACGCGGCGTCGACGATCTGCTCGCGGTACTTGATTTCGGGATACTCTTTCGCGACCCCACGGGCGCATCGAATGAACAACCCGTCCGACAGCTTCATGATATTGGCTTTGTGGATAGCGGTCAGCGATTTGCGCTTGTGACGGCGCGCGTACTCGAATGCGAAGCGCGCGATGCGCCGCGAGGCGCGTGCGGTTATCACTTTGATGCTTTCAACCACGCCACGTGCCACGACGTGCTCGATGCCGGAATACAGGTCTTCGGTGTTTTCACGTACGACGATCAGGTCGATGTTGCGAAACGGCGTCTGCACGCCGGCAAAGCTCAGGGTAGGACGCAGGTTGGCGTACAGATCGAAGGTCTTGCGCAGATAGACGTTTATCGATCGATAGCCTTCGCCCGAGCGGGTCTCGAGCGGACCCTTGAGTGCGACCCTGGTGCGTTTCAAGGACTTGATGAGCGCGTCGGGAACCGGAGTGCCAAATCGCTTCACCGCATAAGCGCCCGCGGTCTGGCGATCCCACTCGATCTCGACTCCGGTCGCCCCGATTACCGCGAGCGCGGCGTCGATAACTTCGGGGCCGACCCCGTCGCCGCCAATCAGTGTAACCACGGGGGCGCCAGCGGCGCGTTTGGCGGGCGAGGGACTCCGGGCACGCGACCTGGCTTTTGGCCGTCTCATCGTCTTCAGTAGTTGGCCAACCCGATCATCAAATCGGTCACGTTGGTACCAGTCGGGCCGACCCGCAGCAGGTCCCCGATCGAATCGAAGAAATTGTAGGCATCGTTGTGTTTCAACGCCGTTGCGGGGTCGAGGCCCTTGCTGGTGGCACGGGCAACGCTGTCGGGAAATGCGAAGGCACCGGCTGCGTCGGTCGGCCCATCGATTCCGTCGCTTCCGGCTACCAAAGCCGCGAGCCTCGCGTGCGGCGCGATTTGCGAAAGGGTGATCGCCATTGCCAAGGCGCATTGCTGAGCCCGCCCGCCGCGTCCTCTGCCACGCACCGTCACGGTCGCCTCTCCGCCGGCGAGCAGACAAACGCGCGGCACCTCCATCTTGGCCAGCTGGTGCGCGAGGTCGCGCCCCACGTCGTCGGCCTCGCCCTTGAGATCGCTCCCTCGTTCGATCGCGAAGCCGATGCGGGCGGCCTCTTCGGCGGCGGCATCGACGGCAGTGCGATTGCTTCCGATAAGCAGATTGGTAACGCACGCAAATATCGGGTCCCCGCTCTTGGGGGTCTCGGGAACTTCGCCGGCCACGCCTTTTTCGAGGTGTTCGCGGACCCGCTCGGGTGCGCGACCCCAAATTCGCCGACGTTTCAGAATCGCGATCGCGTCCGAGAAGGTCGACGGGTCGGGCGCGGTCAGTCCAGAACCAATCGTCGCCAGGTCATCACCCGCAACATCCGACAGTATGAGCCCCACGATCCGCGCGCCCGCGGCCGTCGCGCGCACCAGATTTCCACCCTTTACTGCCGAGAGGTGCTTGCGGACACAGTTGAGTTCCTTGATCGTGGCGCCCGATCTGAGCAAGGCGGAATTAGTTGCGACCTTGTCCTCGAGCGTCACGCCTTCGGCCGGTGCAATAAACATCGCCGAGGCGCCACCGCTGAGGGCAACGATGAGCAAATCGTTGGCCGTCATTTCCTTAAGCATGTCGAGCGCCGCGCGCGCGGCGTCGGCGGATGATTGGTCGGGAAGCGGGTGTCCGCCCCGAAGGCATTGAATCCCGGGCGGGGTTGCCTGGCCCCGGGGCGCGGGCGGAACGATTGCCAAGCCGCGCACGATCTTCGCGCCGAGCTGGCGCTGTAGTTCGCTCGCCATCGGGTGGGCGCCCTTGCCGATGGCAAGCACGAACGAGCGCCTGGCCGCACCGATCAGTTCGGATACTTCGCGCGAAGCTGAAGTGGCGCCATCGAGTGCCCGCCCTACCAGCAACGCCGGTTCTACGGCCGCAATCGCGGCGCGATAGATCGCGGTCAATTCCCGCTGAAGGTCAGTCCTGCTTGGCACAAAATGAAACTCAGGCTATCTCGCTTCATCATTTTGGGCGCAGTCTCGGATTTCAAGCCCTTCGCAGCACCGCCCGCTCGGCGCCAAGGCCAAACCCGTGCCTTCACCCACATGCTCGGGATTCCTCACCCGGCTGCCGCGGCACGCAGCAAAACCGGGCACAGCTCACCCCGTGGCTCAGCCCACAGAGCGCCTGGCGGATAGAAAAAGGGCGCCCCCAGCACACCCCAGATCCGCCCGGGAGCGCAGGCACCGCCGCAATCAGTGCGGGCGCAGGACATCGATCTTGCCATTGTTCCTCGCGACCAGAACCATTGAGGCCATGCCGATGAAGAGACCGGTCCCGACCACGCCGGGAATTTCGCGCAGTTCGCGATCGAGTCGGGCAGGATTGCGAATCTCCTTGACCCCGCAGTCGAGGATCAGGTTGCCGTTATCGCTTATGAAGTCGGCACCGTCCTTCTGGCGTACCTTGGGCTTTAGACCCAGCGCCGCGACCCGCCGCGTGGCCAGAGGCAGAGCGAACGGCACCACCTCGACCGGCAGGCTCCCCCGCGCCCCAAGGCGTTTGACGAGCTTCTCCTCTCCGACCAGCACGATGAATCGACGTGACGCTGCCGCGACAATTTTTTCCCGGACCAGCGCCCCGCCGTATCCCTTGATCAGGTTGAGTCGTGGATCGACCTCGTCCGCGCCATCAAAGTCGGTGTCGATTTTCGGAGCGTCTGCGAGCGAGGCGAGCTCGATGCCCAGGGAGCGGCCCAGTTCCTCGCTGGCGCGGGAAGTGGGAATGCCACGCACCTGAATCAGGCTGGCCCCGAGCGCATTGATGAAGGCGGTCGCAGCACGCCCGGTGCCGAGGCCTACAACATCTCCCGGTTTCGCAAAGCGCAACGCATAGTGGCCAAGGGCCGCCAGGTGGTCTGGTTCGTTCTGTTCCATCGGAGCTCCCCCGAGGTTCCGACTACTTTCCGTTACGAATCAGATTCATGAACTCCTGACGCGTTTCCACGTTGGTACGGAACGCACCGAGCATCGCCGAGGTGGTCATCTTGGAATTCTGCTTCTGCACGCCGCGCATTCGCATGCACAGGTGCTCGGCTTCCAGAACGACGGCCACTCCGAGCGGATCGATCTCTTCCATCAGAGTCTGCGCTATCTGCGTGGTGAGGCGTTCCTGTACCTGGAGGCGGCGACAGTAGATCTCAACCATCCGCGCGAGCTTCGAGATTCCGACGATTCGCTTGTTGGGCAGGTAGGCTACGTGCGCTTTTCCCATGAACGGCAGCAGATGATGCTCGCAGAGCGAGTAGAAGTCGAGATCCTTGCAAAGGATCATTTCCTGGTAGTCCTCTTCCACGAACAACGCCCCGTTGATCGCGTCCTTGGGATCCTGCTGGTAACCGCTGGTCAAAAATTCGAGCGCTTGAACCATCCGCAGTGGCGTGCGCTGGAGACCTTCCCGCGTGGGGTCCTCGCCGACGTGCGACAGGAGCGTACGGACCGCTTCCTCACCCCGGGCGCGCTCGCGTTCTCCCCACTGGGATTCGCGACGGTTGGTGAGCCGATGGACTACTGGTTTGCGTGCGTTCGCCATTTGCTGAACTCCAGGGCCAGTTCGATCGCCAGCGAGGTGCCGCCGCCGCTCATGATGTTGAATCCCGCCACTTCGCCGGCCAACGATTTCATCAGTGCCAGGTTCTCTCGCACCGAAAAAGCGCGTGCTTCGGCCTCGGACATTCCCGCGTAGCGATCGAAGTGTTCGCGCGCGCCGCTCAGGTCTGCAACCTGCTGCTTGATATGGTCGGCCATCGACGCGCGCTTGACCGGAAGAATTCCCAACATCGCATGGAGGGAGAGCCGCCTGGCCTGCGCCTGAAAGCGGCGCACGGTAGCGGTCTGGAAGACCGGTTGGGTAATCACGAATTTAGCCCCCGCCCGTACCTTTCGCTCAAGCATGCCGATCTCGCGATCGAAGTCCTCACGATTCGGGTTGGCAACCGCTCCGGGGTAGAGCCTGGGCAGGGTCTTGAGTGGCGCCCTTCCTTCGCCGGTGTCGCCCCGATTCAGCGCGGCAACCATTTCGAGCAGGCCAAATGGATTCAGGTCGCGCACCAGGGCGCCATGCTCTGGATGCTCGCTGGGGACCCGATCGCCCGCAACGGCGACGATTCCGTCAATGCCCAAAGCCGCAGCGCCAAGCAAGTCGGACTTGAGCGCATAGCGGTTGCGATGGCGGCAGGAAAAATTAAGCACCACCGGAATTCCCAGTCTTGCCTTGATGAAGGAGGCAAACACCAGGCCCGACATCTTTACCCGGCCGAGCGCGTTATCGGTCAGATTGATAGCGTCGACGTGCCCAGCGAAAGCTTCCAGGCGCTTGAGCAACGGCGCGGGGTTGGCGCCGCGCGGTGGAGCTACTTCCAGCCACACGGCGGGCCGGGACGCGCCCAGCATGTCGGCTAGTGACGACACTCAGCTGCTCCTCTGCCGCCGCGGGACGCGCGCGTGAAGGTTGACGGGAACCATGCAAGCGGGGAGCGCCAGGGCGCCCAGGACTAAGCCTGTCGGCGCTCGGTCGCCTTTACCTTCTGATACTTGCGGTAGTCGTATCCGGTCGCCATCGCCATGAGCAGCGGTTCCATGCCGCCCTCCTTCTCGCGCCGCAGCACGCGCAGGCGGTCGAAGAACTCGCGGAAGTCCTTGTCGATTCGCTGGGCACCATCGATCGGCTGCAAGAAGAAATCGTGCAGACGCGTCACGGTGAAGCGCAGCGACGAGAACCTCAGTTCATTGGGAAAGGCATCCCATTCGGCGAGCGACAGGGTCCTGACCGATTCGTAGCCGCCGAGCAGCGCGCGGAACCGTTCCAGCGAGTAGCCGCCCCGCACGAAGCACAGCGCGTTGACCGCGGTAGCGATATCGAAGATAAACTTGCCGCGGCAGGCGGACTCGAAGTCGAGCACCGCCATCAGCTTCTCGCCCCGGAACAGCAGGTTGTCCGAGAATATGTCGCCGTGGATCACGCCCTTGGGCAGCTTGCCTTCGAGGTATCGGGTCAGGTACTCAATTTCGTCGTCGAGGGTCCTGCAGATCTTGCGAAAGTAATTGGGCAGGCGGCTCCTCACGTTCAGGTACAGATCGGCAATACGTTCGAAGCTGAACCGGTTGTCGATTCCTTTCTTGTACGCTTTTCCGACCACGTGGAGCTCGCCGATCGTGTGCCCGATGGTCTCCAGCTGCGAGAACTTGAGCTTCTCGGGGGCGGGAACCTTGCCCTCCTGATACTTGAACAGCGACACGCACTTGTTGTTGAAGGCGCGATGGTAGCGACCCATCCGATCCTGCATCGGATGCGGACATGGGAAAGTGTGCTTGCGCAGAAAGGACAGCAGGTCGATTTCGCGCTTAAGCTCGTTCTCGCTCTTCACTTCATCGATACGGAGCAGGAATTTTCCCTTGGCCGCGTCGATCAGGTAGTTGCTGTTGATCGAACCCTGCGGGATCGCGGTCGCGGTCGTTATTCGCCCCAGTGAGTAATCGTCGGCCAGTTCCTTAAGGAACGGTTTATTCAGCTCGGTATAGACGGCCATGGAAAGGTTGCTTCGCCCGCGGAATCCGCGGGGAAGTTTAGAGCCAAGCTCAAGGCGGGTCAACTAGGGTCTGGAAATCTTACGCCTAAACGCTCGGTATGCAGTTTTGAGCTGTCTTCAGGTCTCCGCCGAACCGGGTTTTCGGCCGGAAATGGCAGCGAAATCATTGCGTCGGCCCGTCGTAGCGCCTAAATCAGACCTCATGCCGACCAAGAAAAAAGCTCCGCCCAAGGGTAAGTCGACTGCAGCCGCGGCGGCCGCCAAGGACTCGAGTTCGCTGGAAGGCCGCAAAGCTCCCGCTTTTGCGCTGGCCGACCATGCGGGGAACACCGTCAAGCTGGCCGATCTGATCGGAACCAAAAAGCTCGTGCTCTACTTCTACCCGAAAGACCTAACGCCGGGATGCACGATCGAAGCTTGCAGCTTTCGCGACCAGCAGGCGGCACTTCGGTCGGCCGGTGCGCAGGTGGTGGGTATCAGCGGCGACTCGACCGCCCTCCACGAGAAGTTTCGCGCGAAGCACGACTTGAACTTCCCCCTGCTGAGCGACGTGGGAAACGAGGTCGGGCGCGCTTACGGTGTGTACAAGAAGAAATCCCTTTATGGGCGCGAATTCATGGGAATCGAGCGCACCACCTTCGTTATCGGCAGGGATGGCGTGGTGCGCAAGGTCTTTCCCAAAGTGAAGGTGGCCGGGCACACCGCGCAGGTACTCGCGGCGCTCAAAGACCTCGACTGAGTAGCTCAGTCGCCGGCTCGCGCGGTCTGCAAGAGGTTTTCCCGCAGGAAGGCGCGCAGCTCGGGTTCGATGATCCGCTTGGCAATGTGATGCGAGGCGTCGGGATAGTAGCGCGTCTCGACATGCGCTCCCCGTTCCCGCAGCGCGCTGGCGAGCCTCACCGCCTGGCTGACTGGCATGGCGCGATCGCCCTCGCCGTGAAGAATCAGGACACTGCAATCCAGCCGCTCGGGAAGATGCTGAATCACACTGCGCTCCGCGAGCACCCGCTTGCTGGGCCACACCTGGTGAATAATCGCAAGCTTGGTGCGCAACGGAGCCTGTGGCCACAGCTTTACCAGGTCATACGCGCCCGATTGGAGAATCAGCGCGCGCGGACGCGAATCGTAGTCCATCAGCAGACCCGCCGCGACGGCGCCGTCCCCGGATCCCCAGACCGCGACCTTGGCGGGATCCACCTCGGGCCGCGCCGCCAGCAGATCAAGCGCCCGTCGCGAGGCCGCCACGGTCGGCGGACCCACAAAACGCCCCGGCCCCGAGGAGCGGCCGTAACCGGGAATGCTCACGCAGGCGACGTGAATTCCCATCGCCACCACACCGCTGTTCGCATCGATGCAGCGCTCCGCGCTGTCCCCGTCACCGCTTAACACCAGCAGTGCGGGAAGGCGGCCCGCATCGCTGCTGCGCGCCAGGTAGCCGGCTATCTGGTACTGATTGGGCCCCAGCGCAATTTGAAAATTGAACGGCGCTACGTTCGGATGCTTCTGCAAAAACCCCGCAGGACTCGCGTGGCAGGCGCTGAGCACGAGGCCGAGGGCGAAAGTAGCCAGCAGAATCAGGGGCGGGCGCGACCGTGGCAGAACGGCCATAACCGGCTCTGGGAATGTCTTCATAAGCAGCGCAAATTTACTCGCCAGCTACCCCAAAGGAAATAGCTTCCGCGGTTGACGCCACCCACGCTGGCAGCTCGATATTCAGGCGGGCTGCCTGCCTTTGGCTACAAGCAAGGCACTTTTCGGGAAAAGCCAGTTACCGCGGTGGGTGGCGTTGAATCAAATCAGCCTTTCACAAATACTTACTAGTTCTCGTGGTACGAATCACCTCCCGTGGCGGTCCGGCGTCGAGACTTAAGGCCTATGACAACGCAAGCTTCGGCGGCAATCGATTTCGCGAAAGGCAACGGCGTGGTCCCGGTGGTTGCGGTCGACCACGCCAGCCGGCGCGTGCTGATGTTCGCCTACATGAACCGCGAAGCCTTCGAGGAAACCGTGGCGACCGGACGCGCGTGCTACTTCTCGCGCAGCCGCGAGCGCCTGTGGCGCAAGGGCGAGGAGTCGGGAAATTTCCAGGTGGTAAGAGAGATCCGCATCGACTGTGACGAGGACACCATCGTCCTGATGGTCGAGCAGATGGGCGACGGGGCGGCCTGTCACACCGGCCACGAATCATGCTTCTACCGCCGGCTCGAAAATGGAGAATGGCGCGAAGTCGAACCGCGCAAGGTGGACCCCGCCAAGTACGGGCCCGCCTATGGGCATCAGTCAAAGACGCCTCGATGAAGCAGCGCAAAGCTGAGCCACGGCCCGAGGCGATTCTCAAATTCGGAATTCCCAAAGGCAGCCTCGAGCAGCAGACGCTCGAGTTGATGCGCAGGTCCGGCTGGCGAATCTCGGTCGACGCGCGGTCCTACATCCCCAACATCGACGATTCGTCGCTGGCGTGCAGGATTCTCCGTCCTCAGGAGATGCCGCGTTATATTGCGGACGGCTCGCTCGATGCCGGGATTACCGGCAGCGACTGGATCGTCGAGAACAACGTCAAACTGCTCGAGATCGAAAGCTTCATTTACTCCAAGGTATCTTTGAATCCCTCCCGCTGGGTGCTCTGCGTTCCGGAACGGTCCCCGGTCAGGTGCCTGGAAGACCTGGAAGGCAAGCGCATCGCGACCGAGATTGTGGGGTTCGTCCGGCGGGTCTTCGCGCAGCGGAAAATTAAAGCAGAGGTTGAATTTTCGTGGGGAGCGACCGAAGCCAAGGTGGCCGAGGGTATCGTCGATGCGGCAGTCGACGTTACCGAAACCGGATCGTCCCTGCGCGCCAATGGCCTCAGGATTGTTGAGGAACTGCTGACCTCGAATCCGGTCCTGGTCGCAAATCCGCAGTCATGGGAAGACCGCTGGAAGCAGGCAAAGATTCGCCAGATCGGCGTGCTGATTCGCGGTGCGCTGGATGCCGAGAGCCGGGTCGGCATCAAAATGAACGTGGCCCGCGAAAACCTGAAAAAAGTTATCGAGCTGCTCCCGTCCATCACCGCCCCGACCGTGTCGCAGCTCTACCCGCACCCGAATCTCAAGGGCAAGGAGTGGCTCGCCGTCGAAACCGTGATCGCGGAGCAGACCGTGCGGGAGCTGTTCCCCAAGCTGCTCGAGGCCGGTGCGGTAGGAATAGTCGAGTACCCGCTCAACAAGATCATCGGCTGAGGCTCACGCAAATCGGGCTCGCATTTGGCCGGTCTTTTGACAGCCATTGACCCCAGAACCCTGGACGCTTTCCTTGAAGAGGCCCACAGCGGACATTCGCGAGTTTGACGAGTGGTTGGTCGTGATGCCGTTGCACCCGCAAGGGCCTTGGATCTTCTTTCTGGATCTCCTTTCCGCTGGCCGACCTGCGTTTACGGCTTGGCGTTGAATACGGCTTTGCCGGTCGCCGGATCGTACGGAACCGAGGCATGCTCGTGCCAGATGAGCCACTTACCCCCTCTTTTCTGTCCACATGAGTGCCGCGGCTGGTTTGTGTGTGTGCGCCACTCTTATCGGTCCAAGTGTTGCGAGCGATGGAACGCACGACGGCAGGTCGCCGCTTACCAACACATCGACCGGTTCGTTGCTAAAATGGTAGTTGGACGCCGATTGGAAAAACCTCGCAATTCCTTGGATAACTCCGCTTTGTTGAACTGAAACGGGATTGTTTCATCGGAGAAGATCGCGTCCGGGTCATCCGAGTAGCAAGCCATCACAAGACGTAACCGCTGCGGTTACGTCTTTCTGATTGAACGCATCCTCAAATGTTGGTTCAGAGCCATGACCTCAGCCTTATCGCTGTCGCTGGGTGCTTGAGCGTATCCTCGTTTGATTTTCAATGGCGAAGCTTGGCAGTATCAGGTGCGCGCAACCATCGCGCTCGACCTCAAGCCATGACGATCAAGCTTTACGGAACTCCCAAGTCGCGCAGCGCCCGCTGCCTCTGGATGCTCGAGGAACTCGCCATCGCGTACGAGAACGTGGCGGTTAACTTCGCCGACGGCGGCACGCAGGCGCCTGAGTACCTCGCAATCAATCCGAACGGACGCATCCCGGCGCTCGAAGACAACGGGCTCGTGCTCTTTGAATCGCTCGCGATTAACATCCATCTCGCGCGCAAGTACGGCGCGGCCAAAGGCCTCTGGTCTGAAACGTTCGATGATCAGTCGCGCACGGTCCAATGGTCGATCTGGGCGATGACCGAGGGGGAACCGCCGATCGTGCGCACATTGATGCATCGGATGTTTTTGCCCGAGGGACAGCGGACTGAAGCCGAGGCTGTCGCGGGCGAGCAGGCGTTTCGCAAGGCCGTCGGAGTGCTCGACGGCGCGTTGCGCGATCGCCCCTATATTTTGGGCAATACGTTCAGCGTCGCGGACTTGAACATCTTCGGCGTGCTTGGCTCGAATCATCGCGCACTCAGGACGCCGTTTCTTGACGGGCTCGATCCGCGCGAACTCCAGCGGGTGAGCCCCCTCGAGCTCGACAGTCCGCCCAACGTCGCACGATGGGCCAGGCAATGCGGGGAGCGGCCGGCGCTCGAGCGGGTGCTGGCGATGCGCTGACATTCGCGCGCGCCGCCGCCTAGACCGGCGAACGATGAGGCGATAGAGCGAGTCGAGTTCGCGAAGCCGTGGATCACCTTCGCGCGATCAAGAGTGAGAGCCTCGCGACCCGTTATCCGAAGGCCACGTCGACGATGCCTCTTTAGTTCGGGTAACTGCTTTCGGTCGTCAAGGGTCACGGTCAGGCGTGAGCAGTGTTCGCCGTGCTTCGAGCGCTCGGAGCGGTCGCAGTTCATCACGGCGTCGAAGAAGCACGGATTCAAATCAGATGCGGTAAGGAAGCCCTTGAAAACACGCTCCTTCTGGCGAAACCGATGAGCTCGCCGCAGTTCGATGAACCGCGATGTTATTGGATCGGTTTCCCCGAACCGCGCGCGAACATAAGGTAGCGGAAAGTTAATCTCTCGTTCATTTGAGGCTTCGGCAGATTGCGAAGCTGCGCGAATCGTTCGCCTGAAACTTCTAGAAGGATTTCAACAACGCTGGCATTCAACCTTGTCGAATGGAACTGGAGCCAACCCACTTGATGATGCGGTCTGTACAATGGACTGCTGTCTGCATTTCGAGCGACGACCCGCGTCTCAAGGAAAAGTAGAGCTGGGGCGCTCCCGTCGCGCTTCCGCCGCTAAGGGTCTCGATTTCGTACGGCGCCGGCAGGAGGCCGGTTTTCGACAGGCGGTGCGTGAACGTGACGAGCCAATTGCCGATTATGGCTCGGGACCCCGCGCCAGGAGCCGCCGCGGCAAAGGCAAAGTGTGATAACCCTGGGCTCGGCCTTTCCGGCCTCCATCTGTTCATTTCGAACGTCGCTCTACTTGGAGCCCGATTCGGGGCGACTCCTTCGGATTTCGCGACCCGACCAGAGATGCGCCCGTCGCCCGATTCACGCTCACGCCGTCTCTGGCGCCGGCCGGCCGCGCGTGGCGCAGAGGCCGTGCCGATCAGCTTCGAGCGTGTCCGACCCTCAACTGAGCTGGAACGCAAATCCGGGGAGAGGGGCGCGCCGCTGACTCTACGGATGCTCGCCTTGCGTGTCGTGCCTTGGATGGGGCGACAAATGTTCGATGCCGGGAATGCCGCGCGGAGTTTCATCATCGAACAAAATCGTGACGATGCCCCACAGGCTTAAGATTCCCCAGAAGGCCCCACTGTCGAAGGGCGGGAAGCCGGCGGTCGTGGCGATAACCATCATCGACCGTGCGAGTTCGCCCGCCTTCCACAGGTCGCCCATGGCTTATTCGGCCGTCCAGTTGGGTTTGCGCTTTTGCGAAAATGCCAGCGGCCCCTCAACTGCATCTTTTGACCGGAAGAGCCGCGCCTGACCCTCGTAGGGCTTCGCGATGGCTTCTTCGACCGGGAGCCCCAGCCCGGTGAGCGCGGCTTCCTTGCTGGCCTGCACCGAGAGCGGCGAACATTCCATGATTTCGTGCGCCCATCGCTCCGAAGCTGGGATCAGGTCCTTGAGGGGCACCACCTCGTTAGCGATACCCCACTTGTGGGCCTCCTGCGCGGTAATATGTTTGCCGGTCAGCATCAAGCCCATCGCGATTTTGAGCGGGATATGGCGGGGGAGCCGATGGACTCCACCGGCCGCGGCCATCAGTCCCACGCGTGGTTCGGGCAATCCGAAGCGAGCATGCTCGGCCGCGATGATAATGTCGCAGGAAAGCGCGATTTCAAACCCGCCGCCCAGCGCGAAGCCATTCACTGCCGCGATAATCGGCTTGAAAATATCGTAACGCGCGGTTATCCCCGCAAAACCGCCCTTCGACCGCAGCGGCTGCTCGCCGCGATGCTCGGCGGTCCAGCGCAGGTCGTTGCCGGCCGAAAACGCCTTGTCGCCCGCGCCGGTGGCGATCGCAACCCACATGGAGCGGTCGGCGACGAAGTCATCCCACACCTGGTCCATCTCGACATGACACGCGGGATGCAGCGCGTTCATCCGCTCGGGACGGTTAAAGGTAATGTACGCGATGTGGTCGCGCTTTTCATACTTGATGAATTCCAGCTTCATTGGCTCCTCACTTCCGTTCTACGGGCTCATCGAGCAGTTCGAAGAAGGCGTCGATGCTCTGCATGAGCTGACGCCGGATTTGGGCCCGCGTTCCTTCGATGTAATGCATGGCTACGCGGCCTGAATTTCCATCCATGAGGGTGACACGTGCATCTTCAACCGATGCAACCTGGCCGTCAAAAATTCTCATCCCATAGACCAGCGCTCCGCGCTGGGAAGCGCCTTTAACCAGATGAAGCCTGCGAGGCATCCGGGTCTCCCGTGCTTGCTATCATCAGATTTTGTATAGCACACCCCCTCGGCGAGTTGCCTGTGGCGAAAAACCATCGCCCTTGCTGGTGACCGTATTGATCGCAGAGAAGGGGTTCCCGGTCGAGAAATTGATGCTGGAAAGAAGGAGCACTCGGGTCGCCGACCGATCGCGAACAGGTTGATTCGTATCGCCGCGCGGTTTGGGTCGCGACCCGAGCCCCTGGGTGTGGTGCTCGTTTGAGAACAGCGTTGACAACCTCCTGCCTGCCCAACAAAATCCGGGCGATGGTTCGGCACGCACCATTTATTTCTCGAATCTTGCTGGCGATGTGGCTCGCAAATCTCGCCGGATGCGGGGTCTTCTACCAGGCCGGAACCCGGATAAAAGCCTCACACATGTCCGACCAGCTCAAACAGGGCGAGTCGATGTCAGAGGTTCACAGGCAGTTCGGTGAACCTTCTTTGCGTCAGTATCCCAGTGATACGACCGAGGTCTGGAGCTACGCTTACAAGCCGAATTCCAACGACATTACGGCGGCCCTGCTGTACACCTCGACCAAGGAAGGTGACAAGGGAACCTTTCTCGATCTCAGGTTTACGGACGGCAAACTGATCTCCTGGGCTGAAGCCGAGCATACGATGCCCGCAAAAGAAAGGAGCGGTTTCGGGGCGGGAATCAACGGTAGTGCAATTATGGGCCCAGGTAATACGTCTGGCCAAACAAGCCACTATTAGGAATCGAGCTGGAACGTGCTTGCAACCTCACGGCGCCATCATGTGTAATTGGCTCGGACCGTAATTCGCGATGGCCGGAGGGCATAATACGGTTGCTCGAAACCCGTTGCCGGTTCGCACCTTTATGCCGAGAAATCTCTGATGGCTACCGCGAGTAAGAGCTTCGAGAGCATTCTGCTCGACCGTTCCTGGGTATCCCCGCAAGACCTCGATAGAGCACGGCAGCGGCGCAAACCGGGCCAGGAACTGGCCGAAGTCCTGGTGGAAATGGGCGCGCTCGAACCCCAGCGCCTTGCCCGGGCGCTGGCGCAGGAATACCGCATGCCCTTTCAGGCGCACATCGATGAGCACGCGCTCGATCAGACCCTGGTCACCAAGATCCCCATCAACTACGCAAAAAAGAATCACCTGCTGCCACTGCACGCCGACGAGGACGGAGTAACCGTCGCGATCGCTGACCCGGCCAACTACCAGCCCCTCGACGACCTGCACATCCTGTTCGGCGCCCCCGTGCTGCCGGTGCTGGCGCCGATGGAAGTGATTAATGAGGCCATCAACCGCGCCTACGACAACGCAACCACCACCACCGCCGAAGAGCTGATGTTCGATCTCGATGAAGAACGGCTCCCCTCGGCGAGCGAGCTGGCGGCCGAGCCTCGCGACCTTTTGGATGCCGAGGATTCAGCGCCGATCATCAAGCTGGTCAACGGGATTCTTTCGCAAGCGGTCAAGGACCGCGCCAGCGACATCCATATTGAAGTGTTCGAGACCGAAATGGTGGTCCGCTTCCGGGTCGATGGCATGCTGGATGACGTCTTTGACCCGCCCAAGCGCTTCCAGCCCGCGATAACCTCGCGCGTCAAGGTCATGGCGGGCCTGAATATCGCGGAGAAACGGCTACCCCAGGACGGACGCATTCGGCTGCGCATTGCCGGCCGCGATATCGATATCCGCGTCTCCACCATCCCGACCGCGTTCGGCGAGCGGCTGGTCCTGCGGTTGCTCGATCGCGCCCAGGCTGCTGTCGTTACCGACCTCGACCACCTGGGGTTTTCCGGTGAAAACTTGCGCAAGCTGGATCGCCTCATCCGCCAGAGCCATGGGATTATCCTGGCAACCGGACCCACCGGCTCGGGTAAGTCGACGACCCTGTACGCGTGCCTGAGCCGCATCAATTCCCCGGAAAAGAACATCATCACGATCGAGGACCCAATCGAGTACCAGCTGCGCGGCGTCGGCCAGATGCAAGTAAACCCGAAGATCGATTTGACCTTCGCCAGCGGATTGCGTTCGATTCTCCGGCAGGACCCCGACGTTATCATGGTTGGCGAAATCCGCGACGGAGAGACCGCGGGAATTGCGATTCAATCCGCGCTCACCGGCCATCTGGTGTTCTCCACGCTGCACACCAATGATTCCTTTGGCGCGGTGAACCGCTTGCTCGATTTCGGGATCGAACCATTCCTGGTCTCGTCGTCGATCCTCGCCGTGCTGGCGCAGCGCCTGGTCCGCCGTCTGTGTCCGGAGTGCCGCGAAGCCTACTCGCCCACCGAAGCCGAGCTGGCTCGTATCGGCCTGGACCCCTCTCATATGGAGAAGCAGCTCTATCGTGCCAAGGGATGCCGCGCGTGTCGCGCGACTGGCTATCGCGGACGCCTTGCAATTCAGGAACTGATGGTAGTGGACGACGAGATCCGCGCCCTGGTAATGGCAAACAGCGATGCCGCGACTCTGCGCCGCCACTGCACCTCGTTGGGCATGAAGGTGCTGCGCCAGGACGGCGCAGAGCGAATCCTGGCCGGCGAGACCACCATCGAGGAACTCCTGCGCCAGACCCAGGAAGAAGTCGTCTAGTAATCGCCCTCCCGATCATGCCGGTTTTTGCGTATCGCGGACTGTCGACCGAGGGCCGTTCGGTTTCCGGCGTTATCGACGCGGACAGCGCGCGCACCGCGCGTGAGAAATTGCGCGGCTCCGGAGTGTTTCCTACCGACCTTGCCGAAGAGTCCGTCGGCCAGCCGCGGGCGAAGCGAGAAATTCCGTTCCGCCGGCGGGGTATGTCGGCCGGGGACCTGGCACTGCTGACCCGGCAACTCGGGTCACTTCTCGGTGCCGGCGTCCAACTGGTGGACGCGCTCGGGGCGTTGGCCGAACAGAGCTCGCGCGCGCCGGTCAAACGGATCCTGTCACAGGTACGCGAGCGCGTGCGCGAGGGTTCGTCGCTCGCGGATGCGCTCAAGGTGCATCCACATATCTTCTCCGACCTCTACGTCGGCATGGTGCGAGCCGGCGAGCAGGCAGCTGCGCTGGAGGCGGTACTGGATCGGCTGGCCGACTACAACGAACGGCAGGCGGAATTCATGGCCAAGGTCCGTGCCGCCCTCACCTATCCGATCATCATGATCATCGTCGGCACCGCGATCATGACGTTCCTGGTCACCTACGTGGTTCCGCAGGTGGCGACCATCTTCGAGCAACAACACGCCGCACTTCCGCTCGCGACCCAAATCCTGATCGCGGTGTCGTCGTTCCTGACCGGCTACTGGTTGTGGATTGCCGTCGCTTTGCTCGGCGCGACCGCCGGAATTCTCTACGGTCTCTCGACCGCCCGCGGACGGCGATTCTATGACAGCATGACCCTGCGGCTGCCGTACGTTGGCCAGACGGTGGTACGAATCGTCTGCGCGAGGTTCGCACGCACCCTGGCGACCCTGCTCGAGGCGGGTGTGCAGCTGCTGCCGGCGCTGGACGCGGTGAAAGCAGTCGTCACCAACGGCCTGTTGCGCGAGGCGATTGAAAAAAGCCGGGAGGAAATTCGCGAGGGCCATGGCATGGCGCAGACCCTCTCGCAGAGTAAACTGTTTCCGCCCATGCTGATCGAGATGATCCGGGTGGGGGAACGCTCGGGCGAGTTGGAGCGGATGCTGGAACGGGTCGCCGACAACTATGAGCGCGAGGTTGCGCATTCGCTGAGCCAGGTCACTACCATTCTTGAGCCCATGATGACCCTGATGATGGCGGCTGTTATCGTGTTCATGATGGTTGCGGTGCTCTTGCCGATATTCCAGCTCAATCAGATCATGCAGTAGGCGGACTGTGCGATGAACAGAAGGTTCAGGGCCCAGGACGGGTTCACCCTGATCGAGATCATGGTCGTGATCCTGATCATCGGGCTGTTGGCACTGATGGTCGTTCCCCGCCTGCGCGGCGTCGCCGACCGCGCCAAACGCACCAAGGCTCAAGCGGATATCCAGGAGTTGAAGCAGGCGCTGGATCGCTACTATCTCGACAACGGTTCCTACCCGACCACCGACCAGGGGCTGCAGGCCCTGGTAAGTCCTCCGACCGCAGGGCGCGTGCCGAGCAACTACGAGCAAGGCGGCTATATCGAAAAACTCCCGAACGATCCGTGGGGCAACCAGTATTTCTATCAAAGCGACGGCAGCAGCTATGCGCTCAAGTCCTTCGGTCCCGACGGCGTACAAAGCGCCGATGATATAGACGGCAGCTCGACCTGAGCCAATCATGATTAGCGTGCCTTTCCCCCGCCGAGTTGCCACGAGACCGAGGCGGTCGACCGGGGGGCGCCCGAGCTCGGCGCCCGGGTTCACGCTGCTCGAACTTGCGATCGTTATCTTCATCATGGCCCTGATGTTCACCCTCGCGGTCCCTTACACCGGCGGCTACCGCAAGGCCCGCCTCAGGAGCGAAGCGCGCCGCCTGGCCGGCCGCGCATCCTACTTGTTCGACCAGGCGTCCGCGCAGAAGGTTTTTTTGCGGCTGGTCTTCGACCTCGATCATCAGGTTTACGGAGTGCTGCGCCTTGACCCCTACGCGGTGCCGACCCCCACCTTCGGTCCGGACCACAGCAGCGCCAGCGCGCCGGTCACGATGCCGCCCTCGATCGCCATCCGCGACGTGACCGTGGGCGACCTCGGAACCTTCAGCGCGGGCACCGTGGCGACGCAGTTCTACCCGGAGGGGTACGTCGACGCCACGCTCATCCACCTGATCGATTTGTCGGGTCACGTGATGACGCTGGCGTTCAATCCGGTCACCGGCCGCGTGATCGTCGCCGAAGGTGATCTCTCGATGACGCAGGCGCTGACGCGATGATTTGCCGTCGTCGCCCGGCTCCTGTCGCGCGCGGCCCGGAGGCGGCCGGTTTCACTCTCCTGGAGGTCATGGTGGCAATGGCGGTGCTGGGAATCGCGCTGCTCGCGCTGCTTACCCTGCATCATCAGAGCCTGGAGAGCGTGATTCACAGCCGCGACATCTCGCGTGCCGGGATGCTGTGCCAGACCATCATGACCCAGGCGGAGCTGGAGCAGTTTCCACAACTCGGTGTAACCAAGGGAAATTTCGAACGCTATTTCCCCGGGCAGTACCAGAAATTCCGCTGGGAACGAGACGTCCTGGAATCGGGAATTTTCCCCGACGTGCGCAAGGTGAGGGTCATGGTTTTCTATGGACCCAAGTTCTCGCGCATTTTTTCGATAACCGAATACCTTCACAACCCGGTTCCGGCGCCACTCGAGGAATGATGAGCAGTTACCGAATGCTGCGCGCCACGCCCGGCTTCACCCTCCTGGAACTGATGCTGGCGGTGTCAATCCTGGGGCTTATCGTCCTCATGCTCGCCCAATCGTTTCATGCGGTGGCCACCAGCAAGCTTCACGCGGAAGAGCGCTTGTATTCCGAACGGAGTGGCCGTGCGATTCTTTGGCAAATGAGCAACGAGATTCGCGGCGCGGTTCAGACTCCGCTCGCTCCCAGCCGGGTGCTGGTCCTGGGCGCCGCCAAATATCAGGGCGGTTCTGCGGTCAACACGCTGACGGTTTCGACGCTGGATGCGGGCCATCGCCGATCGCTCGACGGGTATGGCGCTGAAGATATCGTGACCTACAGTGCTGTCCCTAACCCCAACCATCGCGGCTGGTTCCTTCTGGAGCGCTCGCAGTACAGCGGCCTCGGCCCCGGCGACAAACAGGCGCCAATCATTGTTGCCGACAACATGGTGAGCCTCAAGCTCCGCTACTTCGACGGAGAGCAATGGGCCCAGGTCTGGAATTCCGAAAACATGTCGCCCGGGCGGCAGGTGCCGGTCGCGGTGTCCATCGATCTCAACCTGGCCGGACCCCGGGGTGAGCCGCTGGCGTTCTCGACCCAGGTAACCGTGCCGATGGCGATCGCGCAATGGTGAACCCCCGCAAGACGAACCCGCGTGGAGTCGCGCTGCTGGTGGTCCTGCTCGGCGTCGCCCTGATGACGCTTATCGTCATGGATTTCGGGACCACCGCCGCGCTTGGCTACCTGTCGGCGGCCAACCAGGCCAACGAATTGCGCGCATATTTTCTGGCGCGCTCGAGCGTGGCGGTAGGGCTGGGACTGCTCGCCGAAGACTCCCGCATGGATGCGCTGATGCAGACCCCCTACGACAGTCTCAACGACGTGTGGGCGGCGCCCTTTCCGCCGGTCAACGTCGATGGCGGAACCGCGTCGATATCAGTCATCGACGAAACCCGCAAGCTCAACATCAATCAGCTGGTCAATCCGACTACCGGCGAGATCGATCCTCAATACGCCTTGGTGCTGGAGCGGCTGTTCGCGATCCTGAACATTCCTCCGGAGATCATTCCGGCGCTGGCCGACTGGATCGACGCCGACAGCATCCCCACCCCGCAGGGGGGTGCAGAAATGGACTACTACCTGCGACTCATGCCACCCTATGCGCCGCGCAACGGACTCATGCCGACGATTGGAGACCTGAAGATGGTGCGCGGGGTCGATGACGCGACTTTTCATCGCCTGCTCCCGTTTGTCACGGTTGTTCCGGAGATGCAGGTGAACGCGAATACCGCCCCGCCGGAGGTTCTGGCCGCCTTGAGTCCCCAGCTCTTCGCCAATCCGGACTTGATCAAGGCGGTCGTCACGGCGCGGATGATCAGGCCTTTTTCCAACCTGACCGACGTGGGTAACATCCCGGGCCTCGGCCAGTACATCACCGATCTGTCCAAGGTATTAACCACGCGCAGTAATTTCTTTACCATAAACGGGATGGGGACTTTCGCAGGGGCCCGCAAGCTGGTCCACGCGACTTTTCGGCGCCAGCCTAACGGCACGGGGCTGCTCATATCTTGGCAAGAGGACTAGGCAGCTAACCCGAAATGCCGCAGCGCATACTAGCGATAGAAATCGCCGGAGACCGGCTGCGCGCCGCCACTGCGGATCGCACCTGGAACTCTTTTCAATTCATCGGCGTGTTTGAGGCCCATCGCGCCGAGGGCGAGGAGAATCTCGCGCCCGCCCTGCGTCGCCTGACGGAAAAGACCGGGCACCCCGATGTTGTGATTTCCGCCCTTCCGACCGATTCGGTGGCAAAGCGGCTGCTCGAATTGCCGTTCCGCGATCTGCGCAAGCTCCATCAGGTGGTTCCCTTCGCACTCGAGGAGCATCTGCCGTTTCCGGTCGATGGCGCCGCGGTGACCTTCGTGCGGGTCGGACGATCGGGTGACAATTCGCTGGTGCTGGCCGCATCCGCGCGCAAGCAGGAAATGCAAAACCATCTTCAACTGCTTGCCAGCGCCGGACTCGATCCCAAAACCGTGACCATTACGCCGTTTGCGGTTGCCGCGCTGTTTGCACGATCGAAGAACGGGAAGCAGGCCAGTGCCCACCTCGTGATCGACGCCGAGCAGAGTTCGACCTCGTTCGTGCTGCTCGACCAGAAGGGAATTCCGCGCGCGATGCGAACCATCGCGGCCGGGCTGCTTACCCCGCAAGGTGCCGCGCGCTCGGCGGACGAGATGGCGCCAATCGTCAACACCCTGCGCCAGACGATTCTTGCGCATACCGGCGAGCTGGATCACGCCGACCTGGTGATCACCGGGCGCGGCGCAATGATCCCGAAGCTGCGCGGCAGCCTTTCGGATGCGCTTGCCCTGGCCACCCAGGATTTCGATTGCTCCGCGCTGTTCGAAGGCGCGCATCCCGACATGATTCGTTTCGTCAGCCCGGTCGCGATGCTGCTCGGCGAAATGCCAAACCATCCGGTCGAGCTGCTCAATTTTCGTCAGGGTGAGTTCGCCTTTCGCGGCAGGACGCGCGGCGACCTGACTCCGTTCTACACCACCGGCATCCTCGCCGCCGCTCTGGCCGGGTTCATGCTGCTTCGCTTCGTGCTGGGCGTGTATGGAAAAATTCATCACCTGCACCTGCTCGACCACGAGATCGCCAAAATGGCGGCGCCGGTTCTGGGTGGGGATGCGTCCTCCGACCCGATGGGCCAGTTGCGCTCGGGAATCTCGTCGATGGACAAGCAGCTTCGCCTGCTCGGCGGCAATACCAGCCGCAACTCGGCGCTCGACACCCTGATGACCGTCTCGCAGACGCTGCCCCCGCGCATCCCGGCGGAACTCGAGGAATTTCAGGTTGATCCGACCGGGCTGCGCGTCACCGGCCTGGCCGACTCGTTCGGTACCGTCGACCAGGTGAAACGCGCGCTCGACCAGTCAGGTGCGTTTGGGTCGATCGAGGTGACGCACGCGAATTCCAGCAATGAGCCCAACAAGGTCGAGTTCCGACTGAGCGCCGATTTCAGAGGCGCCGAAGGCACTCCGTGACCACCCTGCGCGAATATCTCGCCGAGCTGCGAGAGCGGCTAAGGGCCTTTCTCGAGCCGCAGACCCGCCGGTTGCGCGCGCAGATCGACCCGTACGTGGCGCAGGCCCGCGCCCGGTACGACAAGCTCGAAAAGCGCGAGCGCTTGCTGGTCCAAATGGCGGCGGGCCTGCTCGCGCTGTTCGTGGTTTACAACCTGATCTATTCGCCGATTGCCGATTATGTCGACGGCCTCGATGAACGGATCGCGACGCGCGAGCATGACCTGGCAGGGGTTCAGCGGCTGGTTGCCACCTACGCCACCGTCAAGGCGGATCTCAACGCCGTGCAGCACAGTACCGTGCCGGGTGGAAAGGACTTCTCTCTGTTCTCGGTGGTAGAGGCGTCTTTCAGCAAGAGCGTGGGGCACGAAAAAATCGCGTCGATCATCCCGCAAGCAGACCGAAAACTTCCCGACGGACTGGTGCAATACAGTGTCCAGCTAAAGTTGAACGACGTAAGTCTTGCCCAAATTGTCGATGCCCTGTACGCGGTGCGCACCTTGCCGATGCCGGTGGGCATCGCCAACCTTCGCATTCAACGTCGCATGCAGAATACCCATTCCTTTGACGTCGATCTTACGTGCGTGGCGCTGGGCCGCAGCGCCTGACCTCATGCAGTTTTTGAGTCTCGACTACTGGCGGGCGCATCGGCTGGAACTCTGGTACGGAATTGCGGGGTTTGCACTCTTCCTGGTCTTTCTGTTCGCGACCTTTCCATATACACCCGCGATCCAGGGGGTCTTGTCGCCCTTGGGCCTGCGCTTTGACAGCACGGAACAGGAGCTCGCGCTGCCGTTCGGCGCACGCCTGAGCAATGTCAGCATCAGATCGCTAACCCCGGGCACGCCGCCCATCTTCCAGAGCCGCAGCGTACACATCTGGCCTGCGCTCGGCTCGCTGTTGCTGCTCCATCCGGGCGTCAGTGGCAACGCCGACAGTTATGGCGGTTCACTATGGTTCAACGTGCATCGGCTGGGAGACGGGGCGAGGATCAGCTTCGACGCGAGCAAGCTTGACCTGGCGAGTCTTCATCTACTCAGGCAGATCGGGGCAGCCCTCGGCGGAGAACTTTCCGGCGATGGAAAAATCGCAATCGATCCGGTTTCGCCCATCGACAACGGCGGTGCGGCGCACCTGGTCGCGAAGGGTTTCCTAATCCGCATTCCCGGACCGATGCCCGCCACCCGACTGGGCGAAGTCGATGTGAAGGTCCGCCTCGACAAGGGAATTTTGCAAGTGGAAAAACTGAAAAGCAGCGAGGGTGATCTGGCGATCGATGGCCATGGTTCAATTCGTCTCGACCCCGAAGATTGGCACCAAAGCGCGCTGGCGCTGCAATTCATGTTGGCGCCATCGGCCACCGCTCGCCAAGGCCTCGCCTTCCTCATCAACCTGCTCCCGCATCCGCCCAACGGGGTTCCGTACAGGCTTGGCGGAACGATCGCTTCGCCACTGCTTTCCTAGCCTTGCGGCCTCGGGCGGCCCACGAGTGAGGGTTCCATACAACTCTGCGGCGGCGATCTAGAGCCCGAGATCACTCAATCCCGGATGGTCGTCGGGGCGGCGCCCGAGCACCCAATGATACTTGCGTTGTGACTCATGGATCGGCAGGTCATTGATGGACGCGAGACGAACCCGCATGAGGCCGTGCTCCTCAAATTCCCAATTTTCGTTCCCGTATGAGCGAAACCAATTTCCATAGTCATCGTGCCACTCGTAAGCAAAGCGCACCGCGATCCGGTTCTCGGTAAATGCCCAGAGCTCCTTGAGCAAACGGTAGTCGAGTTCTCGGGCCCACTTGCGCGTAAGGAATGACACGATCTGTTCCCGTCCGTTCACAAATTCTGCGCGGTTCCTCCAGCGGGAGTCTTCGCTATAGGCCAGCGCGACCCTTTCCGGATTGCGGGAATTCCAGCCATCTTCGGCGAGACGAACTTTCCGGGTGGCGGTGTCACGGGAAAAGGGCGGCAATGGTGGATTGCTCGACATAAGGTTCTCCTCGCGTACCGGATCCCTCCGGGTTCGCCCTTCGGCTCCTACACCTCACAGCCTTTCAGCAATTCATCCGGGGTCAAGGCAACCCGCCAAAAGGGCGACCCGCCAGAAGCCAGAGGTGGTAAGAGCCGATTAATTCGCACTCCAGTCTTACGCCGGAGCATCAGCGAAGAACTCCAGCACCGCTTCCTTGTAGCGCCTGTCGCCAGGGGTGTTCAGGTGGTCGCGGCCTTCGATTTCCACCAGGCGGCTGTTTCGGATTGTCGAAGCCAGGGCGCGAGTCGAGCCGACCACCGTATCCTTGCTTCCGACCGCGAGAAGAACTGGCACCCGGTTATTCGCGAACGCGGTGGCGCTGATAGTCGAACGATCCGCGCCCATGCAGGCCGCCAATGCCTTCAGGTCGTTGCGATTTGATTCCGCGAAGCGATGGAACTGTTTGGCAATCTCGGCCTTGACCGAGGAGCCGTCGGCTGCGAGCAGACCCTCGACGATGGAAGTGCGACGCGCCGGATTATTGACCGCGACAACCTGCCCGATTCCGCCGAGCACCACGGCCCGAAACCGTTCCGGATACCGAACCAGCAGTCCCATAGAGATTCGCCCGCCCATCGAATAGCCCATCAGCAGCGCCCGCCTTATGCCCGCATGATCCATGAGGGCCGTGACATCGTCTTCCATCAACGTTGAAGCGTAAGCCGCAGCTACGTGTGGTTTGTCGCTCTGACCATGACCGCGGCAATCGAGGGCGACCACACGATGATCGCGCGCGAGCAGTTCGAGCCATCCGGTAATGCCCCAGTTGTTCTCCGCATTCGAGGCGAAGCCGTGAACCAGCACCACCGGTTCTCCGCTGCCGCGATCTTCATAATGAATTTTCACGCCATCGGACTCGAAAAAATGGCATTACCTCCGCCTCCTGAGGCTTCGAATTTACAAAGGGTGAACACAAGTCCACAACCCAACCCGATTTTTCTCTGCTGGTGGTGTGGTTTTTTTCAGGCGCGTGCTCAACGTGTCGGGGCATCTTCTGCTGCGTCGGGGAGTCGCATCCGCGGCCCGCTCTCGTCACACCGGTGTTTCGCACGCGCCCAAGTCATGATGACGGCCTGTTGCATCATCTTCACGGACCTGCTGGACACTCGTCAGGTGGCAGGGCCGACGACCCTTCCGTCTTGCCAACCGGTTGCGGATTCTTTTTGCGCCAGGAAACCAATTCGCGTGTTATTGACCCCGCAGAAAGTGGTGAGCGCGTCGTGGCGACGCGGTCACCCGCTGTGGAGGCCCGTCGGATTGAATGTTCAGTGCGATCGAAACGGTCTGTAATCGGGCCCAGGTTGCGCTCGAAGCGGAACCTCAGATCGACAGATTATAG
>JAFAHS010000425.1 GCA_019237115.1 Deltaproteobacteria bacterium
CCTGGCAACAATGCGAATTACGGTGAGCGGAAGGCAAAATTCGTTTACGCATCGTCGAACTTAAATGTCGCGATTTGGGGAGCAGAACCCTCCGTGCCAACATCGCTTAGACAAGTCTAGTACCCTTATTTAATGAGCAGGGCGAGAAGGAAAAGGAAAGAGATGAACGGGAATTCTCTTGGGGTTGTTCTTTCTTCTGGGGGTTCGGCTGTCGCGGAACGGAGCGAAGGCGAGCGAAGCGAGCCGAAGCGCAGTGGAGCGACAGCCGAAGCGGGCGCCGCTCCGACATCGGCGTCGCGCCCGGATCCCGAAGTTGTGGCCAAAGCCAAGCGACGCACCTTCACCGCCGCGTATAAGCAACGCATCTTGCAGGAGGCTGACAGCGTGGCGGCCACGCCAGGCGGTATAGGTGCGCTTCTCCGTCGCGAGGGTTTGTATTCCTCGCACTTGGTGAGCTGGCGACGAGAACGTCGAGCCGGAATGCTCGAGGCCCTGAAACCGCGCAAACGCGGTCCGCGGTCCGAGCGCAATCCACTGGAAGAAGAGAATCAGAAACTTCGCCGTCAGAATGTACGCCTGACCGAAGACCTACGCAAAGCGAACATCATCATTGAAGTACAAAAAAAAGTGGCTGCGCTGTTGGGGAACCCCATTCCCGACGTGGACCCCGAGGAGAAATCTTGAGGTCCGCGGTCAACGAGCTGGCGGTCGACGTGGGCACCAGCGCAGCTTGTCAAGCCCTGGTGATGCCGCGCTCATCCTACTACTGGCACTGCCGTAAGGATGCGGCCCCGCCGGAGAGGGTGTCTCCGTCCCCTGTGCCAGCTCGGGCCCTCGCTCCGTCAGAACGCGAAACGGTCCTGGCTCGTCTGCACGAAGAGCGTTTCCAGGATCGCTCGCCAGCTGCGGTTTATGCGACGTTGCTCGATGAAGGCGAGTATCACTGTTCGATTCGCACCATGTATCGCTTGCTCGCCGAACACGGCGAGGTCCGCGAGCGCCGCGATCAGTTGACGCATCCGCCCTACCAAAAGCCGGAACTCCTGGCCACGGCACCGAACCAGCTGTGGAGCTGGGACATAACCAAGCTACTGGGGCCCGCCAAATGGACGTATTTCTACCTGTACGTGATCCTCGATCTTTTCAGTCGCTATGTCACGGGTTGGATGGTGACGATGCGCGAAAGCGCCGAGCTCGCCAAGCGGCTGATCGAGGAGAGTTGCCAGAAGCAAGGAATTCGTGCGGGCCAACTCACGTTGCACGCCGATCGGGGCACCGCCATGACCAGCAAACCGGTGGCCTTTTTGCTGGCCGATCTGGGAGTGACCAAGACGCATAGTCGGCCGCACGTCTCGAACGACAACCCGTACTCGGAAAGTCAATTTCGCACGCTGAAGTATCGGCCGGAGTTCCCGGACCGCTTCGGATGCCTGCAAGACAGCCGTGCTTTCTGCCAGGGATTTTTTCGTTGGTATAACCAAGAGCATCGTCATTCCGGCCTGGGCTTGCTCACGCCGGCGATGGTGCACTACGGTCAAGCAGCAAGCGTCTTGCGGCAACGGCAAGCGGTGCTCGATGTCGCCTATCAACTCCACCCGGAGCGCTTCGTGCGCAACGCTCCGACACTACCCCAACTTCCAAGCGAAGTCTGGATTAACAAGCCGCTCTCATGAAGTGCAGCTCGCAAAAATCGGGATGCGGTGGGTCAAGCGCGCCGACAATCGTCGCTCCTGCGCCTTCCTGGCGCAAAATTTTCTGGGAAAACCTGGAATGGGCAGCAAAAACAAAAAACTCACTAAATTCCGTGAGCACCTGTCTAAGAGTCGTTGACACGCGCCGGTGGCCTATATCAGCCCATATCAATCTGAAAAGCCGGAGGTTGGCCTCGATTTCATCGAACCTCAACCGCGATTTTGGCACATCTCATTTCCACCGAGTGACTGGTCCAATCGAAGCCCCGAAGCCAAGAGCAGCGCGAACCGAACAAAAGATCCAAAGGTAAACAGCACCTTAAAGACGTAAGGTTCGCAGAGGTGGGTAGCTACTCGAACTCGGCTAAGTCCCGGTTAACGGGTCCAGCTCAGGCGGTCGATGCCAGGGCGCGACTCCACAGTTCTGGTGCCTTCAAGCGCTCACTGGTCCGTTTGAAATACTCGGCAGGTCCTCTCCACATCAAATCGTTAATGGAGGCGAACACGGGAACATCGACTCGAAGTGTC
>JAFAHS010000458.1 GCA_019237115.1 Deltaproteobacteria bacterium
CTCGATGTCGACGGTGCATGCCAACTCGCCGCGTGATGCGCTCTACCGCCTCGAAAACATGGTCATGATGGCCAACCTCAGTCTGCCGTTGAGGGCGGTTCGCATGCATATCGCCAGTGCTCTCAATCTCATTGTCCACATCGAACGCATGGGTGACGGCGTTCGGCGCGTGCAGAGCATCGCCGAGATTGCGGGAATGGATGGAGACATCATCACCTCCCGCGAGTTGTTTAGCTTTCGGCAGCGCTGTGAAAAAGCAGAAACCAGCATTGACGGCGTGTTTGCATCGAGCCACACCCGACCGGATTTCCTGACCCGTGCCGAGCGTTTCGGCTTCCGAACGGAGCTGCTTGATGCACTTGATCTCGGGAGATCCTAGTTTGCACCAGCAACTTCTTCTTGCTTGGCTTGGCTCGATGCTTCTTCTTGGAGGAGCGCTTTTCCAGGTTCTCCGGACGGCGCGTCGCAAGGCAAGTCTCGAGCTACGTATGAAGGCGTTTACGACAGGCACGCCGAATGCACGTTTGGTGATGCCGTCCCTCCGTCGAGCACTGCCACGGCGCCGAACTCTGCCGACAACGCTCTTGGTTCGTCTAGATGCGAGTCTGGCCGCAACGGGTAATAAACTCGGAATTCCCCATCTTTTCGTAATCGCGATATTAGCGGATGCCGCGATCTGTTTTGCTGCTGCGATAACCCGGACCCCGCCTCCTTTAACAGTCGCATCAGCTGGTGCAGCAGCGCTTGCCCTTCCCGCGCTCCTGGTCCGCCTTGCGCAG
Source organism: Deltaproteobacteria bacterium (assembly GCA_019237115.1). Classification (GTDB taxonomy): domain Bacteria; phylum Desulfobacterota; class Binatia; order Binatales; family Binataceae; genus JAFAHS01. The sequence continues at coordinate 780 of JAFAHS010000458.1, forward strand.
AAACGAAACCAGCGGCGCTTTTTAGACCTTTTCCCCGATGCACTCGATCTCATCGTCCGCGCTGTTAAGGCGGGATTGCCCGTGCTTGACGCGATCGCGCTGACGGCGCGCGAGATCGGCCCACCTGTCGGCTCGGAATTCGAGCGCATCCTCGGTGAAATACAGATCGGTGTCGAGATAGAAGACGCGTTGCAGCAAGCCGCCGATAGGATCCGAGTTCCCGATTTCCGCTTCTTTGTAGTAAGCCTCATGCTGCAACGGCAAACGGGTGGCGGGATCGCGGAAATTCTATCCGGCCTCAGTACCATAATTCGGCAACGCAAGGCCTTGCGCACGAAGGCCCGGGCGCTTGCCGCCGAAGCAACGGCATCGACGGCGGTCATAGCCGCCATGCCCTTTATCGCTGGAGCAGGGCTCTTCTTGATCAACCGTGAGATGATGTCGGTCCTGGTCGTCGATCCGCGCGGCCGCTTCATGCTGGGCATCGCGATCGGGGGCCTAGTTTTGGGAATTGTGGTAATGCAGTCGATAATTAGAAGGAGCCTACGCTAGCAATGGGCGCGAAGTTGGCCATTGCATCGCCCATCGATTTTCTCGGCTCTTTCCCTATTTTCCGGGTCGGAAGACTCGTTTTTGGCGCGTTCGAGACTTGGGTGGTTATCCTAGCGCTAACCGTCGCTCTCTCCTCGGCATTCGCCCTCTGGCGCATAGGTGAGCAAGAGGATCGCCAGAAACGACTCCTCCGCGCACTGCGCCGCAACCGCGATCCGCCTCGTTCAGATCCTACTTTGACTGGAAGATCGCCCTGGCACCACCGACTCGGGACGAAAATCGCCTCGATGAAGATCATCGGCACCGCCAAACAGCAGAGCTTGCTCGCTTGCTTGGTTGCAGCTGGCTTCAATGGGCACGGCCATCTTCCCGCCCTCATTGCCAGCAAACTTTGCAGCGCTGCGGTATTTCCTCCCATTGGTTGGCTTGTTCTCGAATGGCGTCCAATCTTTCCCGAGTCGCCGGCATTCAGATTGGCCGCTTTGGTGTTCGCCTTTACCCTCGGCTGGCGTTTTCCGGAGATCATCCTTTCGCGGCTTTCCGCACGGCGCAGTTCGAAGCTCGAAAACGGTATCCCTGACGCCCTCGATCTCCTAGTTATCTGCGCCGAAGCAGGGCTTAGCCTCGAAACCGCAATCGAATATGTGGGCCGTGCTCTCCGCCCTTCCAGACCGGAGGTCGCCAAAGAATTCGCCGCTACAGCGGCGGAAATGCAGGTGTTATCGGTGCGCAGCCAAGCCCTGGAGAATCTGGCGGAGCGGACGGGTCTTGCTAGCTTGCGAAGTATTGTCGTTACGCTAATTCAGTCGATCAACTTTGGCACCTCGCTCGCTGAATCCCTGCGCACCTTTGCCGCGGAGATGCGCGCCAAAACCCTCGCTCGTTTCGAAGAGCGCGCGGCCCGCCTGCCCGTTCTCTTGACGATGCCGCTGATGGCGTTCATCTTGCCCTCGCTAATAGTGGTGATTGGCACACCTTTGGTGCTGCGCATCGTGGATATGCTCGCAGAAAGCCCATAATCGTTCGCGCGTGCGGCCGTGACATCCGATCTGCACGCGGCTCGTCGTGTGCGTCGTTTGGGTTTCACTGGTTCCAATAATCTCTTTATCCTGATCGGCGCAAGTCAGCGTTTCGTGTTATCTCCAAACTTGCGGGCCATCCGGGATCCGACATCAGCAACGGAAATACGGCTGCGGAGTTCCTGCTAGCGGGCTGCTTGCTGATGCGAGTCAACCGTCTGTCAGCCGTCTGCCACACCCGAAAATGGCGGCACAACCCCCGTCGAAGAAACCGCCGTAGCCGCCGAGGCCGATCCTCTGGCAAGCTTTACTCGAATTTGTCGCACCTCAGCGTTTCAACCGAACCAGGGCACCACCGGTCCTTTTATTGAACGAACGTGTGCGATGGCTGGGTGAGCAGCCGCCCGATTTTAGCTTGGGACGATAACTAGTTCTGTGTTTCCGAAATAACGGACCTATGGTGGTCATGCGGCATCATCAATTTTGTAGCGCCAAGTGTGGACGACCGGGTGGCGATTGACATCGTTGATGAAGGCGATCAGCCGTTGCTTGAGTTCGTCTTTCGAATTGACGCGGATGTGGCGCAGTACCGAGCGCGCCAATTTGGAGAAGAAGCCTTCGATGATATTGAGCCAAGACCCGTGGGTTGGCGTGAAGGTGAAAGTGAAGCGCCCGATTGGCTGCGCAGCCAGCCAGCTCGTGGTCTCGCGCGAGATATGAGCGGAATGGTTGTCAAGGATGACCTCGATCGCGGTGTCCGCCGGGTAGGCGGCGTCGATGAGTTTGAGGAACTCGATGAATTCGCGGCTGCGGTGGCGGTCCTTGACCAGGGCGTGGACGTGACCGGTGACCAAATCAATGCCGGCCATCAGTGTCAGAGTGCCGTGCCGCTTATACTCGTGATCCCGCATTACGGTCGGGCTGGTACCCGGAAGGGGCGGGCGATCCGGCGCGGTGGTAGCGATCGCCTGGATTCCTGGTTTCTCGTCGTAGGACACGATGGCGAGGCTCCCGTCACCACCGCCGTCTTGGCCCTGGCTATCGCCGCTTCCCGCTTGCCCACGCAGCATCGCCACTTGCCGGTAGACACAGAGGATTTCGGCCATCTTGGGCTCGAACTCGGGATCGCGCTTCTCCAGGTAGTAGTGCACTTTGTGCGGCTTGACTTCTTGCTCACCCAAGATTTTGCAGACCGTTCCCTGGGCCAGCTTCCCGAGGCTGGGATGCCCTGCCGACGGCGCGTGTTGACGGGCATGCGCAGCGAGCAGCCGAGTGGTCCACAACTCGTGCGGATAATCCAACTCTTTGGGCTTCTGGCATGCCAACGCCACCAGCCAGGTTTTTGCCTCGGCCGTAATGACCGGATCGCGTCCGGCGCGCGGCCGATCATCCAGCGCCGCGATCACCCCCAGTTTCGCCGCTCGCTTGAGGCAGCGGGTCACCGTCTGCTGCGTCACCCCAATCGTCCGCGCCACCGCATACGCCGACGGGTCCTCCAAATAGGCCAGAATAATCTGTGCCCGTTCGACACGGCTGGCGGGTTCGGTTCGAGACCGAGAAATTTCCAGCAAATGCTGCCGCTGCTCTTCATCGGTCAGCAGCGCAATCACGCGACGAGGTGCGACCATTGGATCCCCCAATCCAATCCCCACC
>JAFAHS010000462.1 GCA_019237115.1 Deltaproteobacteria bacterium
AGATGGGTCTCACAGTGCTGCGGCTGTAACGGTCGACGCCAGTGTGTGTTCCGACCCAGACATTTGCTTCCCGGTCCTCAAAAAGAGAAGTGATGTAGGTTTCGTCAGAGTCACTTCGAAAACCCCGCGGTTCGCTCCGTTTTTCAATATCTGCCAGAGTCGCGGCTCGCTCCGAGATCAGACGGGAATTCTCCCAGCGGTACAGGGCTCCTTCCTTCCGTGCCCAGAGATTGCCATCCCGATCAAACATCAGTGGCGCATACCCACCTTTCAAACGGGTGACGGTAGTGCTTCGCGCTTGCAAGCCCGCAAAGATCAGCATCGTGTTTGGGAATGCTGCCCAGACTGACCCGTCGGGCGCGACACCAAGTCGCGAACTTACTCCGCGAAATGTCTCCGCGGCAGCCAACCCGCCCGTCTCACGGAATCCGCGCTGGCCTGCTGCCCGAACAAACACGCGATCGACGGTCTGGACCCAGAGCGCTCCCGTTTTGTCCAGTGCCAGCGACCTCACCCTGTCGATCACGTCGCCCGCGACCGACTCGCAGTGGCCGCCCCGCAGACGCGCGAGCCCGCTGTTCGTGGCAATCCAAAGCGTTCCATCGCGGTCAAGAAGCAGTTGATTTACCGACCCGCCAGGCACGCCGTCCTTTTCGGTATACACGGTGAGGTGACCGGCTTTGAGGAATCCGACTCCGCCGAACCCAAAACCCATCCAGAGGCCGCCATCGGGGGAAGCCAGGAGCGCATGGACCAGCCTTGTAGGTAAGGGCTCGTCCGACGCCCCAGGGTATTTCGTAAAACGCACGCCGTCGAATCGCGACAGGCCTTCCTGTGATGCGAGCCATAGTGAACCGTCAGTCGTCTGCGCAATGTCGATAGGGGAGCTAGGTGCGCCCTCGAGAAGCCCGTAAGCGCGGTGATTCAGCTGATCCAGCGTGACTTCCGGCTCCTGCGCAAAAGACCCACCGCAGGGGAGCAACACAAGCAGGCATAGGGTAAGGCGCTTCGCGAGCGAGCAACACGACAGACGCGCGCGCGGCGCGGGATGAGACACGACGAGTATGGGCGACAACTTACTCACGCGACGCAACCACAGCTTCCGTCTATTACTTACCTTGCCCCGATGGGCCGCGGATCTCCCAAAAGGGGTACCGTAAATTACCCGACGATGGGCTACGCCGCGCTACTAGGGTAGCGCACCCTCGTCGCGGTGCAGCGGCTCTTCTCCATGTTCCCCGCGGGATGGCCAGGGATTGGCTTGCTGTCCCTGCGGTCTTCGGTCGCGATTGCCCTGTTGGCCGAGATTTACGGCCACCGGCAGGGCCTGCCCGGCTGGATTCAGGGTGCCGCAATACTGCTTTCTCTTACGTTGTTGGCAGGGTATCTGACGCCGATTTTTGCGGCGACCGGGCTGCTCTTGCACGGCCTGATCTGGTTCAAATCCGGTGGTAGTAGTGCAGCTGTTGCGATCGTCTCTCTCGACATGCTCGCAATAGCCCTTCTCGGTCCGGGTGCCTACTCGGTGGATGCCTACCTGTTCGGGCGTCGCGTCGTCGTGCTGCCACCCCCGTGACGTCAGCTTTCGAGCCCGGCCGTGGTTTCCGCTTCCAGTGAGCAAGCTCGCCCCATAGTGTCGGTTCCGAGCCTCCCGTAAGTGGCGTGATCCGAGCGGTTCGCCCGGCGACGATACGTACAGTGCGAGGATGAGCTGTCACCACGGAGCAAAGCATGACTCTCAGCTGTACCTGCCCGGCAGGCAACCCGACAAAAGAAGGCATGGGCGCCATTTTGGAACTAAGCACCAGGGGACCACGTGAGTGGGTGCAGCCCGTGATTGCCCTGCTTGACGCGGCCGTTGGCGAGCTTCACGGAGACCACTCAGCCAAGGGCACGATACTCCAGGCGGCTTCGCTCTTGCGAGAGCAGATCGATCCCCAAGCTTCGAGCGCGGCCGCCGATGGACACGGACGCTTGCTGGCGTGGCAGGTGCACAAGGTTCGTGAATATGTCGATAGTCATATCGCAGGTCCGATACGCGTCGCAGACCTGTGCGCGCTCATTCAGCGCAGCGAGTCGCATTTCTCGCGCGCCTTCAAGCGCACGTTCGGAGCCTCCCCGCACGCGTTCGTGATCCAGCGTCGCCTGGAGTTGGCGGGTCAATACATGCTGCAGACAGAGGCGCCGTTGAGCGACATCGCGCTGCGGTGCGGCTTCACGGACCAGGCGCACTTGTGCAATCACTTTCGACAGGCCACGGGGGAGACGCCAGCGGCCTGGAGACGTGCGCGCAGAACGCAGGACTTGCGAAGCAGTGCGAGCTCATCCAGCGAAGGCATGGGTGATGAGCCTAGTCTGATCGATCGGCCGGGAAGGCTCGCCGCCTAAAGGAAGCCGATTGCCTCTGCGCGGGCGACAGCCTGGGCACGAGTACGGGCCGCGAGTTTGATGAAGATGCTCTTGGCGT
>JAFAHS010000396.1 GCA_019237115.1 Deltaproteobacteria bacterium
GCTGATGCTCGAGTTCATGGCAGTCATGGTGCCATTGGTGTTCTTGATCAATGGCCTGAGCAAGCACGACTGGGGCCAGGCCTTTCTTTTCGCACTCGCGATCGCGGTAGGGCTTACGCCCGAGATGCTCCCCATGATCGTGAGCGTGTGTCTGTCCAAAGGCGCACTGTTGATGTCGCGCGAAAAAGTCATCGTCAAGCGACTCAATTCCATCCAGAACCTTGGCGCGATGGATGTCCTGTGCACCGACAAGACCGGCACCCTTACGATGGATCGGGTCATTCTGGAGAACCATTGTGATGTTGCTCTGAATAAGGATGAAGAGGTCCTGGAACTTGCGTTCCTTAATAGTCATTTTCAGACCGGGCTCAAGAACGTTTTGGACCGGGCGGTGCTTAAGCATCAGGAGCTGCACCAGGAGCTCTCAACCAGCCAGTATTCCAAGGTCGACGAGCTTCCCTTCGATTTCAGCCGCAAGATGATGTCGGTCATCGTTGCGACGCCGGAGGGAAAACATCGCCTGATCTGCAAGGGTGCCCCCGAGGCCGTGTTCGAACACTGCGTCGAGTTCGAGTTGGACCAGGAAATCCTTCCGATTGATCCAATGCTGCTGGCGGACCTCAAAGCCGAGTACGATCGACTATCGGCGGATGGGTTTCGGGTCCTGGCGATTGCGTATCGGGACTGTGAGCAGAAGGCGGCGTATAGCAAGGAAGACGAACAACAATTGATACTGAAAGGTTATGTCTCATTCCTCGATCCGCCCAAGGAGTCGGCCGCCCCGGCAATCACGGCCCTGCAGAACCATGGCGTCAGCGTAAAAGTGCTGACCGGCGACAACGAGCTGGTCTCGAGGAAGATCTGTTCCGAGGTTGGCCTCTCGTTGGAAAACGTACTCACCGGAACCAACGTAGAGTCGATGAGCGATCCCGAGTTGGCGAACGCGGTGGAAAAGACCACCCTGTTCGTCCGTCTCTCACCGGCCCACAAACAGCGCATCATAAAAGCGCTTCAGAGCAAGCAGCATGTGGTGGGCTTCATGGGCGACGGGATCAATGATGCGCCAGCTCTGCGCGCCGCGGACGTGGGTATCTCGGTGGATACCGCGGTAGATATCGCCAAGGAAGCGGCAGATGCGATCCTGCTCGAAAAAAGCCTGATGGTGCTTGAGGCCGGCGTGCTGGAGGGGCGGGCCGTGTTCGCAAACATCATCAAGTACGTACGGATGGGCGCCAGTTCGAATTTCGGAAACATGTTCAGCGTGCTGGGCGCCAGCCTGTGGCTCCCGTTCCTGCCCATGTCGCCGCTCAAGATACTGACCAATAACCTTTTGTATGATTTCTCACAGGTTCCGATTCCCACCGACGAGGTGGACCCCGAGCAGGTTGCAAGGCCGCGGCCGTGGGCGATGGGTGAGATCGCTCGCTTCATCCTGTTCATCGGACCGTGCAGTTCGGTCTTTGACTACACCACGTATCTAATGATGTGGTTCCTGTTTAAGTGCTACAATCTGGGATTGGTGCCGCCTCCCGAGGTGGCCGCACATTTTGCCCACGCCAGCCCGGCCAATCCCGACAGCACCTATGCGGCAGCGTTGTTTCAGACCGGATGGTTCGTCGAATCGCTGCTCACGCAAACTTTGATTATTCACGTGATACGAACCAACAAGATTCCATTTCTTCAGAGCCGGGCCAGTTGGCAGCTGATCATGACCTCGGGCGCGATCATGCTGGTTGGCATGTGGTTGCCATCGTCGCCCATCGGGCCATGGCTGGGTCTGGTGCCGCTGCCCATGGCGTACTGGCCGCTTCTGTTGGTGACGCTGCTGGCCTATGTCGTGCTGACCCAAGGCGTTAAAGTGTGGTTGCTCCGGCGGAACTGGATCTGAGAAGTCACGGGTGGCGTTAGGCGGCGTGCGACTGCACGAATCAGCCGTGAAGAAGCGAGGGCCATCTTCCCAACGAGCCGCGAAAGCTGCCACCCGCGCCGGCCAGACGGCGGTGCTGTGGTTGGCGTTGGTCGGTATCAGTACTCCTTCGGCACTGGCGCGCTCGTGGTCGTATCATTACCGGCCCGGGACGCCGCGAGCCTCCCCCGCCGCCAGCGCAAGTGAAGCCGCGCAATCGACACCGGTGCCTGCCGATCAATTGTCGACGGCGCGGGTCCTCAAGCGAGCGATCGTTTCCAATCTCGCGCTCTTCGTTCAGGAGCAGACCAGTCCCTCGGACAAGGCCTATGCGGCTCTTTCCGAGAACGTGGTTCGCAAGCTGTCGCTCTTCGATCAGCTGGGTTCGCCGGACGCGCTGGGAGTGTTAGCAAGCCTAAGCGGCTATTACCTTGGTGCGCGCGGAACGGAGCTCTACCGTTGCCTCGTGTTGCGAAAAGGCAAGGCACTGGCAGCCTACCTGGAGCAGTATCTTCACAACGGCAATCCCGAGTGTTCCCAGGAACTGGGCCCGACCTTCACAAAACCGAGTAGTGCTCTGGACGGATACGCTCTATGTCCGAGCGATCAATTGCAGAAGGCGCATCTTGCGACTTTGATTGCAGCAATCTATTCCGAAAGCGCGTGTTCCGACAGCGAGTTTGCCGCGTTGAGCACTGGTGGGCAGGCCCCATCCGCAGCTACGCGATGATCGTTACCAACTTCGAGGTACGCAGGTTGGCGGTTCTGTTCGTGCAACTGGCGATGTTCGCCGGCAGACGCCGCGCCCTTCCTCTAAGTCAATCGTAATGGTGGTGGCTGACGCTTCCGGCGGTGAAGGAGGCCGTTGAGACGAGGTCCAACCGTCTTGTGCATGTTGTTGAAAGGTCCTGCTTCCCCAACCAGGACTCCACTCTGGATTGTCCGAACCAGGCAACCGCCCAAGACAGATGCGTTTTGCGACCGAGGAGAGCACTAAATTCCAGCGGAATTTTGGCCCGAACTCCGGGTGGTCTGATGCGCATCCCCGCCTCCTGACCTGGCAAACCTGAATTTAATCGCCGCGTCGCTGGTGGTTGCGGGCGCGACCCCAACGGTTTTCCCGGGAATCCCGTGGGATTCGCGCCTTTCAACTCAGAACCGCAATTTTTGCAAAGTCTTCCGGACCGCAGAGTGCTACCTAGGCAAATACCAGACTCTCTCCAAGGAGAATGTGATGAGCGGTAAAACCACCAATCTGACCGGCGGCTGCGCGTGCGGAAGAATCCGCTACAAGCTTAAGAACGATCCCCTGATCGTTCACGCCTGTCACTGCCGCGACTGTCAACGCATCACCGGCAGCGCGTTCGTGATCAATATCTGGATCGAAAAGCAGTTCGTGGAAACCAGCAGCAAAGCAGCGCCCACATCTTTCCGCTTGGCGGGCGGCACCGGACAGGGGCACGAAGTTTATTTCTGCGACCGCTGCGGCACCTACCTCTGGAGCGACTACCACGGAGCCCCCAACGACGCGTACTTCGTGCGCGCCGGCACCCTGGACAAGCCCGAGTCGGTGACGCCCGACGTGCACATCTTCACCCGAAGCAAGCTGCCGTGGGTGCAGCTGCCCAAGGACGCGCCGGCCTTCAAAACCTTCTACCCTTTTCCCAAGATCTGGTCGGCGGAAAGCAAAGCGCGCCTGATCCGGAAAGCCCGCTAGGCGCTTTCGCTGGTCGTGTGCGCCCGAGGTCTTGGGAAGGATGTACACCTGCAAATGGATCTCGGCACCGTGAGACCATCACTGCCCGGAGTGTCAGGCGGTTCTGGTCCGCAAATAGTGCCGATGAGCCTTGGCTCGATTGCCGCAGGCCTGCATCGAGCACCAGCGGCGGCTGCCATTCTTGCTGTCGTCGAGGAACAGCCACAGGCATAGCTGGTTGGAGCAATGGCGCAAGCGAATGGTGTCGGGACTGACCATCAGGTCTCCGGCCGACCACAGCACCGGCGCGAGCAGAGCGGGAGCGGAAAACCCGTCGCGATCGATTTGCCAGCCGAAGCCCTTATTACCGCGCACCAGCAGCCGGCGCGCGGGCGCCGCGGCAAGCGCGCGGTTCACCACGGCCACGGCGCGCGGCTCCGCCACCCTGCGCGCCGCGATCGCAAAGAAGATGCGATAGCTCGCCTCGCGGATCGCGATCGCGTCGGCGAAGACGGCGGCCGCTTGCTCGGGGTGCTGGTCCGACCAGCGCAGCGCGCGCTCGCATCCGTCCGCGGTGAGCAGGGCGTTGGCGGCACACCAGCGAACCAGCTCTCCGAAGTCGTGGAGCGACTCCTGCGGGTCGCCGCCCCGGTAGCTCACGGTGTTGGCGAAGTCGAGGCACAGGTCGCGGCGCGGCGCGACCAGCAGGGTCCCGCCCGGGGGTTTCGCAGTTCGGTTCATCCGCCTGGTTTGATTCTAACCATCAAGCCGGTTGACACAAAGCGGCGATCCCGCTATCTAACCATCATACCGGTTAGAACGTCCCAAAGCAGGAGGATTCAACATGCTCAGTCACGTATCGATCGGAGTGAAGGATCTCGCCAAGGCGCGCGGCTTCTACGATGCGGCCCTCAAGCCGCTCGGCTATAAGTGCCTGGTCGAAGGCGGCGAGTACGCCGGCTATGGCGCCAACACGCCGGAGCTGTGGCTGCTGGCGGCCACGCAGCCGGTGGCGCCCAACCAGGCCTCGGGGCTGCATTTCTGCTTCGACGCCGCCAACCGCTCCGCAGTCGACAGCTTCCACGCCGCCGCGCTCAAGACCGGCGGGCGCGACAACGGGAAGCCGGGCCTGCGCGCCGACTACGGCGACAACTACTACGCCGCGTTCGTGGTAGACCCGGACGGCTACCGTCTGGAAGCCTACACCCGCGCGAAGTAACCACACCCGAGGGGAGGCGGTTGCGCGCAACCTCGCCTCCCCTCGTCTGCCCGCGCCCCGGCGCTGCAGTCTCATCGCGCCGGCTCTTAAGCCCAAATCTCCAGGGACTGGATCCCACAAATGCTGGCAAAGGTTGCCCTGACCAGGAGCCGTATGCTGGTTCTTTGCGAGACTTGGCGCCTTGGGCTAGTTTCTTGCTGCCGGGAGGAGAACGACCCCGGCTTTTCCAGCTCTGGCGGCCCGACCCCCAAGAGGGGTTCGCCGCGCGATGACACGGATGGCTGCTGCTGCACAACCGGCTGCGATTGCGCACGAGGCGCACGAGCTTTCCGCCGCGAAAAAATGGATTATCGCGCTCTCGGTCATGCTCGGGACCGTGCTCGAGGTGCTCGACAGCTCCATCGTCAACGTCTCGCTGCCTCACATGCAGGGCAGCTTTTCCGCCAGCGTAGATGAGATCGCGTGGGTAGTCACCAGCTACCTGGTCGCCGCCGGGATCATGATCCCGATGACCGGCTGGATCGCCGAGCGGTTTGGCCGCAAGCGCTATTTCATAATCTCGATCACCATGTTTGTGGTCTCGTCCGCGCTCTGCGGCATAGCGCAATCGCTCAATCAGATCGTGCTGTTCCGCCTTGCCCAGGGCGCAGCCGGTGCCGCGATGATGCCGCTTTCGCAGGCCATCCTGATGGAGACCTTTCCGCCGCGCGAGCAGGCGATGGCGATGGCCATCTGGGGCATCGGGATGATGGTCGCGCCGATCATGGGACCTACGGTCGGCGGGTGGATCACCGACGCGTGGACCTGGCGCTGGAACTTCTACATCAACGTGCCGATCGGAACGCTGGCCGCGTTCATGGTGATGCGTTTCGTCGAAGACCCCGAGTACATGCGCCAGCGCCGGCGCGGCAAGATCGACTACATCGGCATCCTGTGCCTGGTCGTCATGCTCGGTCTCGGCGAGATCGTACTGGACCGTGGCGAGCGCGCCGACTGGTTCCAGAGCCCCTGGGTGGTCTGGTACACGTTTGCCGCGCTGAGCGCGCTGGTCGTGCTTATCTACCACGAGCCGCGCACCCAGGACCCGGTCATCGACTTGAGTATTCTCCAGGATTCGCGATTCTTCCTGCCGGTTTCGCTGGTCATCTTTCTCACCTTCACCCTGTACGGCACCGCGATTCTGAATCCGGTGTTTTTGCAGGAGCTGCTCGGGTACACGGCGGCGAAGGCGGGCCTGGTGATGGCGCCGCGGGGAATTGGCACCATGTGCTCGATGGTTCTTTTGGGTTTCATCGCGCGGCGCGGACTCGACTATCGTCCGCTTATCGGGGTGGGCTTCTTTCTGGTTGCGTTCGCGATGTGGTCCATGGCGGGTCTCAACCTCCAATCCGACACCTTCCGAATCATCTGGCCGACCGTGCTGCAGGGCGCCGGCACCGGACTGGTGTTCCCCGGTCTCTCGGCGGCCGCGCTGAGCTCGATGGAAAAATTCAAGATGCAGCGCGCCGCCAGTCTCTATTCGGTCACCCGCAACCTGGGCGCCGCGATCGGAACCTCATACCTGACTACCCTGCTGATTCATCGCCAGCAGGTGCGCCAAAGCTACCTGGTGGAGCATGTGTCGGTCTTCACTCTCCCGCACCTGCGAATGCCGGGGGCACGCGGATACGACCTTGCCCAACAGCTCGCGATGGGCCAGCGCCATGGGATGGCGATGATCTACGGGCTGGTGCAGCGCCAGGCGATGATGCTGTCGTTCAACGATATCTACCGGATGCTGACCGTGCTGATGTTGGTGCTGATCCCGAGCTTCTTGTTCCTGCAGCGCGACATGCGCAACGTGCAGGTACATGCAGAATAGCAGCGGGTCCGCTGGTTTCGGATTGCCGGGGGACAGTCGATTCTCCGGGTCGCGCGCCTGAAACCAGGCGCGGTGGCAACTGGTCGGCCCTGCGCGCCCAAGCACTTGGGGAGTTTCCGAGCATGCCGCAATCGTCGGCGCCCCGCGTTCAATCGAGCGGCAGACGAGCGGGTTGCCTACCCCTCAGGCCGCTTTCGATTTGCGGACGGCAAGAAAGCGCTCCTCTAGCGCCGCCTGCGCTTCGACCATCACATCGCGCACTATCTGTCCGGCCGGTTTGATGGAATTGATAAGCCCCGCGCTCTGCCCGCACGCCATCCCGCCTTCTTCGACCTTGCCCTCGTAGCGCGCCTTCTCTGCCAGCGGGAAACCGTACTCGACCGACTGAATCGGGAACGGCTTGATTTCCGCCTCGCGTCCGACCCACGATTCGGTGAATTTGTTGCGGATGAGCCGACAGGGCTTGCCGGAGTGGCAGCGCGTTATGGTGGTGCCCTCCTCGTCGATCTCCACGATCTTGTTTTTGTAATTCGAGTGCGCGTAGGCCTCGATCGATGCGACAAAGCGGCTCCCCATCCAGACCCCTTCGGCGCCCAACGCCAGGGCCGCCAAAAGGCCGCGCCCGTCGGCCAGTCCGCCGGCTGCCAGCACCGGCACCCGCACCGCGTCGACTATCTGCGGCACCAGGGTCATGGTGCCGATTCGCCCCGTATGCCCACCCGCTTCGTGTCCCTGCGCGATGATCACGTCGACGCCGGATGCTTCCAGCCGGCGCGCCTGCTTCACATTTCCGCACAGCGACATGACGACCACCCCCTGCTTGCGCGCTTGCGGAACGATCCCCGCCGGATTGCCAAGACCCGAAACGATCACCGGGATCCTTTCTTCGAAGGTGATGTCGATGAGCTTCTGGACGTTGGAGGCGTAGCGCACCACGGTGGGGTTGTTCTTGTCGGCCTTGACCTCGGCAAAAAGAATATCGACCGCGAACGGCCGATCGGTCAGATCGCGGCAGCGCTGGATTTGTTCGCTTAATTCACGCGCGCTCATCGATCCGGAACCGATACACCCCAGCCCGCCCGCGTTGGACACCGCGCTGGCGAGTTCCGCATGCGCCACAAAACCCATCCCCGCCTGAAAGATCGGATACTTGAGGTTGAGGCGGCGCGTGATCGGTGTTGCGAAAATCGAATCGGCATTCATTAGGGTACCTCATACCGGCTGGGTAATGGTGCTGCGAGCTCACGAAAAAAGGTCACGCGAGCGGTTGGTTGTCAAGGCAAACTGCCCAATTGATCGATCGTTCAATTGGTTGCTCGAGCCACCGGCGCGAGCTAAACCAGTTTCTAGTTGCGGGCAAAAAGCCGTTGGCCTGATGAAACGTCGCACGGCGTGAGACTCAAGGGACCGGGGGTATTGAGTCTGGCCTCGTGCCAGGAATCCATCGAGCCGCTGTTTGGTTTGTGGGAGGGGCGGGCAGCAGTCGCTCAGCGGAGCGGTGGGCTGATGGAAGAGACTCTGCGCATGGCGCAGGTTGGTTGTGGCGCTCTTCGCGAGGCCGAGTCCGGATCCGACTCCGGGGAGAGCGCCGTTCATTTCTTGTCGCATCTTTTGCGCGGGCGTCGCGGTCGAGACCGCAGGCCCGCCTGCGATTTGGTTATCGGATTTTCCGGGTCGAATTATGGGTACGCCGGAGTTGCGTCGAAACCGGCGTCAACCGGATTGCGGCGGCCTGCCTTTGAAAGCACCTGCCAGCAGCCCACCGAGGCGTCGAGCTCAGGAGGTTTGATGCCGTGAGAAATGGTCCGCTCGTTCGTCGCAACGCGCACGTATCGAGACTCGCCCACGGAGCGCCAACTCCGCTGGAGCGCCTCGCATCGCTGGCGCCCGCGGTTACGCCGCGGCCATTTACCCGTCGTGCCCGCACCTCCCAGGTCCAGTCGGATCAATCGGAGGCCGTGCGCCTGCCGCTGGGCAGCCGGCTGCCCATTAATCTCCGCGAGTTTCTCGCCCAGCAGCTTGGCTCCACGGCCCGGGTCGAAGAGGATGCGATCGTTGCGCTCAAGCCCCGTTCCGGCGAATTGCTGCTGCGCGAACTCGCCCGCGCGATCCGCCGTTTCTCGGCGGAGCGCGCCCGCGAAGCCTGGAACGAATGCACCATTGGGTTGCGCCGCCTGGAACACGAGTTCTTCGGGCGCGAGGCGGTGGACGAGCGATCACCTGTGGTGCTGTGCCTGCGTTGCACCGCTTTTGGCACCGGCGCCCTGGAACAGCACTGCGGCATCAATTGTCTGGCGGTTGATTTGAGTACCGCGGTCAAAGCGGAACAGCTGGAGCGGGGCGTCGACGCGCCCACCTCCGACGCCATGCATCGCGCGGTGGAGAATTTCCGCAACGCCCGGACCCGGGCGGGACAACCACATTACGATCTCGACTGTTACGCTGCGGGTGGTCAGGTGGTGTTTACCTGGCGCCCACTCGATCCCATCGCCTAGGGCCGAGGGCCGGAAAACCTCGCCACTCCGAACCGCCGGCAGGCAGACCACCGCACACCAGTTTCCCCCTTTCCTTTGCGGGAAGGGGGCGGGGTTGGCCTGTTCGATTGGTGACGAATCCGGGCGAGGAGATCGGATCCGGTTTCTTAAGCTACAGAGAGGAGGCGCGCCGGCGGCGTTGTTCTTTGCGGCGGCGGCGCTGCGCTTCGGAACGCTTGCGTTTGCGCCGCACGCTGGGCTTTTCATAGAAAGCCCGCTTTTTCATCTCCTTGAACACTCCCTCCTTGGCGAGTTTGCGCTTGAGCACCCGCATCGCCTGGTCGAGGGAGCCTTCAACACGAATTTCCATAATTCTCCTGTTTAATAGCCTACTGAGACTAGGTCCGCAGGGGGCTAGAGTCAACCCGAGGCAAGAAGAACTCACGGATCGTTCATGTCAGGGACCCATTTCCGCACCTGGTGCTGTGAACTCCCCGTAATCTGCGGATTTTTGCTTCAGTCTGTTATTGTGGACCGCCGTGCAGCGTTGCCGACTACTCAGACCTTTCACCGCCCTTGCCGCTGTCTACCTGATTGGATGTAGTGCGCCGCTTCCGAGTACTGAATTGCCACCCGGGCGCGAGGTGGCGCCGGCGCTGGAATTTCCCGAGCTGCGCGACTATCGCGGCATCGTCGATTTGCGCATCAAGGACATGAACCTCGACCAGGAAGCGGTCGCAGACCAGGCCAAAAGCGCACAAATCGACTTCATCATGATGGCGGACCGGGCGCGGCCCGGGGCTAGCGACTACGGGATCGGTGGTTTTACGTCGGCAATCCTGTTTATTCCAGGCGCGTCGTTTCCGATCGATGGCGGTGACATCATCGCGGTGAATCCGCGCGCGCCGATCGATTCGTCGAAACCATCCGCTGAACTGGTCGGCGCGATCCACGACCAGGGCGGGGTCGCGATCGCGGCCGGGCCGAGCGAATTCAGATCGGCGGGCGACTATGCCCTGGCCGATGGGATCGAGGTTTACAACCAGAATGCCGCGTGGAGGGCACAAAGCCGGAGCAGCCTTTATTGGCGCGCGCTGTTTTTGAGCACCGACCGATTTCTGCTCGGCTTGGTTCCGCGTCCCGACCAGAACCTCGAAATCTACGACAAGCTTGCGTCGGGTTCACGGGTTACGCTGGTCGCCGGGATGGGCGCGCCCGCCAACATGACGGTGGCCGGCTCGAAGGTTGGAACCCTGCAACAGCTGTTGCTCTTCTTTACGACTCACCTCCTGTCACCCGAGCGCAGCGTCGATCCGATCGTGGATGCGCTGAAGCGCGGTCACGCCTACGTGAGCTTCGACATCCTCGGCTACGTCGGCGAGTTCGCATTTTTTGCGCGCGATGGCGAGACCAAAACCATGATGGGAGAAGAGGTACACCTGACTCCATCGCTCAAGCTTCAGGCGGAGCTTCCCGGGTCGGCGGAAAAGATCGTGCTGCTGCGCGACGGCGAGCAGGCCTCAGCAACCGAGAATGCGCAAACCCTGGAGTTCGTGCCTGCCCAGACCGGGAGCTATCGCCTCGAGGCCTACCGGAAGGGCCACTTGTGGATTCTCTCGAACCCGGTGTATGTGCGCTAGGCGGTTCTCCTCGTGCAAACCACGAAGACCGCGGAGAAACGCTTGCGGCGTGGAGCCGATGGAATCTGGTCTGAGCTAGGCGGCAACCGAACACAAGAGCGTGTGCGCGGTGGCTGACTCGACGCGCACCGCAACGGTTGCCCCGGCCCTGGTGCCCCGGTCGGGGAAAATCGCGGTCTTGAACTGCGGAGTCTTGCCGGAGAGCATGCCCTCGCCGCGGCGCGCCGGTCCC
>JAFAHS010000480.1 GCA_019237115.1 Deltaproteobacteria bacterium
GGTGGGATCAGTCTTCTCCGCCGCTTGGAACGCGCGAATCGCGGCGCCGTGGTTGAAGCCGAACAGGAAGTTGAGGCCTTGGTCGAAGTATTTCTGCGCTTCGGGAGAGTCCGTAGAAACCTTTCGCGTGTAAGACCCCAGGCCTTCAAAGAAGGGTTCCAGCGCGCTTTGGGCGCTGACACTGGCAATCACCAGCGCGAAAACGAAACTGCTGATAGAGCCGGCTGTTTTCATGGTTTGCGATAATGTAGAAACGATTATACAAAGAGTTATATAGTATTCGAACATCGAGGCCAGTGATCAGCGCCCTCACCGTCAGATGTCACATTCTGCGCGGGTGTCTCTAGGTCGTAGGGTACGTCGAAGACACGCTGATTCATTTCTCAATCCCTGGCGAAACTGCTAAGTGCGACCGGGTGTGGGCTGAAGGGCTGCTTGCATTGGTATGGACTCCGGGTCGCGAACTGGCGCGCTGGGCCCGTAGTGAAACCCCTGGGCCGGTCCTCATCTCTTTACTACGGGATTCCGGTTGCCGAGTTTCAGAAAAATCGCGTTGAAATTTTGTTCTGCGACGTGACTTAATCCGCTATCCTTAGGGAAACCCGCCAGTGAAACGCGACCATGGTCCGCCCGCGGAGGGCACGGCAAGCTTTCACACCACCCACTGGACGGTTGTCCTGAGGGCGGCCCAAAGCGAGGCGTTCGGTGCCCCGTCTGCTTTAGCTGAGTTGTTCCGGCTTTATTGGTACCCGCTCTACACCTTTGCGCGGCGCTGCGGGCATTCGCCCGATGACGCCCAGGATTTAACGCAAGGCTTTTTCCTGCATCTAATCGAGGATAAAACATTAATCCGGGCAGCAGATCCGCTTAAGGGTAAATTCCGTTCGTTTTTGCTTACTTCTTTCAAGAATTACCTTTGCACCGAGGCCGACCGGGCCCAGTGTTTTAAAAGGGGCGGTCACTGTGAGTTTGTCTCTCTCGATCTGGAAAACGCCGAGAACCGTTATCGGCTGGAGCCGCCAGACGCTCTGACCGCGGAGAAAATCTTCGACGCACGCTGGGCGTTAACCTTGCTCGGCCGGACGATGATGCGACTCGGCGAGGAATATGCGGCCGACGGCAGAGCCTCTGTGTTCGAAACACTAAAGGTTTTTCTTAAAACCAGCGGCGACGGCTCGCCCTCGTACGAAGAGGCCGCCAAGGCGCTCGGGGTACGCCTGGGCGCCGCCAAGAGTCTGATCCACCGCCTGCGCAAACGCTGTGCGTCGATTTTGCGCGAAGAGGTCGCCAGGACCGTGTCAAATCGAGACGAGATCGACGACGAAATCCATGCGCTTTGCAGCGCCTTAATCGCCTCCGGAGGATCGTTAGATCCATGAAGAGAAAGCCCCGACTCACCTGCCCGAGTTGCGGTAATGAGTATTCCGGAGCGATGGAATTTTGTCCGGTCTGCATGCTTCGCAGGGGTCTAGCCGGTGGCTTTGAGTCCGGCGAGTCTTCGACTGGGGACAGGCTTAACCCAACACTGGACCACCCACCGAAACGATTTGAGCACTACGAGCTGGTAACGGGCGAAGACGGGAAACCGGTCGAGTTGGGTCGAGGCGCTATGGGTATTACCTACAAGGGCTTCGACATCAATCTGCGCTGCCCTGTGACTTTGAAAGTCATCAGTGAGCGATATCTCGGTGATGAGTCCGCTCGTCTTCGTTTTTTGCGAGAGGCCCGGGCGGCGGCAAGCGTCCGTCACCCGAATGTAGCCACGGTTTTCCACCTAGGCAGAACTGAGAGCAGTTACTTTTACGCGATGGAGTTTGTCGCGGGCGAAACGCTTCAAGACCTGATCAGACGCTCGGGCCGACTGGACGTAAAACTGGCACTAGAAATTGCGACGCAGGTAACTGCCGGATTGGCCGCAGTTCACGAACAGAACCTTGTCCACCGAGATATCAAGCCAACAAACGTCATGGTGAGGCAGAAGGAGGAACGCGCGATAACGGTTAAAATTATCGACCTCGGCCTGGCAAAGTCGGTCCACGAAGCAGGTTCTCAACCCGCGATTTCGACCGCTGGGGCTTTTGTCGGGACGCCGGATTTTGCCAGCCCCGAGCAGTTTTCGGGCGTCCCGATCGACATCCGTTCGGACCTCTACTCGCTTGGCGCGACGCTGTGGAAGATGCTGACCGGTCAGCCGCCCTTCCGGGGCACCACCGCCGAGCTGATGTACCAACATTTACATGCGCCGTTAGCGATGGAACAACTGGCCCAGGTCCCGCAGCCGGCGGTGCTGCTGCTTGAGGTACTCCTCGAGAAGAACCCGGCGCGGCGTTTTCAGAACCCGGCCGAACTACTTAAGGCGCTGCCGGCGGTAACGGGCGCGATTGAAGGAGGGCGCACCATCACGCGTAAGAGCCTGCAGCAGATACCTGCGACCGATCCCTCCGGCGCAACTTGGAAGGTGCCAATGCGCCGAGGACCGGAGAAAATCTCGCTCGCCAGATTGCCCATTACCGCGAGCCAGGTCTTTGGTCGAGAAGAGGACCTCGCCTTCCTGGACGCGGCCTGGGCAGACCCGCAGGTCAATGTCGTAACCATCGTGGCCTGGGCGGGTGTCGGCAAGTCGACGCTGGTCAACCATTGGCTCCGACGCATGGCGGCCGAAAATTACCGTTCCGCACAGCTCGTATTCGGCTGGTCGTTCTACAGGCAAGGGACCAGCGGGGACGCTTCGTCGGCCGATGAATTTCTGGACGCGACCCTGTCTTGGTTCGGCGATCCAAACCCAGGCGTTGGCACGGCGTGGGAAAAGGGCGAACGCTTGGCGAACCTGGTGGCGCATCGTCCTGCCTTATTGGTTTTGGATGGCCTGGAGCCGCTCCAATACCCGCCGGGGCCCCAAGAGGGGCGCTTGCGTGAGCCTTCCCTCCAGGCGCTTCTGCGCGAGCTTGCCGCTTTCAACACGGGGCTTTGTCTGATCACCACGCGAATGGCAGTGGCCGATCTGGCGGATCGCGACAGCACCTCCGCCCCGCACCGTGACCTAGAACATCTAACCAGCGAGGCCGGTGCACAACTGCTCCGAGCCATGGGCGTTAAAGGGCCAGAAGCGGAGCTGCGGAGCGCTAGCGACGAGTTCCGAGGCCATTGCCTGGCGCTCACCTTACTGGGCAGCTACTTGACCGATGCCTATAGCGGCGAAATCCGTTGCCGCGAAGAAGTTGCAAAACGCCTCGCTCACGATGTACGGCACGGAGCCCACGCTCGGAAAGTGATGGACTCTTACCAATGCTGGTTTGGCGAGGGTCCGGAGTTGTCGGTCCTGCGCATATTAGGCTTCTTCGATCGACCCGCGGACGAACAGGCGCTTGAAGCTGTGCTGAAACCGCCTGCGATTCCGGGCCTGACCGAGTCCTTAACGGGGCTGAGCCCAACCGAGTGGCAAATGATCCTCGCCCGATTGAGAAGGGCAAGGCTCCTCGCCGGGGAAGATCCACACAATCTTGGGCACGTGGACACGCATCCGCTCGTGCGTGAATACTTTGGCGAACAGCTGCGGAGCCAACAAGTTGAGGGGTGGAAAGAAGGCAATCGGCGACTCTACCATCATTATCGAGCGCTGGCGCCCCAGTTGCCAGAAAGTGTTAGGGAAATGGAGCCACTTTTCTTGGCCATCATCTGCGGCTGCCAGGCCAATTTATTTCGCGACGCGCTGCATGAAGTTTACATTCCGCAGATTCAGCGAGGCAATGCCTCCTTTGCAGCAAAGGTCCTTGGGGCCCGAGGATCATTGCTTTCGGTTTTAGTTCATTTCTTCGAACACGGCCGCTGGGGGTCATTGGTCCAGAGGGGCGCCGAAGGGCAGAATCTTACCGCAGAAGATCAGCTTTTCATCCTCACCCAGGCGGGACTATACCTAACCGCCACGCGAGGGCTCGCAGCGCCCGAGGCGCGAATTTGCTACGAGCGCGCGGAGCCCTTGTGTCATTCGCTTGATCGTCCCCTCCTCCTTTACTCGGCGCTGATAGGCCAGTGGCGATATTCCTCCCAGACAGACAAGCTGACGGCGGCGTTACAGCTTGCCAAACGCATTTACGCACTTGCGCAGAAGCAGAACGAACCCGCAATCATGATAGGGGCCTACCGTGCCTTGGCAATCACGCTCTATTATTTTGGAGATTTCGAGGCCGCTCGAGAATACGCTAGGCGAGGCGTTCAGATCTGGCACTCCGGGGACGTGAAGTCCCCGGTTGAAGAGGTCCATGCGCCTGTCGTTATCTGTACTTGCTTCGAGGCCCTATCTCGGTGGCATTTAGGGGAAACCGCCTCTTGCCACGCGACCATGGCGGAAGCGATCTCATTGGCTAAGGAGCTGAATGATACGCACGCATTAGCCCAGGCCCTATATCTTTCGGTGATGCTCGGTTGCTATGAACATAATGCTTCTGAGGTGGAACGCCTGACGTCGGATTTGATTGAACTGTCGACGCGTCAGAACTTCGCGTTTTACTTGCCTGTAGGAGAGATTCTTCGCGGCTGGGTGCGCAGCGCTTCCGGCAGCACAGCGGAAGGTGTCGCCTGGATCGAGGACGGGATACGGCGTAATCGCACAATCGGCTCGATGCTGACGCTGCCGTATTGCCTAGCACTCAAGGCCGAAGCCTTGCACCTTGCGGACCGTACCTCCGAAGCTCTTGAGGCAGTAAGGGAAGCGGAAGCACTGGTCGAAAGATCTGAAGAGCGCTGGTGGTCTGCCGAACTGCACCGGCTCCGCGGTGTGTTTCTCGCGACTTCCGGTGCTGAGGAGGCCCAGATTGAGACTTCGTTCGGCGAAGCCATCAGAATCGCAAAGGAGCAGAAGTCGGTGTCGCTAGAGAAACGCGCCCAAGCTACCTACGCGGAATATCACCGCGAAAAATCGAGCGGGCCGGGATCGCGCGGTCTCCGACTATCTCTT
>JAFAHS010000482.1 GCA_019237115.1 Deltaproteobacteria bacterium
GGTGGGATAAGTTTGCTGAAGCATGAGCCGTCGGCCCATAGACCGTGAACAAAAACAATGCTGGGCTTGCGTTGCGTTGACATGGAAGATCTCCTCAGTTTTAGTGCTTGGATCCCGGAACCGTCGTAAGTTGGAACGGCCTCCGAGACCGGGTGCCTTCAGCTCCGCTTTACGCTAACGGCTCGCGGACGTCTGCACCGCCCGTGCGGCCGCGCGAATCACGTCGAGCACTACCTTGGGATGGGAGAGCATCGACACATGGCTGCTGGCGACTTCCGTCGTGGTCGCGCCCATGCGCTTGGCGACGAACCGTTCCAGATCCGGCTGAACCGTGTTGTCCTTCGTCGAGACGATGTACCAGTTGGGTTTTGACCGCCAGGCGACACCGTCCACCTTCTGCGTAAACAGGTCCCCTGCGGGTGGATACTGGGTGGCATAGACAAGTCGCTGCTCCGCCTCAGGCAAGTCGCCCGCAAAGAATTTGACGCCGTCGGGACGCAGCCAGGCTCGACCGCCCGCGATCTGCAGGTGATCGAGAACCGGAGACTTCGGAAACTTGTCCAGCTGGCTTTGCGTCGTCTCGTCAGCATCCGGGGCGAGAGCTGCGATGTAGACGAGTGCCGCGACGCGGGGATCGGTGCCCGCGGCCGTGATGACACTGCCACCGTAACTGTGTCCGACGAGAACCGCTGGACTGTTCACCAGTTCAAGCGCGTTCTTTGCGGTGGCGACGTCGCCCGCGAGCGTGTCGAGGCTGTACTGGGCCGATATGACCTGGTGACCTTCCGCCTGAAGTGCGGGGATCACCTTACTGAAGCATGAACCATCCGCCCAGACCCCGTGGCAGAAGACGATGCTGGGCTTGCTCTCAGTTGACTGCATGTTCGTTCCTCTCGTGTCTGGATTTCCGGAAGTAGGGGACGCACCGGCGGTGCCGAAAGCGATGGCAGACGCCATCGTTAACGCCGCCGAAGCGGCCGCTCCCGATATCAGTACGTCACGCCGAGTTATAGGCGCGGGCGTTGGTTTGGTCATGTGCTCCTCTTGAGATCGATTGAAGGATGGTGGGTTGGGAGTTGGGACTGCGCGGGAACCGCGAGGCTGCCGAACGAGTAGTACGTGGTCGCCCGACAGACCTTTCGCCTACGGTACGCCGGCGCTGCGCATTGCGTTAAAGCAGGTTCTGCGACCAGGACGAGCGGTGGCCAGCGAAGCACCCTGTGAACGTGTCTCTGGGATACGGCATTTCCGATTTCAACAAGAGCTCCAAGAGGTTTCATGGTCCCGTTCCAACTGAACTTGTGGGCTGTCCCGATGGATCGTCTCTTTTTAAGCTTTGCTTGCCTTGGATGGTGCGATTCCCTTTAGGAGGAAACGCGGAAAGGACGAGCCGGGGGGTTCTCAGATCAAGCCTGGATATCTGTTCCTGGTATTCAGACACAACGAAGGTCCTGGGGAATTCTCGCGACGCCCACGTCGGGCCACTCGCGAGCGACGCTATCAGCGAGCGGGAATACACGCCGTAAATCAGCGCGAATTTCCGTTATTGAAGCGGCGAGGGTACATTTCGACTCGCCAAGACGACTCAGTGTCATCGAACGACTCTGCAGCGCCGGCATGCCGGGCCTGGGTGGCGCGGGAATATGAAGGGACAGTTCTGTCGGGCCTCACGGCTCCGACATCGGATTAGGCGACGCGGCCAACCGCGAGCTACTTCGGTGAGCTTTCCGTGCCGTGCGCATCGGAGCGCGCAGCTCCTCCCTCACGAGGCTGAGCGCCCTGTGGACAGAACCCGGCTGCGCGCCATGGCGATGCTCATTTGCGTCCGGCTCGCGGCGATCCGGGCGCACGCTGAGAACCCCAACGAACGCGCCTGACTCGCTTCCACAGGCAGAGCTCGAATCCACAGTGGAGCGGGCACCAGTCGATGAGGGACTGGATGTGCGCTTCAAGCGCGCGACGCGCCCGAAGGAATGCTTGGTGCCGGCGGACACGATCGTTGAATTGCGGCCGTCCGTATAGCCGACGCCCAGGCAAAG
>JAFAHS010000484.1 GCA_019237115.1 Deltaproteobacteria bacterium
GCCACATCGTAGCGCGGATCGCCCTTGCTCATGGTCATCTGGTAGAGGCGTTGGTCTGCGCCTGTCGAGGCCATCGAGAGCTTTTCGCCGACGGTCCAGAAACTCAGGAGACCGATGCCGAACTCGCCCTGGACTCCCGAGCCCTGGATCTGGCCCTCGGCCTTCATGCGTCGCTTGATCGAATCGCAGATGTGAGTCGCCACATACTTGAAATCCGGTAGGCCCTCAGAATCGCGCGGCACGCCATCGCCGTCATCCCGGACCGATAGAAAGTGCTCGTTGTGTTCGCGCCCGCGCGTGATCGTGATCGTGCGGGCTTTGGCATCGATGCTGTTCTCGACAAATTCGGCAATCGCTTTTAAAGGGTTGCTTTGGGAGAGCGCAATTATGCGGATCGCGTTCCAGTCATCGCCAATCCGCAGTTTCCCGCTATCGTTCTTCTTGGGCTTCACACGAATCTATGCCGGCTTGACCGGTTGAATGTCATATTCTTCCAACCAGCAAATGTAAATCGCGAGCCCCCGAAGGCATTTATCCGCCCAGCCTACCAAGTCTTTGCCCCCACCGGGTCCAGGCTTCGCTTTTAAGTCCACCCTCCGCATCACACAATTGTCGTTCCGCCTCGGCGATTGCTATCGCCCGAATTTTACTGATACGAGTGAACGCGCCCGCACCCGCTGCTAAATAGCCATCCTGCTCGCTCGCCACGACAATAACCCATGAGGGCAGTGCATCTATTCCGATCCACATCGAGGCTTGGTGCGTGTCGACGACTTCGCTCAGCAGAATGAGTTGCCTGACATTCTGACTTTCGGCTATTCTGGCATATGATGGAAGCTTTGGCCAGCAAGGTAGGCCGCCGCGGCACGGTGGTGCTGCCTGCAAAGCTCCGCAGGCGATTGGGCATCGAAGAGGGAACGTTCGTTGTCGCGGAAGAACGCGAGGACGGCATCCTCATCCGGCCGGCCACCGTCCTGCCGGTCGAGGTCTATACGCCCGAGCGCAAGGCCGAATTTCTCCTAAATAACGCTGTCGACGCTGCCGACTATCGCCAAGCCCGCGCGGAGGTGAAGCGGCTGGGCGTCGACCCCGACCGGATCAAACACCAGCGGCCTTGGAGGCGCCGTTAGGGCGGGGCAGGCGTCTGGTTTCGCTTTGGACCGAGTTTTCCTCGACGCCAATGTCCTCTATTCCGCCGCCTTTCTCGAACAGTCGGGGCTGGCGCGCCTCTGGACTCTCGAAGACGTTGAGCTACTGACTTCGGCATACGGTTTGGAGGAGGCGCGGCGGAACCTCCTGATGGATCGGCCTGAAGCGGTTAGACGTACAGAGCGGCTTTGCAAAGCGATCACCACGGTCAACGCGCTGCAGGGGCTGAAATTACCGGCCAACGTCCAGCTTGACGACAAGGATCAGCCGATTCTGTTGGCCGCGATTCAGGGCCGTGCTCACTACCTACTTACCGGCGACACCCGGCACTTCGCGCACCTGTACGGAAAGCGCATCGCGACCGTACTCGTGCTGAGACCGGCACAGTATCTGACACGTCGCCATCGCCCCTGATAAACAGATCGATCGCCCAGGGACACTTTTGGTCAGCGTGGCAAGGTCAACAACCTCCTAAACCACTGGCCGATAGACTGCCAAATGTGACTTTGGATCAAAGTGCCGAACTCGGCGAAGAGCCGATCGTCGCTGTCTCAGTCCCAACTTTCAACTCGCAGACCATCGACACGCGCAAATTCGTCGCGATTCCGAGTTGCCAGCACCGCGCGGGCATGAATGGTGTGCGCCGCAATCAGCAAGTCCATCGCGCCGATCGGTCGGCCCTTGGCTTCCAGCGCGGCCCGAATTTCACCGTAAACCCGCGCGGCTTCGCTAGGCCAATCGAGAACCTCGACGAAGGCCAGGAAATCTTTTAAAGCCAGCTCGTTGCGCTGGCGTTCACGCGACTTTATCACCCCCGTCCACAACTCCGCAGCGACGACGCCGGAAATCGCCACGTCCCGCGGCCGAGTCCTTTCGAGGCGCCGAACGATTTCAGGTTCGTTGCGCTTGATTGCGTGAATACAGATGTTGGTGTCCAACATCAAACGCGGCATCAAAGGTCCTCTCGCGGCTGGAGTGCGCGGTCGCCGATCTCGTCGGGATAGTCCTCGGTAAAGCGCGCGGCTCGCGCAAAATACTCGCGCCACGATTTCGGGCGTGGCGTCAAAATCACTCGGTGGCCGTCGCGCTCGATCAAAACTTCGTCGCAGGCAAAGCGATATTCCTTAGGAATACGCACCGCTTGGCTGCGCCCGGTCGTGAAAACCTTTGCGGTAGCTCGCCCGCCCGTCTTCTTAGCCATATACCTTTGGTATATAGCATGAATTGCCGCACTAAGTCAGGGCGGTCGGGCTCAGGTTTGGCAGGGACGGTGGGGGTGAATGAGCCTGCCAGGATCAATCAGCGCTCTCAAAAAACCTCCACATATTTGTTGAGTCGTCACGATTATCGCTTTCCCTGGTCCTTACTCCTGGTTCGACTTGAGGTTTTCAGGAGTGGTCAGACTCGAAGGGTCTGCTCCCCTAAAACTGACTTCGGAGGAGAGGTCGACGTCTGCGGATCAGATCCGGTAAACCTTGGCCACGTTTTCCCCAAGGATCGCGCGTTTGCCCGAGTCCGTCATCGGAGCGACCATTCCCTGCAGTTCTTCGAGGTAGTTGCCCGGATGATCGGGATGCGGGTAATCGCTGGCCCAGAAGAATTTGTCCTCCCCGACGAGGGGCATCAGCGACGCGATGGTTCGTTCGTCCGGGTCGGCTGAGATCCAGCATTGCCGTTTGAAATAGTACGACGGCTTTTCCTTGAGCCGCACGGTCGCCCCTAACGTGGTGCCGTTGAAGATCGCGTCGCCGCGATCGAGAAAATATCCGATCCATCCCGCCTGCGACTCGAGCACTATGACGCGCAGCTTGGGAAAGCGATCGAACACGCCCAACTGAAAGAGGGTCCCGAACGCATGCTGCACGCCCTGCCCGGCAAACAGATCGAAATACCAGGCCGCCCATTGGAAATTGTCGTAGCGATGATGAATTCCGAACGCTAGCGGTTCGAAGGTCGGATGAATAGCAAGCGGTACATCGAGATCTTGCGCGGCCGCAAACACCGCATCGTGAGCCGGATTGCCGTGCGGTACCCGGGTGATGGTGAACGGACATACGAAGGCACCTTTGCATCCGTCCTCGACCGCTCGCCTAAGCTCACGGGCTGCTTCCGCGGGATCGCCGAGCGAGAGATGGGCGATGGGAACGAGCCGTCCGCCGGAGTCGCGGCAGAAGTCCGCGATCCATCGATTGTAGGCGCGGCAGTAGGCGCTCGAGAGTTCGGCATCGAACAATTCCGCTTCCCAGAGAAGTCCGATGGTGGGGTAGAGCAGCGCTTTCTGCATGCCTTCCCGGTCGAGGAGCTGGAGCCGCTCCTTCATAACCATCGTGCCGAAGGCCGCACCCTTCAGATAGGTGTCTTCGGGCTTGGGCTGTACCGCGCGCACCTCCTCGGGCCGGTTAGTGCCGCCCCGCATCGCCGTTTCGCGCAAACGCTTGGCTTCCTCGACCCGCTTGCCCATGCCGCCCAACGAGCCCAGAAGGCCGGGCGCGGTCATCTTGGCGCGCTGCCCGTCTATTTCGAGATACTCAAATCGGTCGTCACCCACCCGGATGCGCATCGCGCGATCGCGATACTTGGGGTCTATGTATTTCTCCCAGAGATCCGGCGGCTCCAGGATGTGACCATCGCAGTCGATAACCGGCGACTCAGTTTTCACGTGAATTCTCCTCGTCAAAGCGCCTGTTCTCGCATGCCGCGCCGAACCACGGGCTACAGGATCGCGATCGGGTTCACCGGCGAGGCGGTACCCCGCTCGAGAATCAGCGGGCACATGGAGAACAAGAACTCGTAGCGGCCCGCCTTGGCGCAGGCGGGTGCCAGCGCATCGAAGTCGGCATTATCGATCAGATGAATGCCCATGATGACCAAGGTGCCGACGTGAATCGGCAGGGGATGCTCCTGGTCGCCGCTGGGGGTCACGTCGCTGACGCTGTCGGAGCCCAGCACCGCGATCTTACGCTCGTGGAGCCATGGCAGGCAGGTCGCATCGAGTCCGGGCAGTCCTACCCGCATCGGGTCCCATCCGCCCTGGGCCTTGCGCCGCGCGGAACGGCCGGTACGGATGAGCAGCACGTCGCCTTCCTCGACGCGGACGCCGTGGGCACGCTCTGCCGCGTCGAGTTCTTCGGGGAAGATCCTGTCGCCCGGCTCCATCCAATCAACTTTGCGCACCTTCGGAATGTCGAGCAGCACGCCGCGGCCGATAATGCCCGCGCGTGCCACGTCGATGGCGCATCGATTCGCACCATGCGAGCCGACTTCCGCCGCATCGAACCCGTTGTACATCTTGCCTTTGTAAAAAACGTGGCAAAGGGCATCGAGGTGAGTGTTGGCCATCCCGTGCGGAGCGATCGCGAAGTAGTCGCCTGCATAGGGGAGCGGCATCTCGTGCGAATCGAAACCCGCCTGCACCATCAGGTGAGTCACCGGGGTGGGGTTGTCGGCCGCCGCGATGGTTGCAAGCGGCAAGGCCAGGGAAACCGCCTCGCCACTTTTGACTAGTCTCGTCGCCGCGGCGCGCTTGGCGTCGGTGATAAAGTTGAGTGCGCCACGCTGATCCTCCTTGCCCCACCTCCCCCAATTGCTGAGCTTCTCATATAGAGCGGTCACTTGCGCCGAGGACAGACGATTAGCCATCCGCTTTTATCTCCTAAGGGGTGATCGACCCGGTGTATACCACAGGTGCGCTGCAGCCGAGTAGCTGAACGACCGGTACGGTCGGCTGCCCCACCGGCGCCGGGAAAAAATCGCCGTCGCGCGGGTTGACCCCCCGGGTCGGGCCAGTCGGGCTAAGTTCCTAAGAGGGAAGGTCGACGCAAAGACTGGTCGCCGATCGTTTCGTAGTCCGTGCAAACGGCCATGACTTTTCCTGCGCTCCTCTGTGGAGCCGTTGACAGACTGTGGAGCGGAATCTGGTTGGCCACGAGCCTTCTCCAGGGAGGGTGCGGTTCGGCAGGCGCGGCGCGACCGCGATGGTCGCTTGTTTCGTCCTAAAGACCTCGATTGGGACTGGATGCTGCGAGTTTCCCCGCTAACCCCGCCTCCGGTCCAGTCGCGCCATGCAAAACCGCTGCGGGTCGAACGATGAATTGATGACTGTCAGATGGGCCGATGCTCAGTGCGCGTGCACGCGGTGAGCGACGAGTACGCTTATTGCTAGCCTAATGCGCGGCACCCAATTTGCGAACTTGAGCGAGGCCCGCATGAAAAAGGTCGAAGCGATTATCAAGCCGTTTACCTTGGACGCGGTCCGCGCCGAGCTCGAGCGGGTCGGTATCAGCGGTTTGACCACCTACGAAGTCAAGGGATTCGGTCGACAGAAGGGGCGCACCGAGTTGTATCGGGGCTCCGAGTACATCATCGACTTCAAACCCAAGGTCAAGCTGGAAGTGATCGTTCGTGATGAACAGGCGGACGCGGTGGTCGAGGCGATCATACGCCGTGCGAGAACCGGCAGAATCGGCGACGGGAAAATCTACGTTTCCGACGTCCTCGATGTAATTCGCATCCGCACCGACGAGCATGGTGAGGCCGCTGTCTGAGCGCGCCTGCGAAACTGTTCAACTCGACACGATTTGTGACCGTTGCCTCGTGTCTCTCGCGACCATCCTGAACGACGACCAGCATTTCAAAACGATGACCATCCGGCAGGCGTCTGCCTGACGCATAGGCAACCGGGCGGCGCGGCGTTCTCTCGTCGTTACATTTCATTTTGCATTTTTCTGAGCTTGCAATGGCATCCTTCTTGCGGATGAGGCCCGAACGACCACCCGTATGGTCATGGCTAGAACTTGCGATGGAAAGCAGGACGCTAGCCGGAGCAAGGAGGAAAGATGGCAGAAAAATCCGAAGCCAAGATGGTACCGACGCTGGGACTTACCGGCGTAACGGTAAACGCCATGGCGCTGATCGCGCCGGGCGCCTTTCTGTGGATCACGTTCGTCGTCCAGGCAGGCTACTCATTCCCCTCGGGGATAACGATGTGGGCGGGAATTTTCGCAGCGCTGATGCTCGCTTACGCTACCGCCGTATCTTACTCGGAATTGGCCAAGCTCTACCCGGGCGCGGGCAGTTCCTACTTTTTCGCCGAACAGGCTTTTCTGAGCAAGACTCACGCATATCGGTTCGCGCGCATCGCCAAGTTCGTGATCGGCTGGGCGTCGCACCTTTACTACTGGGTCTATCCGGGCGCGATGGTCGCGACCATGGGCATCATGGTCGGCTACATCGTCGGCACGGTCGCGCCGGGCTCGATGAACTCCGCGATTCCAGGTCCGGTTTTCATGGCCCTCGTCGCGGTGATCTTTTCCTTCGTGGTCGCCTTTATCGCCTATCGCGGCGTGAATGGATCCACGATGGTTAACATCGCCATCAATGGAATCCAGATCGTAGCCCTGCTGTTCTTCTCGGCACTCGCGATCGCCTACCGGATAGGCCATCCGGCCGGGTCCACGGGTATGTTACTGGACGGGACCACCAAGGTGCTGCATTACGGGCTTGCCGGTGACGCGCCTTCGCACGCCAGCGCCCTGTCAGTCATCCTGCCGCACAACTTCAGCTTTGTGATGTTGCAGGCGACCATCGCGATCTTCCTCCTGGTCGGATTCGAGTCGGTTACCTCCCTGGGTGAAGAGGCGAAAAACCCGACCCGTGACATTCCACGCGGGGTTCTTCTTTCGCTGACCATCCAGGGACTGTTCTGCTACATGATCGAGTACTTTGCCGCCAACTATTTCATGAGCAGTGCGTACAGCCTCGCGGACGCCAAGGGATCGGCGGCGCCGATCGGCGACATGATGGTGATCATCGGCAATGTGCTGCTTGGCGGACACGGCCAGGCGTTCATGCTGGTCGAAGCGCTGACCGTCTTTCTCGCCCTGATCGGCACGACCCTGAGCTGCATCAATACCGGAGCGCGCGTGACCTACGCGATGGGCCGTGACGAGGAAGTGCCGGAACACTTCGGCTTCCTGCACGGCGACAACCTGACGCCGCATCGCGCGATTTGGACCCTGGCAGTCATCTCGGCGGTCCTCGGAGGTTATGCGGCAATCTACTTTTTCGCCGGCGGATCAGCTCCGGACGACAAGACCATAGCCACTCTGCCACACAACATCTGGTACGCTTTCGGCATGAGCTCCAACGCCTCACTTGCCTCGATGCCGAACGGCCTGGCCCTGGTTACCCTGATCTCAAACTTTGGTACCTTTGTGGTCTACGGACTGACCAACATCATTTGTATAGTTGCCTATCGCGAACATCACATGTTCCATGGCTTCAAACATATGGCCATTCCGGTGTTCGGCGCGGTCGCCAACATTGCTTGCATGGCCTTTTACATAATTGGCCCGATCGAAGGCCTGGGCAGCGTGAAAGAGCCCTTGATGGCGGTGGGAATCTCCATCCTGTGGGGTATCTACGGAGCCATCTACTTCTCGAGGAACTCCCGCAAGCGTGGAAAGGAGACAGTGCTGGCCGCCAAACCGGCCTGAGCTAACCAGCGCGTTTTAACCGCAGGGGCGAGCGGCGACACCAAGCGTCGTTCGCCCCTGCTTTTTCTGGTGTGCCCCCGTGAGTGCAAACGAACCGCCCCCGAGCCAGTCCAGTTCCGCCCCCGAGGCGCCGTCCTTCGATCTGGCCGCGTTCTCGGATGTCGGCACCAAGCGGTCGCACAACGAAGACTCATGCGGTCATCTCATTGAAAGCGCACACTCCGCGGTGCTCGCGGTTGCCGATGGCGTCGGCGGCTACGAAGGCGGGGAGATCGCCAGCTCGATGGCGGTGGAGATAACGCTCCAGGCCTGGCGCGACAGTCCTGCCGCGTGGGGGGCGGGCAAGCGTCTGTTTCGCGCCGTCCAACGGGCGAACATAGAAATCCACAACCGCGCGCTCGCGGTACCCGAACTCCGCGGGATGTGTACCACGTTGACGGCCGTCGCGGTCGAACGTGGAGTGGTGTCGGCCGCCCATATCGGGGATTGCCGCCTATACCTCCTGCGCGCTGGCAAGATGGTCCAACTCACCAAAGACCATACCGTCGTGGGCGAGCGGGTGAGGATGGGTTTGCTCAGCGAGGAGGAGGCGCGAAACCATCCGCAGCGATCTGCACTGCAGCGCTCTCTCGGCCGTGAGCTCATTGCCTCGCTCGATCGCATCACCATACCGTTGATCCGTGACGATCGACTGGTGCTCTGCAGCGACGGATTGCACGGCGTGCTGCGGGACCACGAAATCGCGAAGATTGTCAGCGAGGGCGATGCGGCCTCCGGCTGCCGTCAGCTCATCGATGTGGCCAACCAGCGCGAGACTCGAGACAACCTGACGGCCGCCGTCCTCAGGATGATCACCGAGACGGGCCAGACCGCGACTGCCAACGGTTGGCGAAATCGCCTCGGGCGCCTGTTCGGGCGCGGCGCTTAATCGGAAGTGTTTCCACCCTAAGTTTCACCTTCCCCGGCCCGTCAAACCACCTGAAGCCACTTACCCTTGCCCTGTGTCGCGGCACATGCTCCACGCCTAGGCACCGTCGGCGCAGCGCACTACGTACCGGATAGTATTTTCGGCGGCATCTTTCTTGCGGTTAAGCCCGGAAAACGCCGCACCGTGGAATCGCGCGGCGATGCGCGGTTCCGGGAAGTGCAGAAAGGAGACGTTTTTGGTCGCCGCACCGGCACAGCGAAGTTTGCCGGTGAAAAAAATACCCCCTGGGGGGTGAGCGGTCTCGACGCG
>JAFAHS010000207.1 GCA_019237115.1 Deltaproteobacteria bacterium
GTAACCGAACAATTCGCTCTCGATAAGGTCCTTCGGCAATGCTGCGCAGTTCAGCGCGACGAACGGCTTGTCGCGCCGTGGTCCCAAGTCGTGGATTGCACGCGCAACCAGTTCCTTGCCGGTTCCGCTCTCGCCCTCGATCAATAAGTTTCCGCTTGCTGCGGCGGCGAGCTCGATGCGCTCGAAGAGCCTGCGCATCACGCGACTACCTCCGATCATGCCCTGAAAGCACGTCCGCTGGTCATCAAGACAGCAGGTCTTATTCGGGGTTGAGCTCATCGCGGGACGCCATCTGGTTAGGTCGATGGACGCACTTCTTGCGAACTCCGAAGAATTGAACGACGAAGGTTCCAACCCCTTGGACAAATCAGGTCGGTTTGTGGCGATGGTTGAAGTAGTGTCCATGTTCCTCTCCTTGCTGGGCTGTCTCCGTTGGGAGCACGGAATGTACCATTCGGGAAAGGGAAGATTTCTGCGGAAAAATCGGCTGGAGTATGGGACATGAATGTCCCACTTGGGACATTCATTCATCAACTTGCCGGGTTTCTCATATCTTTCTCCTTAACACCGAAAATAGGCCAGAATCTTCGTGATGAAAGGCCCTTGAATAGAAGGCTTGCTGCTCTCGTGGGCTCGTCGGGCGGGTGCGTTGATGGCTGGTAGGTCTGCCCGGCACAGAACGTGCTATTCAACTACTCCCTGGTCCTTCAGATACGAGTGGCACCTCCGCATCGTCGTACTGTTATAAAAAGGGCTCTCTTGGCAGATTCATTATCAACAGCACAATTTCTCGTTCGCGTAATGCATTGGGCAGGCGTTCTCAAGCTTCAGGATTGAAGACGGTGCAAACCATTCTGGTGATAGATGACGAAGCAGATCTCGCTAGCACGTGCGCTCGGCTTCTCAAAGGCGCAGGTTTCGAGTGCGAGGTGGCTTTTACAATGGATGACGCACTGGCCAAGTTCGACGCTAAGCGTCCCAGCTTGGTCTTGTCTGACATCACCTTGCCGAATGGCGATGGATTCGAAATTGCCCGTTACGTCCGCGCGAAATCGCCGGACACGCCGGTGATTCTCATGACCGCCTATCATTCGGCGGTGAGCCAGGAGGAGGCTCGCCGATCTGGTGCTTCGCACTATCTGCGCAAACCGTTTTCAAATTCTCAATTATTGACAGTCGTACGTTCGTTACTGGACCAATGAGGCCCGGGCTCCGTTCGCCAAGGATTCGGCAGGGTTAGCGTAAGTAGAATGCGGAACTCAGCGAAGACCGTGTTTGTTGAGCAATCGATGAATGGTCTTCCGATCCACTCCCGCCTTGCGGGCCGCTTCCGAGACATTCCCGCTTTCTCGCTTCAGCAACTCGCTCACGTAGGCCGCTTCCAGCTGTCCGATCCATCGCCCCTTGGCCTCTTTCAGGGTCAACCCGGTCGAAGTTTCCGTTTCGGGTGGATGCGCGAGTGTGGGTGCCGGCGAACTCCACAAACGTGATGGCAACTCGGCCAAGGTGATCCGTTCGCCTTCCGCGAGGGCGCAGGCGCGTTCGACAACATTTTGAAGCTCACGTACGTTACCCGGCCACTGGTAACTCACCAGCGCCATCATGGCCTCAGGTTCAAACCCGCCGCGTCCGCCGCGGAATTTTCTTAAAAAGGTCGTCGCCAGCAGCTCGACGTCGCCCGAACGCTCGCGCAGGGGGGGAACCGCTACGTCGATCACGTTTACCCGATAGTACAGATCCTCCCGGAACTGCCCGTTCGCTAACTGCAATCGCAAATCCCGGTTGGTTGCCGACACGACCCGTACGTCAAGGTCGATCTGCCGTGTCCCACCCACGTGCCGTATTTGTCGTTCTTGCAGCGTCCGAAGGAGCTTGGCCTGGAGGCTCATTGGAAATTCTCCCAGCTCGTCCAGGAACAAGGTGCCCCCGTGCGCAGTTTCGATCAGGCCGCGCTTGGTCGTCGCGGCTCCCGTAAATGCTCCCTTCTCGTGACCGAACAGTTCCGATTCCAACAGGGTTTCCGGTAAGGAGGCGCAGTCCACTGGAACGAACGGTCCGCTACAGCGCGGACTATTCGCGTGAATCGCGCGTGCGATTAACTCCTTGCCGGTACCGGACTCTCCCAGGATCAGTACGTTGGCGTCCGAGCGTGCCGCCTTGCGCACTAGCTCCAGGACCTGCTGCAAGACGAGACTGCGCCCCAAGATATTTTCAAAGCCGTAAGTGCCCTGGAGCTGCTCGCGCAGATTCAGGTTCTCCTGCTCGAGCCGGCGCTTGGTCAGAGCGCGTGCGACCGTCAATTGCAGCTGATCGATCGAAAACGGCTTTGATAGGTAGTCGAAAGCGCCGGCCTTGACCGCCGCCACTGCCGTCTCAACGGTCGCATGTCCCGTGAGCATAATCACCGGTAGATGTGGATCGGTCTCTCGTGCCTGCCGAAGAATTTCCATCCCGTCCATCTCCGGCATTCGAAGATCGGTCAGGAGCAGGTCCGGGCGGTCGCGCTCGAGCATTCGTAGTGCCTCACGCGAATCGGTGGTGGAGAAACACTGATAGCCCGTCGATGCGAGAACTCGTCGGCAGTTCTCGATCATCTCGGGTTCATCGTCGACTATGAGTATACGGTCGGCGGCCATGGTGATTGGTAAGGGTAGGGATTGGGTTACCAGATCGGCTATTTAGAACCTTCGATGGGCGGAATCGCGATCGTAAAGGTTGTTCCTTTTCCGATCTCGGACTGGACATCGATGCGGCCATTGTGCTCGTGCACGATACGTCTACTCAACCAAAGCCCCAGGCCGCTTCCTTCGCGTTTTGTGGTGAACTTCAGGTCGAAAACCTTGTTCAACGAATCAGGCTCGATTCCTGAACCGGTGTCGATAACCCGAACGTGCACCCAGCCAGGACGCAAGCTTCCATCTCCCGTCTCTATCGTCAGCTTGCCGCCGCTTGGCATTGAATCTCGCGCGTTGGTCACCAAGTTAATGAGTATTCGCTCGATCGCGGTCGGATCGCCGAGCACAACGGGCAGATTCGGAGCAAGTCGGCTCTGGACCTCGATCTGTGCCTGCCGTAGTTGCGGCCGTACCAGGAGCAGCATGTTGTTTATGATCTGGTTCAAATCGATCGACCCCAGCGCCCTGTCTTGTTGCGTGGACACTCGCAGGAATTCCTCGACAATGCGTCCTGCGCGCTGCGCGTTGCGATGGATCACCGCGAGGTCTTCCTGCGCCTCGGAACCCACTGCTTCCGACGAAGATGCCAACATAAGTTCCGCGCGGGAGATGATGATTTGCAAGGGATTGTTGAGGTCATGCGCAATTCCAGCCGCTATTGTCCCCAACGACGTCAGGGCCTCCGCGCGTCGAGCCTCGCCTTCCATCGCCAGCCGCTGCGTGATGTCGATTAACGCCGCAACTACGACCTCGCCACGCCTGGTATTCGAGGCATAGGTGAGACTGACCTCGACTGGGAATTCGCTCCCGTCCTTGCGCCTTCCAATCAGGGAGAGCCCCACTCCCATAGCGCGGGTCCGCGGCGTTTGGAAAAACCTCTCTACATGATTGCGATGAGCGGCGTGCAGGCGTGCGGGCAGCAGCACTTCAACCGGTTGTCCGATGAGCTCTCCCTCACCATAACCAAAGAGATCGTTCGTCTTCGGGTTCACCTCGAGGATACTGCCACCCTTGCTGGCAACAATCAGGCTCTCGCTGGCGGCTTTGAAGTATTCTCCGTAAGGCATAAGGCATCCAAGCGCGGCTCTGGTCTCAGGGGCTTCTTTCCGGCGTCGAATCCTCTGCGGAAGCGTACCGCGCGGCGGCAATTTATGGAATCAACCCTGGCACGGGCGGGCTGCCCGGTTCGAGTTCGGGCGATGGGGATGTCGGTCTGGCTTCTGGAATTTTGGTAAGCGTCGCTTCACTGAGCCGATGACAATGGCGCAGCGGATGCGGCGTTCTCTGATGCAAGACGCACCACCTTGGTCGGATCGATCATTCCCGCCTCGACGAGGTCCACATATTTCCGCGGCGCGGCGTCGTACCCCCAGCTACCCTGGTGCGTCTGCATCTCCTGAATGACAAGGCCCGCGTCCTCCCCGGAGTTTTCCGCGAGCTGTCGAGCTGGAGTGCTCAACACATGCTTCAGAATCTGCAGTCCTGTACGTTCGTCCCGACCGCGTTGCATTCCTCGCGTTCCACTGCGTCGGTTGCAGGTAGCAGCCAACCCGCCGCCTGGCACTATTCACTCCGCGATCGCCGCGGGCGTTGAACTGATCGCATCGTCCAGGGCCTCCTTGCGGCACCTCATCTCTGGCTTCGAGGGCGCGCCGACCCCGATAACCGCGGCCCCGCCTGCCAACTGCCGAGCCGCTCTTTTAACTTGTCCCGATCGTAATCGCGCCTGATCACACGCTCGATGCCGCGTTTCAGATCGATCGCGCAGCCGTCGGCCGCAACATTCCCTCGGCAAAAATTGTATGCGCGAGGATCGCGGACGTGCTGGTTTCGTCCCGATTGCTTCTCGGGTCCGATCAGCAGCTTTGCGGGATCATTTGCTCGCCCCGGTTTTTTACGGGCTCTTTGAGGTCAACTTCCTTTGCGATCGTGGACCCCATCGTTGCAGACCAGAGACCACCGAAGCGCTTCCGGATAAGCTCGCAGCTGGATTTCGGTCCCAGCGTGACTGCATCCGCCAAGGCCTTTCGCGCCGCTTAGCAGACTTTCACGCACCTCCGCTTGAAAGTGGAGTTCTTTGTGCATCGTCTTTGAAACCCAAACTGAAAATATGCAGCTGCTTTGCTTTACGAACCAGTTCTCGTCTGAGCAAACGGCGCGCCATCCGCAAAATTAGGCGTAAGTGCGAGCGATCTCCGAAATGATGGCGCGTCGGGAGGCACTCTGACTGCTTCGAAAGGAAGCAAATCTGACGCTATTTCCTGAGGGGATGAGCACTCACAGATGTTGGCACACGAGATGCTGTGGTCCTCTGCCACGCAGGTGGGGTGGAAATGCCCTCGATGTTCAAGAAGATTCTCTGTGCGATCGATTTCGATCGCAATTCGATGGCGGCCCTCGACTTCGCCGGCTCCCTCGCCAAACAGAACAACGCTTTTCTGCATGGCCTCCACGTCGTGTCCGTCCCCATGGGGGGCCTGGGTTATCCGGGAGAACCCTACAAGCGCCTGGGGCAAGTCGAGCAACAGAACCTTCAGACGTTGCTTAATGCCCATGTACCCGCAGAAGTACGCTGCGAATCAATGGTCCGCGTGGGAAAGCCCGCCGAGCAAATCGTTACGGCCGCGGATGAATTAGAGGTTGATCTTATCGTCATGGCTACTCATGACCGCGGCGACGTGTCTCGCGCGATCTTTGGAAGCGTCGCCGAAAGCGTGCTTCGCACTTCTCATCGGCCTGTTCTTACCGTAAAGCTTGGGTCTTTGTCGGCGGCGCTGGCTCCCGGCACCCTTTGATCATGGCCCGCCCCGTGCTCCTGTCAGGACTATTCCGTGGTGCGCCGGCTGCTTTTTCAAAGACCAATGGAAAAAATACCGTTGCCGACCATCAGTCTGAAGCTGATTCTTCGGCGGCCTTGCGGGAAACTTTCCCGGCAATTCGCCAGCGGGTCCGGGATCCCGTGCGGATTCGTCCCGTACGGAAAATAACGCCATGAGTGGAATGTTCACCAAAATTCTTTGTCCGCTCGACTTCGATAGTCAGTCGTTGTGGGCAATCAAGATTGGACGAGAAGCCCTTCAACCAGGGGGGCACATACGGTTTCTGCATTTACGCTGTTTTCCGTTCGCTCTGACACCGAACGAAGCGGAAGTTCCATTGGCACAGTCGAAAGAAAGCTTGGAAGCGATTCTCCGTGAGGCGTTGGGTCCCGAGACGCCCTACGACACGGTCGTGGAGAGCAGCGATGACTTCGCCAAATCGATAGTTCACCATGCTCGCGACATCCACGCCGATTGCATCGTGCTTGCCACCCATGCCCGGCGCGGGGTGGAGAAGGTCCTCCTTGGTAGTATCGCGGAACAGGTTATCCGCGATGCTCCATGCCCGGTACTGATCATAACGCCTCCCAGCGTTTCCACTCCCCAGATTCCCTAAATCCAGTTTTGGCCGCACTCGTTACTGCCCAGGGCTTGCCATGCTAGGGCTCGCGTTCAGATGTGGTCCAGCTATTTGGCTGTGAGCCTCGGGTCGATGCTAACGCCACACGATGGGGGACAGGTGCCAACGGCTCAGGTTGAAGCAGCGAGAGCGTTTAGTCGTCTGCCTTGAACGATCGCGAGTAATCGAAAGGCTTCCGAGCGGATTTGAGCAAGGGGTGTCCAAGAATCGGGTTTGCTCAGTAAGTATTCCGCTTAGTTGCTGCTCCTTTTCGCGCGGAGCCCAGGATAACAAAAACCCTCCGTCCGCGGCGATCCAACTCCAGTTCATCTACTTGGACGCTTCTGACATGCAGCGGGGTCGAATGATTGCCTGATAACTCACTGTCCAGTCCGAGGCGTTCACTGCAACCGCAGGGTCTCTTTTCGTCAGCGCAGGATCGAGCGACTCTCTTGACCGATACCACCCGTACCTGGCGTGACTCTGTGCGCTGAGCTTCTAAGGTTGTACTATGACGGGTCGTGCGACGAGACGTTCCGTGAAGAAGGCCGGCAAGAGAAGTCTCGAGCAGGCAAGGACGAAATTGGGATCACTCAAAAGCGCGAGCAGTGCGCGAGCACCGGTTACCGATCCCGCCCCTCGAGCGCAAGCCAAGTCGCCCGTGAAAGTCTCGGCGATTCCCCCAATCGTGGGCATTGGCGCCTCGGCCGGCGGGCTCGAGGCATTCAGGCAGCTGCTAGGCACGTTGCCCGTCAACACAGGCATGGCCTTCGTGCTCGTGCAACATCTGGAGCCAAGCCACA
>JAFAHS010000219.1 GCA_019237115.1 Deltaproteobacteria bacterium
TCGCGCGAGATTCACAAATCTATCTGCTCGCGCTGGCCAGCGGATCCCTGTCCGAGGAGATTTATCAGCGAACCCGCGATGCATTCGCGGTATACATGAGCGGGATAAACTCCGCACTTTCGGCAGGCCGAGGGTTCGTGGTAGGCGAGCGCCTGACCCTGGCTGACGTATGCTTCGCCGCTGAGCTCGGCCTGTTCCATAACGAGAAGCCGCGCGTCCAGGATCTCAAGAAGCGAGGACTAGAACCGATTCTGAGTGGAAACGTCGACCAGCAGTTTCCCCATGCTATGGCTCACTTCGCGAAACTGTCGAAACATCCAGCATTCGCTCCCGATATGGATCCGTATATGCAGAAGTTCGAACGGGCGACAGCGTGAGTGACCGATGGCAGGTTGCTACCGACCCTGGCGCGGAATACGGCTGGTGAGTCTATTAACTTCTATTTTGGAACCTAGTTCTGTATAAAAGGTCGTGGGAAAATCTTAGGTAGATGCGCTGGCGACAAATCGACACGATGAACTGCTCAGTCGCCCGAACGCTATCGGTGGTCGGCGACCGCTGGACCTTGCTAATCATCCGCGATGTCCTCCTCGGCATCCGGAGGTTCGATGCAATTCAGCAGGATTTGCAGTTGACGCCGCATCGGTTGTCGGACCGTCTGCGTAAGCTGGTACGTGATGGAGTTCTTAGACGCGTCGTGTACGAAAAGCACCCGCGTCGCTTCGAGTATCGGCTCACAGAAAAAGGGTTTGATCTCTATCCGTTGATCGCCACCATGACCGAGTGGGGCGACCGTTGGATGGCCGGACGCGCGGGTGTCCCGGTGGAATTGGTCCACCAGCCCTGCGGCCACACAATCAAACCCAAACTCATCTGTCCGAGCTGCGAATTAAAGATTGACGCCCGCGAGATGAGCGCGCGGCCCGGACCGGCCCTTAGGGGTCGCTCTATGCCCGGCCATGAAACCGCATCGCGGCGCGGGAAAGTCGCTCGCACGACCGAAAAGACGGCCTGATAACTGTTCTTCGACATTCGACAGGGCAAGAAGTAGCTGGTTGTTTCCATCGAAGTTGAGCAACTTGCCCGAGGCCTCGCGGATCGTCAGGCGAGGCCATATACGCTGAGGCGAAGGCCGGGATCATCGGCTTCTTGAGGGCGCTCGCGCGCGAGGTCGAGCGCTACGCGATCGATGTCAAGGTCGCCCGCCCGTGCCCAGACGAAGACGTTTCTCCACCAGGAGATCGCTGGCAGGAACGAGAATCTCGAAGCCTCTGGCGGCAAGCGATTCCTCTAGGGCGTCTTGGGGAACTTGAGGACCTCGCCGCCGCCGTTGCCTTTCTCGCTTGGGACGATGCAGCATTTATCACGGACCAGAAGCTCTCAGTGAGCGGTGGGCTAACTATGGCGTGAACGGGAGGAGTGGAAATGGAATTCGAGGACGTTCTCTACCAGGCGGCCGACGGTATCGCGACGATCACCATCAACCGGCCGCAGCAAATGAACGCCTTCCGCGGACAGACGGTCGATGAACTCGTCGAGGCCTTCCACGAGGCCTGGCGCGACCGCGGCGTCGGCGCCGTCATCCTGACGGGCGCCGGCGAGAAGGCCTTCTGCGTCGGAGGCGACCAATCGACGCGCGAAGCAGGCGGGTATCGAGGCAACCCATCGCGTTCGGATCTCGGGCTCGACATCGAAGACCTCCACTCGGTGATCCGCGATATCCCGAAGCCAGTAATCGCTGCCGTGAACGGTTACGCGATCGGTGGCGGGCACGTGCTCCACGTTATCTGCGATCTCACGATCGCAGCCGAGACCGCGAGGTTCGGCCAAGTAGGCCCCAAGGTCGGCAGTGTCGATCCCGGTTTCGGCACGATGTATCTGGCGCGCGTCGTCGGCGAAAAGAGGGCGCGTGAGTTTTGGTACCTTTGCGAGCAATACACGGCGGAGGACTGTCGGCAGATGGGGCTGGTGAACAAGGTGGTCCCGGCTGCCGAACTCATGAACGAGGCGCGCGCCTGGGCGACGAAGATCGCGACTATGAGCCCGACGGCCATAACGCTTGCCAAGGCATCGTTCAACGCGCCGAGCGAGGAGATCCGTGGCATCGGTTCGGTCGCGCTACGTGGCCTTGCGCTCTACTACGGAACCGACGAAGCGCTCGAGGGCAAGAGCGCCTTTCTTGAGAAGCGCAAACCCGAATTTGCGAAATTCCGCCGCTGACTGAGCAATAGGAGACGCGGCAAACGGACGTGGCACCTGACCGGACCGACGGCTCTTGTTCCGAGCCTTACGCATAAATCTGCCGGTGTCGAGGTCGCAATTGAGCGTTTGGGTCATCGCTCGCCGTGGACGACACCAGACAACGAATTGTCGACTCGCTTCCTCGAGGCGCTCTCGTCCAGAGCAGATGAACTCTCATGCGCGACCTGACTCGATCGTTCACAAGGAACCCAGGAAATCGATTGTTCGATCGAAAGACCCTGATTCCGCGCGAAATACAAACGCGCAGAGATCGGTGATGCCAATATCCTCCCAACGCTTAATCTCGTCCTTTATTGTCGCGGAATTGCCGATTAACGCAACGTCGATCGGTTCGGCAGCGTCACCTCGATCCAACATGGTGCGATACGCTGGCAGATCGCGATAGACGTGAAACACCTTGGCCGCGATCGTGCGCGCCGCAGCCACGTCATTGACAATCGCCAGCGGTACACCCGCGATGACGCGCGGAGGTGGACATTTCGCCTCTTTCGCTGCGTTCGTAATCCGAGGTACTACGTGCTCGCTCAGGGCTTTTCTTCCTGCCATCCAGGTAATGGTGCCGGTCGCCTCCCGACCGCAGAGCTCGAGCATTTTCGGTCCGAGTGCCGCCATGACGATCGGGACCGGAATGACCGCGGGTGGGTTCAGGCTCATATTGACCTGATATTCTTCGCCTCGATATTTCACCGGTTCGCCGGCCAGAAGCGGCTTCAAAACGGACAAGTATTCCCGCATGTGAGACAGTGTGCGCTTGTATGACAGACCAAACATATTTTCGATGACAATTTGATGAGAAAGGCCTATGCCCAAC
Source organism: Deltaproteobacteria bacterium (assembly GCA_019237115.1). Classification (GTDB taxonomy): domain Bacteria; phylum Desulfobacterota; class Binatia; order Binatales; family Binataceae; genus JAFAHS01. The sequence goes on from JAFAHS010000219.1 coordinate 3,074, forward strand.
GTGAACCTTCCGTTGCTCGCTGCCTGGGTAGTGAGCGCTTGCTGCGCCATCACGGCAGGATGGCGGGGGTAGGTTGGAACGACAGCGGTTCCTAGTTCTATCCGCTTAGTCTCACGGCCGACTATGCCAAGGAGGCCTATCGCATCATACGCAAAGATATTCGCCATCCAAGCCGTCGATAAACCGGCTTTTTCAATGAGCTGCGCACGCGCAATTATGTCATCGAGATGCGGAGACTCACCTGCCCCCTCGCCGATCATCATACCGATGCGCATCTTTGGATCCTCCTCTGTGGTGTTAATACCTTATGTCTGATGCCTTCATCAGGGTCACGCTTCGAGAAGTTGATTTGTGATCCAGCTCTAAAGCGATGTCATTGGGTCGGCTCAATCGCCCGCGCGCGGCGAGTTGCGATATCGAGCTTGGAGAGCTTCGCAGGGTTCAGATCGAGAATCTTTGCGCACTGATCATCGCTGAGGTGCTGCATCTGACGCTCAATCGCTGGTGCTTAATGCGGCCATGAGCCTCGGTAGATCGATAGTGGCGCAGGGAAAAGCATCGGGACTCCTTTGCAGGGGTTCTCGGGGGTTCTGCGCGACGTCAACTGTCCCCAATCCGTCCCCAAGAAGACCCTTTCGATCGAAGATCCAATCAAATCAGATGGTTTAGCATGGCGGAGAGGGGGGGATTCGAACCCCCGGAGCCACAAGGGCTCACGTGATTTCGAGTCACGCCGGTTAAACCAGACTCCCGAACCTCTCCGTAACCGGTCAGCATTTACGTTTGCATATTCACAGTCAAGGAAGGCAGTGGCGCGAGACCTGCCCGCGGAGCTAGAGGGTTCGACTCGCAACGCCCCTCCCCCGTTAGCCAAACGCCAGTGGCGAATCGACCTCAAGGGCCCTCTGCACGGGATGATCGGCGCACAACATGCGCTACGACGTGGCAGCGTCGCTCGATCCATCCACACCTCGAACTCCTTCCCGCTGGGGCTGGGAAGGGCGGGAAGGTCGCTCCGGCCGACAACCGACCGATCGGCAGGTTTTCGCCGCCCGCGCAAATTTGCTAGTTTCACTCACAGCACCGGCCGCACCGGCGGAGGAATCATCACATGGCTGAGACAGCGGAGCGGATCTCCACGACCCTCGACACGATTTTCCAGCGTTCATACGCTTCCGAGGCCCCCGACCTTCGCCGCCTGTACGAAAACGCGAAGCGTGATCAGTGGAACGCCGCGCGCGATATCGATTGGACGCAAACGGTCGACCTCGACCGCGGCATCTTCGCCAACGAACTGGTTGATGGACACGGCACCGATACGCTCAATCGTCTCGGCCCCAAACGCTTTGCGGAACTCAATGTCGAATTCTCCTGCTGGCGTCTTTCGCAGCTCCTGCATGGTGAAGAAGGTGCGATGCTCGCCTGCAGCCAACTGGTCAACATGGTCCCCGGCAACGACGCGAAGTTTTTCCAGGCTACCCAGGTGGTCGATGAGGCGCGCCATGCCGAAGTGTTGAGCCGCTACCTGATGGAAAAATGCGGCGGAAAAATCTACCCGATCACCAAAAACGTTCGCGCGGTGTTCGAGTACATTCTCGGGCATGGCAAATGGTTCGTGAAGACCGTGGGCTTGCAGCTCATCGCGGAGACCTTCGCGGTTTCGTTGTTTCGGATGCTGGGGGATACTGCCCTCGATCCGCTGCTACGCACGATCTGCAAGCGAATCCTGGCCGACGAATCACGCCACATGGGTTTTTCGGTACTGAGCCTGCCCGATGCGATCCAGACCCTCACCCCGTCCGAGATGCGGGAGCTGGAAGATTTCACCCGCGAGGCGATTCACCTGGTGTTGACCGGACAATTCCCGAAGGAAGCCTACGAAGCAATCGGGATGAGTCCGCAGGAGGTCGAGGAAATTCGTATCGCGCGCAAGGAGATCGCTCGCAACTCCGCCGACGCGGCCTATTTTCGCAAGCTGTTCCGCCGTGAGATGCATCAGACCATTGTGACCAACATGCGGAAGGTCGGCCTGCTCAACGATCGCACGGCCGGTTTTCTGCGCGAGTTGGGCGTCGACCCGACCCAGTCAGCAGCGGCCGCGTAATGGCGACCGCCCCGCGTATCAATCATTCTCCCGACTGGCGTGCGCAGCTGGGAGCGCGCCTGATAGAGCCCGACGAGGCCGTCTCGCACGTCAAATCAGGTGATCGGGTGTGCCTCTCGATCGCGCAAGCAACCCCCCTCATGATGTGTACGGCGCTGGCCGGGCGGTTGCTGGAGACCGAGAACGTCCTCATCTACCACAGCGCCGCCGCGTTCGATTGGAACCTGCCCGGCCTGGGCGAACGGTTCCAGCTCCAATCGCACTACGTTTCCCCATACGACCGCAATCTGTACGCGTCCGGGCGGGCGGACTTTGCTCCGGTCGCATATTACCGTGATGGTCATCTGCCTCCTTCGATGGAGAATTTCAACGTCTACATCATGGCGGTGTCGCCGCCTGACCGGGACGGCTACCTGAATTTCGGCGAAGTGCAGATCATGTCGAAGCTGCTGGCGCGCAACGCCAGCCTGGTGATCGCGGAGCTCGATCCGAACTTCATCCGGGTGGGCGGCGACAACCAGATTCACATTTCGGAAGTCGATTGGTTTGTCGAGCGCACGATCGCGCTGCCGGAGCTGGCCCTGCCGCAGCCCCCGGCGGAGGAGCAGAAGGTAATCGACACCGTGTGCGCGATGGTTGCGAAGGAGCTGGTGCCGGATTGCGCGTCGATTCAGATCGGGGTGGGTTCGATGTCCGGCGCCATAATGCCGCATTTCGCAAATCATCACGATCTCGGGATGCAAACCGAGATCATCCCGCACCATACGGCACCGCTGGTGCGCGATGGGGTGCTCACCGGAAAGTACAAGCAATTGTTCCCGGGGCTGGTGGTCGGAAGCGGTATCGCGCCGCTGACCCCGCGCGAGCAATTGGAGTACATCGACGGCAACCCGCGCTTTCAGCTTTACGATTTCAATTTCACCGACGACATCCGCACCATCGCGCGCGAAACAGGACTGATTTCGATCAACAACGCCCTATCGGTTGATCTGACCGGCCAAGCGGACAGTGAATCGATCGGACCGACCATGTATACAGGAACCGGCGGGCAGACCGCCTTCCTGGTCGGTGCGAGTCTCGCTGGTGGCAAGACCATCCTGGTGACTCCTTCAAGTTCGATGGTCAAGGGACAGCGGGTTTCGCGGATCGTCTCAAGCCTGGCGCCCGGGAGCGTGCTCACCGCGCCGCGCACCTTCGTGCACTACGTGGCGACCGAGTATGGCATCGCATCGCTCAAGGGGAAAACGATACGCGAGCGGGCCAACGAATTGATCGCGATTGCGCATCCGGATTTTCGGTCGGAGCTGCGGGAACAAGCCAGACGAATGTACAATTTTTAGCCCGCTGGCCGCTGCTGGCCGCGCTTTCTATGCGGGGCGGACCGTGTAAACCCCTGCAAATCCCGGCGGACGCCAACCTTTGTTTGCACACGGAATGCATACCACGAACGGTTTGCGGCGCCCGTCCTCGATGCCCGTCAGGCTGACGGCGGTTTCGGTCGACACCGCCTTGTCGCACGCAACGCAGGTAGCGGTCAGGGCCTTGTTCTCTTTCGCTTTCTCACTCGGCATTCGCGGTCCTTCGTATCAAAAAAAGGCTCACAGCGAAAAAACTGATCGCGCATTGGCCCCGAGCAGTTTACGCCGGCGGTCCAGGCCCAGGGCGTCGACGCTGGCACGAATCAGGTGCGGCGCCTCGAGATTGGAATCAATATGCGGAAAATCAGACCCCCACAACACCCGGTCTTCACCGAGTAAATCCATCACCGAGCCGATGGTTCGTTCCTGGGGCTCCGCGACCACCCAGATGTTGCGCCGGAAATACTCGGAGGGCTTCAGCCTGGTTGGGAAGCTCCATCCGAGCAACTCGTACTTCTGATCCATCCGGTCCATGATGTACGGTGCCCATCCGCATCCCGCCTCGACGCACACAACCTTAAGCCGAGCAAAGCGATCGAAGAGTCCATCGGCCACCATCGTCATGACCGCCGGCACGACCTGCGCGAATCCCCCGAGCGCGAACCCGTAGACGGCGCGAAAATCACCCGGCTGGTAGAAATTCCCCAACAGACCCGGTCCCCGATTGAAGCGGACGATCACGTGCAGGCAAACGGGGATCTGCGCCTCCTCGCACTCGCGCCAGATTGGGTCGAAATGGGGATGTGAAAACCGGCGCCCGTTGATCGGCTCTGGCGCAAGAAAGATGCCCTTGAAGCCAAGCTTGAGGCAGCGGCGCAACTCCCCGAGCGCCGCGGTCGCATCCTGCATGGCCAGATGCGCAATCGGAATCACGCGACCACGCGCTCGGGATGCAAAGTCATGGATCCAGTCGTTGTAGGCGCGTGCATAGGCGGACGCGAGATCGTCTTCCGGGACATCCCACAGAATTCCCACGGTCGGAAACAGCACGCCCGCATCGACGCCCCATTCGTCCAGCAGCCTGACGCGCTCCTCGGGCAGGTAGCTGGCCGGCGGGCATCCCTCCGCGTATCTGACCTTGCCGGGCACGAACAACGACTGGCGCGGCAGATTGGCGCCGCCTAATCCGGCGAGCACCCCCTTGAGCAGCGGCTGGTTGTCAATCAGCAGGGTTTCGAAACCGTCCGCGTCGGTCGCAATCCGAATCGCACGATCGCGAAACCGCGGCTCGATGTACTTCTCCCAGAGGTCGGGCGGTTCCATCACGTGAGAGTCGCAATCGACTACGTAGTCAAGATGCTGATCCATTCGAGTTCCTGACTCCTGTTACCCATCAGACCGGGACCGGCTCCTGCGGTCAAGCCGACCTGCCGCGCGCCGACTGAAAGAACTCTTGCAACAGCTTGGCGCATTCGGTCGCCATCACGCCGGGGGCGACTTCGATTCGATGATTCAACCTACCGTCGCGCCCGATGTCATAGACAGAGCCCAGCGCACCGGCTTTCTCATCGCGGGCACCGTAGACCAGCCGTCCCACCCGGGCAGTGACCATCGCGCCGACGCACATGACGCATGGCTCCAGGGTGGCATATAGGGTGAGGTCGACAAGACGATAGGTGTGAGTAACGCGGGCAGCCTCGCGCAGCGCAAGGATTTCGGCGTGCGCGGTGGGGTCAACGAGGGCGATGGGTCGATTGTGGGCTCGTGCCACAATCCGGGCGCCGACCACGGCGACTGCCCCCACCGGAACCTCTCCTTCCTCGGCGCCTCTGCGCGCCTCCTCAAGGGCAATCGTCATGAAATTCAGGTCGTCTGATGAGTTCATTCGCCGCGCCTTGATTAATATCACGTTGACATTCCTGATCGCCCCGACCAAGATTGAGAAGAGGGTGACCATGAAGAAACTCGCCGCTTTCGCTGCCCTGGTGGGGCTGGGGGTTGGGCTAGCCGGTATTGCATTCGCGGGCGCACAAGTGCAGCTCCAGGACTCCGAGACGGCCCGGCAGGCAGCCTTGCGCAAGGCTTACTATGATCACCCGGCCACGCAGGTAGTCCCTTCCAAGGACGTAAAAGTCGTTATAACCAAGGATTCGATAATGCGGTCATGTTGCATGCCGCCCAACCTGGTGGTGGCGGGCGACGTGACCAACCTCACCCTTCATCCGGTCAGCTACGTGCGGATGGTCATCAGTTTTGAGGATGCCAAGGGGAAGATCCTCCACGCCGAGACCATCTACAATATGAAGGCAGCGAGCCTGGGCGAGGACGAGGAGGTCAGGCGTCTGCTCAAGGAGACGCCCCATTTCGATCCACTTCTTCCGGGCGGCAGCGATCGGTTCAGCTTTTCGATTCCCACGCCAATGCTGCCAAATTTCGCGAAGGTAGAACTCTACCCGGACGCCATCGTCCAGTAGCGCCGTGCCTGCGCCGGATGTAATCATCGGCGCATGCCCCTCGTCGATGAAATCTCACCTGTCGACCTGAAGGCCCGGATCGATCGGGGCGAGCGCCCATTTATCCTGGACGTGCGCGAACCTGAGGAAGTGTCGCTCGCGGCATTTCCGCATGCGACGAATATCCCGATGGGCGATATACCATCGCGTGTGAGCGAACTCGATCCCTATAGAGAGACGATCGTCGTCTGCCATCACGGGATCCGAAGCGCGCAGGTTGCGATTTATCTGGCGCGGATGGGTTTCGAACGTGCCATCAATCTGGCCGGCGGGATCGACGAATGGTCGCTCTCCGCCGACCCCGCGGTTCCTCGGTACTGAGCATGAAGCGTATCGCGATCGGGTTCCGACTTGGATTTGCGATTCGCGCAAATCGGCGACGATGCGCGCGGTGAATGGATCCACTTATTGCTGGAGACAACCCGGCGGATTGGCCATGCGGAGCCGGAAGTGACCAATTTTAGAGGAAAATCCCGATGACATACCTCGCTGCTGCAATTCAGGTGTCCGCGGGGTCGCACAAGAACGCCAATCTTGAGCGCGCGGAGCGGCTGGTGCGGCTGGCGGCAGCGCGCGGCGCCGACCTGGTGGCGCTTCCAGAGGTGTTCAACTGGCGCGGCGGGCGGGCCGACGAGCGTGCTGCGGCAGAATCGCTCGGCGGCGAGTCGCTCGCGCGCATGGCGGCGCTCGCTCGCGATCTCCGTATCCATCTGGTAGCGGGATCAATCACGGAGCTTGCGGAAGGTCAGCCGCGCAATTACAACACCTCGACGCTCTTCGGGCCGGACGGGTCGCTGCTCGGGGTATATCGAAAGATCCATCTGTTCGATATTGATCTGCCCGGACGGGTCACCTTCCGCGAATCGGATGCCAAGCTGCCCGGCGCACAGGTTGTGAGCGTCCCGACTGCGATCGGCCAAATTGGCCTTACCGTCTGTTACGACATCCGATTCCCCGAATTGTACCGCGAGCTGGTGTTTGGCGGTGCACAGATCATCGCGGTACCCAGCGCATTCACGTTCCCCACCGGCGAAGCTCATTGGGAAGCCTTGCTGCGCGCCCGTGCGATTGAGAATCAGGTGTATATCGTCGCGCCGGCGCAATTCGGGCTGAACGTGCACGGGTTCAGCGATTACGGTAATTCGATGATCGTCGATCCCTGGGGCCGGGTGCTGGCGCGCGCCGCGGACCAGGAGGGAGTGGTAGTTGCCCCAATCGATCTCGAATACCAGCAACGCGTGCGCCGCGAACTGCCCTCGCTGACGCACGCGCGTTTGCGTCCGCAGCACAAATCCAGTTGAGCTACACGGAGGCAGTCGGATGAGAAGCATCAGCTGTGCAGGCCTGGCGATTCTATTGACCGCCGTGGCGCCCGCGTTCGCTCATGACATGAGTGCGATGGGCGACATGAGCGGCGCCCCGAACGCCATGGGCGCGCACATGCACATGAGCGAGCATATGAAGATGACGGAACTTCGTCCGCAAACACCGCAAGACGACCAGCGCGCTCGTGCCCTGCTCGTCAGTTTGCGACGCGCGCTGTCGCCTTATCGCGACTACCGGGTCGCGCTCTTCCAGGGATTTCGAATTTTCCTCCCGTCGGTGCCGCAGGAGGTCTATCACTTCACCGACTATCGGGCCTCCAACGCCGAGTATCAGGGACTGTTCGATGCCCAACATCCAGGCTCCCTGCTCTACGTCAAGAAAGGTGAGGACGACTACGTGCTGGTCGGCGCCATGTATAGCGCACCCGCATACTTTACTCCCGACCGGCTCAATCAACTCGTGCCCTTGAGCGTCGCGCGCTGGCATGAGCACGTCGACATCTGTCTGCCCCGGGGGATCACCCTGACGGACTTGCTGCACGACAAGATCGGGGCAGATAGAACCGATCTGCCGGGTACCCTTCCGGTCGCGGCGAATCCTCAAGCGCTCGATCTGGACCGTCGGGTCGGCTTCATGGCCGATGGGCGTTTCGGATTTGAAGGCAAGATTCACGATCCGGCCTCGTGCGAGACCGCGGGCGGTACTTTCATTCCGCTGGCGTTCGGGTGGATGGTTCACGTTTATCCATTCCAGGGTGACGATTTGAAAGTAGCCTACGGAATGAACGTGCCTTCCGTCTCAACCAACTGATCGCGCCTTCAAAGACGCCGTGCGAACCGGGGTCGAACCCAAGCCGGCATGGCGTAGAATTCCCCTTTCGATTCGAAAGGCAACCAGCGAAGCCCTCGGGGCGGAGGTAACCACCGGTCGAAGAGTTTGGGGAGGGTACGGACCCTCGCCTACCTTCCGACTGCGGCTGGCCGATGGCCGCCGCGCTTTTCTCAAGGGCTGTTCGCCGGACGCAAGCGAGTTCATGCGCGCGGCCTTTGCACGGGAACTCACCGTGTACGAGGAGCTGCACGAGCTCATCGGGGAATGGTCGCCGTCAGTCTATGGGCACTTCACCCGCGACGATTGGAACATATTGATCCTGGAGGATGTCGGTCCCAAGAGCGTGCCCCCGTGGACCGCGCGCCCGGCCAAGTCAATCGTGCAGTCGTTTGCGAGGTTTCACGCCGCAAACAAGGGGGTCGCGCTGCCGGATTGGCTGAAACGGCCATCCGAGTGGATGGACGATCCTGGGCTTGTCTGGAATTGGACCAGAGACCGGGGCTCTCGAATTGAAAGATCCGCGGTCGCGAGTGACTCGGCTGCCGAGGCCGCGGAATGGTTTGCTCGGAACGGTCCCATGCTCAGATCAGTGTCGAGCAGGCTCAAGACGACACCCCTGCCTTCGCAACTCCTGCACTGCGATGCGCGATCTGACAATCTTCGATGGAAGAATGGGCGACTGTATCTGGTCGACTGGGCGGAAGCAGTCGCCGGGCCGCCCGAGTTTGACGCGGCCGTCTTCATCCAGAGTATCGCAGTTGAATCGCCGCTCGATCCCGAGACCATCCTGGGTTGGTACCGCGAGGTCAATCCGCTCGATCCGAAGATCACGGAAGCGGCGGTTTGCGTCGCGGCAGCATTCTTCGCAGACCGCGCCTGGCTCCCGGAATTGCCGGGATTGCCCCGCTTGCGGACCTTTCAGAAGAGGCAATTGGTTGTGACCCTCAGATGGGCGCTTCGCCGGCTGGGCGTGGAAACGCCGATGTGGTTGAGGGCCATGGCCGAAGTGCCCGCAGAATGATCGCTGCGATCCTTTGTCAGAATGTGATGAAGTGAACCGGAGCGGGCCCTAACCGGGCAGCTTTGTCCACGTCGTGCCACCAACCTCGCCGCGTAGCGGCTGGGTTAGCATCGGCATCAGGTTCAGTTCCTCGCCCAAGCGGAACTGGTCTATACCGACGGTCATTGCGACATGACCGGCGGCCGGCTGAGCGCAATACGTCCGCATCAGGTGGTCCCACCACGGCAGGTTGAAGCCGAAGTTGCTGTTGGTTTCGGTTCGCACTATCGAATGATGGACACGATGCATGTCGGGGGTGACGAGGATCCTTCTAAGCCATCGATCGGTCGCTTCAGAAAGTTTCAGATTGCCGTGATTGAACATCGAGGTGGCGTTTAACAGCACCTCAAACACCAGCACCACGCCGGCTGAGGCACCGATTGCGAGCACGGTGCCGATCTTTATGAGCATCGAGAGGAGGATCTCGACCGGATGAAATCGCAGACCCGTAGTTACGTCGAAGTCGAGGTCTGCGTGATGCACCCGGTGAATCCGCCACAGCAACGGAATCGCGTGAAAGGCCCTGTGCTGCAGATAGATCACCAGATCGAGGACGATTACCGCCGCCACCAGTGCGATCGGGCCTGGCGGCACGACCCAATTGAGCAATCCGTATCCACGCTGTTGGGCCGCGAGCGCGGCCCCGATCGCGGTAAGGGGAACCAGGATTCGCACCGCGATACCGTTGATTGCGGCGATCGCGAGGTTGGCGGGCCATCTGGCGCGCCGCGAGAAGGAACGGTCGCGCCGCGGCAGCGCGCCCTCGGCCAGCGCCATCGCTGCGAATACGGTCGCGAAGGCGATCGATCGGATCGCGATTTCCCAAAGAAATTCGCCGGAAGGAACGAAGGTCATGCGCCGAGTTCGCGACCATTCGGGGAGGAAGGAGGGATGGTCCTGCGCTCAAGAACAGGTTTCAGCTTCGCGTACGCCGGAGCATGCTGTAGATCTCGGTCAGCGTCTGAGCGCGCCGAGGGTCTTCCTCTCGGGGTAGTTGGCACCGCCAGCTTGACCTCTTGCTCCTCCTCCGGACCTGACCAAGGGAAGGAGCCCGCAGCGTCAGGTGAACATCTCAGGTTCGCGCGAGCCGAGCCAAACCAGACCACGGTACGAATAGTGGACCCCCGAAAGGGCGGTGACACCTACGGTCAAGTAAAGTAGGGCGTACCAGTAACTCGGCCACGTCACGCCCATGCGAAGCAGGGTAGCTACGACGCAGGCGAGCTGAAGAACGGTACTCAGTTTCCCGAGGTAGCTGGGTCTTACCGGCATTCTCTCGCTGGTAAAAAACGCGATCATAAGGTAGCCGCCCACCACTACCACATCGCGAATGACCACCACGCCGAGCAGCCAACCCGGGAGATCCTGTTCCACCGTCAAGACCACAAACGCCGAAACCAGCATCAGCTTGTCCGCAAAGGGATCGAGGAAGGCGCCGATTTCGGTGCGCGCATTGAACCAGCGCGCGACCGTCCCATCGAGAGCGTCGGTCAGCGCCGCGGCAACAAAAACGTAGAGTGCTTCCGTGTATTGATGACGGCTCAGGAACGACAGGAACAGAGGAATCGAACCCACCCGGCACAAGGTCAGGAAGTTGGGAACGTTGAGCAGCCCCCGAAGGGTGGGCGCACCGGTGTCCCTGGGAGCCGGCTTATGAGGCGAAGCTACGGCCATCGCAAGTCACGGGACTGTCAGGCCTCGGCCAGAGCCGCTTTGCGCAACCGCCCGGCAACCGGGGGGCTCACCCGCGCGCGCATCGCAACCACGCCGTCTCGATATTCCTCGCTTATCACTTCGCCCTCCCGCCGCGCCATCGCAATCAGATCTCCGCGACTGGCGGCCAGCGTGACCGCAATTTCCTGGCGCGTGATTCCGAGCTCGGCGCCGATGCAGTCCAGCAGACGCTCAAGCCCGAGCGAGCGCAACGCGGAAATTCCTACCGCGCCGCCGTGCATCGGGGGCGTATGGTCGACCAGGTCAATCTTGTTCATCACAACAATTCGCCGGGTGGCTCCGGCCCCGATTTCCTCGAGCACACGGTCCACTATCTCCATGTGTTCGGCGGCAAGTTCGGAGCTGGCGTCGACCACGTGCAGCAACAGATCGGCAGTGCGCACTTCCTCCAGCGTCGCCTTGAACGCATCGATAAGCGTATGCGGCAATCGATGGATGAACCCGACGGTGTCGGCGATCATGACGGTCATGCGGTTGGGCAGCCTGAGCCGGCGAATGGTCGGATCCAAGGTCGAAAACAACCGGTTTGCGGCTTCGACGTTCGCTCCGGTCAGCACATTCAGCAGGGTCGACTTCCCGGAATTGGTGTAACCAACCAGTGCCACGGTTGGGTAAGGAACTTCCAGGCGCCGGCGCCGCTGATTGTCGCGGGTTCGCTCGACCTGCTTGAGCCGAATGCGCAGCCGGGTGAGGCGTTCACGCAACCGGCGCCGGTCGACTTCGAGCTGGGTCTCACCGGGTCCGCGGGTCCCAACCCCACCGCCGCGCGCGCCTACCCCTCCTCCGCCGCCGGCCGCACCGCCCCGTACCCGCGACAAATGCGTCCACTGCCGGGTCAGGCGCGGCTGCAGATAGGCCAGCTGTGCAATCTCGACCTGCAGCTTGCCCTCAAGGGTGCGGGCGCGCTGCGCAAAGATGTCGAGGATGAGCTGACTGCGATCGATGACGCGCAGCTTCAGTTGATTTTCCAGGTTGCGCGACTGCGCCGGCGACAGCGCGTCGTCGAAGATCGCGACGTTCGCATCGGTCATCCGCGAGATCTCGCCAACCTCGCCGGCCTTCCCTCGGCCGATGAACGTGCGGGGATCGGGAGCCTTGAGGCGCTGGCTCACGGTGGCTTCGACGCTGGCGCCAGCACTCTCGGCCAGCGCTTTCAGTTCGGCCAGTGATTCCTCGCTGGAAATTCCCGCGTGTCCGCCCAGATCGATTCCGACCAGAATCGCGCGGTCGTGCTGTTCACTCGCTACGCTATGCAATCGTCCAGAAATCTCCGCGGCAAAGGATGGCCCAACGCCGAGCGTAGCAGACCCAAGGCAGGGGTCAATTCCGAAAAGGGCAATCCGGGGATTACCTTGGACCTCTGCGAAAGCATCCGATCGGCGAAAATCCCAGGTGACCTGCCGCTTCCAGCCCGCGGCTGCTACTTAAGTTCTACCGCGCCCGGAGACAGTACCTTCTCCACTTCGGCAACGAACGCATCGCTCGGGCTCACACGGAAACTGTCGCCCAGCAGGAGGACCGCTTCACGACCGTCGTCCAGGCCCAGATGCAGGTAGGTCAGCGACTTGCCGCGATAGCGCGAAAGGGCAGCCTTTAGCTCATCGATGCCCCCATTCTCAAGACGGCTGCGCGATGCGTACACCCGAACTTCACGATAGGAATCCAGCAGTGCCGCATTTAACGGGCGCAAATCATCGAGGATGATTTGTGCGCGCTCCTCATCGACGTCGAGCTTGCCGCGCGCGACCACCGGACCCTCGCCCGAGATCACAGCTTCGTACTTCTGGTAGGTCTCCGGCCAGGCGATCGCCTCGACCACTCCGTTACGATCCTCCAGCGAGAATGTCGCGTAGCGCTTGCCAGACTTGTTGTTCTTGAGCTTGACTGCCTGCACCACCCCGGCGACTTGCACCTGGCTTCCGTCGGGGGCCGCCGGAAGGTCGGCAGTGGTCAATCGGCTGATGCGAGCGATAACCCGTTCGTACTTGTCGAGCGGGTGCGCCGTGATGTAGAAGCCGAGCGCTTCGCGTTCGTTTTTCAATTTTTCCTTCGCGTCCCACTCCACCACCGATTCGCGCCGCGGCCCCGGTCCGGCCGCTATCGCCCCGCCGAACAGGCCCATCTGATTACGTTCGGCGTCGCTCTGCGCCTTTTGCGCCAGCCGGAGGGAGTCCTCGACCTGCGCCATCAGGGTGGCGCGGGTGATCCCTCCGGAATCAAACGCTCCGCATTTGATCAGCGCCTCGAGCACCCGCCGATTCACCAGTTGCGCGCCGACCCGAAGACAGAAATCCACCAGACCCTCGAAGGGACCGCGCTGTTCGCGCTCCGCGATGATCGCGGCGGCGGTTTTCCCGCCGACACCGCGGATCGCGCCCAGCCCGAAGCGAATCGCACCCTCGGCGACCGCGAACTTGACGCGGCTCTCGTTCACGTCGGGAGGAAGAATCGCGATGCGCATCTCGCGTAGCGCCGCGATGTTCTTGTAGGTCTTGTCGGCATCATCCATGTCGAGCGACATGAGCGCCGCCATGAACTCCTGCGGAAAGTGCGCCTTGAGATAAGCGGTGCGATAGGTGGTGAGCGAGTAGGCAGCGGCGTGCGACTTGTTGAATCCGTAGGAAGCGAAGGTTTCGATCTTTTCAAAGATCGACTGCGCGAGCGCGCGCGGGAGGCCGTTCCTTTCCGCCCCCTCGATGAATCCGGCGTGCTCCTTCTCCATGACCGCCTTGTCCTTCTTGCCCATCGCGGCGCGCAGCATGTCGGCTTGTTGCAGGGTGTAGCCGGCAAGCGCCTGAGCGGCACGCATGACCTGCTCCTGGTAAACGATGACGCCGTAGGTATCGGCAAGCACCGGCTCCAGCAGTGGATGGTCGTACTCCACTCTTTCGCGGCCGTGCTTGCGGTCCACGTAGTGCTGGACCATGGTCTTGCCATCCTGAACCGCATCGAGCGGTCCGGGGCGGAAGAGCGAGGTGGCCGCGACGATATCCTCGAAGCGGGTCGGTTTCAGGTCGCTTAAGAAGCGGCGCATCCCCGAACCTTCCATCTGGAACACCCCGACCGTGTCGCCGCGCGCCAGCAATCGATAGGTTTCAGCATCGTCCAGCCGCAGGCGGTTTAAGTCGGGCACGGTCTTGTCGCCAGCGCCGATCAGATCGAGGGTGTCCTTGATCAGGGTGAGATTCTTGAGCGCGAGGAAGTCAAACTTGATCAGTCCGATCTCCTCGACTCCCTTCATCGAATACTGGGTTATCGCCAGCCCGTCCTCGCCGGTCTCCTTGTCGACGTACAGCGGCACCGTCGAGTGAAGTGGCGCGTCCGCGATTACCACCCCGGCTGCGTGCTTCGAGGTATGGCGCAGCAGGCCTTCGAGCTTGAATGCGTAGTCAAACAGCTCGGGGTGATTCCTGCGCTCCTCTTTGAGGCGCGGTTCCAGGTCGAGGGCGTCTTTCAGCGGGAAGTCGCGTCCCTGCTTGGGCGCCGGGTAAAGCTTGACGATCTTGTCGGTCTCTGCGAACGAGAGTCCGAGCACCCGCCCCACGTCGCGAATTGCCTGCTTGCCCTTGATGGTTCCGAACGTGATTATCTGCGCGACGCGATCCGCCCCGTATTTGCCACGAACATAGTCGAGAATTTCGTCGCGCCGCTCCCAGCAGAAGTCCGAGTCGATATCGGGCATCGATTTGCGGCCGGGGTTCAGCCAGCGCTCGAACAGCAGCTTATGCTCAATGGGGTCGACTTCGGTGATGCCCAACGCATACGACACCAGCGATCCAACCACCGAGCCGCGGCCCGGTCCGGTCGGGATGCCCTGGTCGCGCGCATAACTCATGAAGTCCTGCACGATCAGGAGGTAACCGGAAAACCCCATGTCGCGGATAACCGGAAGTTCGCGACCGAGCCGTTCCCGATACGGGGCGGGATCGACCTCGCCATAGCGCGCGCCGATCTCGCCCAGCCGCTGCTCCAGCCCAGCGCGCGCGCGTTGCTCCATTTCGTCCTCGAGGCTTACCTGCTCCCCGGCCTGGTACAGCGGAAAGCGGAACTTGCCGAATTCGAACTCGAACTCGACCCGCCTGGCGATTTCCATGGTGTTGCGGAATTCTTCGGAATCCGCGCCGAATGCCTGCGCCATCTCCTCCGGCGTTTTTACGTAGAGTTCGTCGGTATCAAAACGCCAGCGGGTCTCGTCGGCCATGGTCTTGCCGGTCTGGATGCACAGCAGTACTTCGTGCGCCTTCGCGTCGCCGCGATGGAGATAGTGGCAATCGTTGGTGGCCACCAACGGCAACCCCACCCTGCGCGCGAGGTCGCGGAGCGCGTCGTTGATGGGCGCATGCAGCCGGTTGTCCTGGAGCTCCACGTAAAAGCGGTCTCCGAAGGTCTTCGCATACCATTCGGCGGCCTCGCACGCCTTATCCATGCGGCTCTGCCGCAGCCAGCGCGGAATTTCTCCTGACAGACATCCCGAGAGCACGATCAGACCCTCGGACAGCTCCGCGAGAATTTCCTTGTCGATGCGTGGCTTGTAGTAGAGACCCTCCTGGTAAGCGCTGGTCAGCAACTTGCAGAGATTTTGGTAGCCAGTGCGGTTCTGCGCGAGGACGATCAGATGGAAGTTGCCCGCGCCATCCATGTCGTCGCCGCGGGGCGCCTGCGTGCGATCGCTGCGTTTGCCCGGTGCGAGGTATGCCTCGCAGCCGATGATCGGCTTGATGCCGTTGGCGATTGACTTCTGGTAGAACTCCACCGCACCGAACATGTTGCCATGGTCGGTAATCGCCATTGCTTCCATACCCGACCCCTTGGCGTGCTCCAGCAGGGGACCGATCTTGTTGGCGCCGTCGAGCAGACTGAACTGTGTATGGACGTGCAGATGAGCGAAACTCACCACGGCTCCTCCACCCGCCGCGTACGCCGTCGAGCGTACGCGGACTCCTCTCGATCCTACGTGCGGCGTTGCGCGCGCGTGGTTTACTTCTTGGCCGCCGGCTCGGCCTTTTTCGCGCCACCCGCGGCAGCGGCCGCGGGGGCAGCGGCCTCTTTCGCCGCCCCCTCGGGAGCTGCGGCCGCGCCAGCGGCTGCACCTTCGGCGGCAGCACCCTCCTCGGGCGCGCCTTCGGCCGCGCCGGCCTGCGGGGTAGGGGCTTCGGCGACGGTCGGCGGCAGAACCGAAACTACCGCGTAGTCCTGATCGAAAATCGGCTGAACGTTGCCCGGGACCTTCACCGCGGAAACGTGGATAACCTCGTGCACACCGAGTTCGGTCACGTCGATCTCGATCGCTTCGGGAATTTCCAGCGGCAGACACTCCACCGTCAGCGCCCGCACCAGCGGCTGCAGGATCCCGCCGTCGGCGACTCCGCGCGCCCGGCCGGTGAACTTCAGCGGCACTTCGACCTGAATCGCGCGCGTGAGGTCGACTTCGTAGAGATCGGCGTGCAGCACCGCACCGGAGACCGGTGCGTGTTGCACTTCTTTAAAGATGACATGGCGGCCATCCAGCTCGGACGCGCCCGACTTGAGTCGTACGATTCGCGCATGCGACGCGGCCGAGAGGCTATAGCGCAACTCGATGCCACTCACCGAGACCGGCGTAGGGGGAGTGCCGGGACCATAGAGCACCGCCGGCACGCGGCCCTGGCGGCGAAGCGCGGTTATCATACTGCGGGGCTTGACCGCCCGCTTTTCACAATTCAGTTCACCAGTTTCCATGGATCGGTTTCCGTATTCGGCTCGCTCAGTTGAAAAGTGAGCTGACCGACTCCTCATTATGAATGCGTTGCACGGCTTGCGCTATAAGCGGCGCCACCGACAAGACCTTGAGCTTTTTCAGCTCCATCTGCACCTTCGGGCGCAGCAGGATGCTGTTGGTCGTAACAATTTCCACGATATTCGATTTGTTGAGGCGCTCGCAGGCGGGATCGGAAAGAATTGGATGGGTCGCCACCGCGAACACCTCGCTGGCGCCCGCGTTCGCAACCACCTTGGCCGCCTCGGTAATGGTGCCTGCAGTGTCGATCATGTCATCGACCAGCACTGCTACCGAATCGCGCACCTCGCCTACCAGTTGCATCTCGGCAACCTCGCTCGCGCGCCTGCGGCGCTTGTTGATGATCGCAAGACCGGCGTTGAGCCGGCCCGCGAAAGCGCGTGCGCGCTCCACGCCGCCGGCATCGGGCGAAATGACGCTGATCTTCTGCCCATCGAGCCGCTTGCGCAGGTAGCTGATGAGCACCGGCATCGCATACAGGTTGTCGACTGGAATGTTGAAGAACCCTTGAATCTGGCCCGCGTGCAGGTCGACCGTCACGACCCGCGAGGCGCCCGCGGTGGTTATCAGGTCGGCGACCAGCTTGGCACTAATCGGGACGCGCGAGGCGACCTTGCGATCCTGCCGCGAGTAACCAAAGTAGGGAACCACCGCGGTGACGCGCCGGGCCGAAGCGCGCCGCAGAGCATCCATCACCAGCAGCAGTTCCATCAGGCTCTCGTTCGGGGGTGAACAGGTCGACTGGATAACAAAGACGTCGCCCCCGCGAACGTTTTCATGTATCTCGACCATCACCTCGCCATCCGGGAAGCGCCCTACTTCGGCTTCGCCGAGACGCTCTCCGAGATGCTCACAGACTTCGCGGGCCAGCGCGGGGTTGGAAGTCCCGGTGAAAATTTCCAATGCGTCTTTGGCGTGATCTGCCATTTCTAAATTCTGCAAGCTGCCTGCGCGCTCTCCTTCGCGCCCCGGCGACAAATCTTCAGGTGGCTGGGCGGGAAGGATTCGAACCTTCGAATGCCAGGTCCAAAGCCTGGTGCCTTACCAGCTTGGCGACCGCCCAGCGCGTGCGCTTGAATGCCTAAGAAAATCACCCACCACGAGCCTGCGCACCGGGCCTTAACAATCGTCGAACGAGACTTCCATCGCCTGCTTGCCCCACCGCATTCTCCCCGCTGGGGAAGAACTAAAGGGAAGCAGCCATCCCCCTGCCAGGTTGTTGAGAAACAATATTTCCTTCTTGTCAAAGTCCTCGTTTATCTCCGGCTCACAACCAAAGCCGTCCACGGACGATTGAGCCGCCCGCCGCCCCCAAAACGCACTCCGGCTTTTGCGGATCCAGTAAGAGCAGTATTGACTAGGTTCGCGCCCGGAAAACCCGCGTAAGCCGCGACTAATATGCGGGATTGCGATGTTATTGAGGCCTATTTTACCTGTCAATGTGTCAGCGCGGGTCGCATCAACAGGACCTACGCCACCTCGGTGGAAAAAGCGGAATTGCGCAGCTCTGCAAGACTGGTCGTCGCGACCGACTTCACCAGGGCGTCCGGCGCACGTGGGCGAATTCGAAGCGCGGCCGCTTCGGCAGTCGGCCCATCGTCGTAGAGTCCGAAAACCGCGCCACCGCTGCCGGACATGGCTGCAACTCGCGCTCCTTCTTCTTCAAGTAACGCTTTAAGCCTGGCGATGTCAGGAAACAAGCTCATGGCGGGCCTGGCAAGATCGTTGATCACCTGAGTCGCGGAAATCCTTCCGGAGAGAATGGGCGGCAGGTTGGAGTCTGCGAGGGGACCGCTCCAGTCTTCGCGCCTTAACGCGGCGAAGACTTTTGCGGTCGGCACGTTCACCTGGGGTACCGCGATCACCAGATCGAGTCGGACCATCGGGGTTAACGGCTCGATTACCTCTCCTATCCCGCGTACCCGAGCCGGTCCCGGGTCGAGGAAAAATGGCACATCCGCGCCGAGCTGAAGCGCCACCGCAGCAAGGCGCGCCGGAGACGAGACGTCAAAGATTGCGGCCATCATGCGCAGCACCGCTCCGGCGTCGCTCGATCCACCGCCGAGGCCCGCGCCGGTGGGGATTCGTTTGCGCAGATCGACGATCACTTCGGCCGCGATCGCGAATTCGCGCATGAACGCTCCGGCCGCGCGGGATGCCAGGTTGGATTGCGAATCGTTTAACCCGGGCTCATCACAACGCAGGCTCACCCGCGGCGTGTCCGAAGGGCGCGTCTCGATGCGAACCATATCGCTCCACGCTATCGGCAGGAAAATCGAATCCAGTTCGTGATATCCGTCGGCGCGTTTGCCGGTTATCTGGAGGCACAAGTTGATCTTGCCCGGAGCGGGCTCGGCGAGAAGCTTGACCATCGGCGGCGACGCCTTCAGTCGTCCGATCTGGCGCCTGGTGAATTCGCGCGGCGCAACGCGGAGCGCGCATCGCGTTGGATCACCGAAATGAATCCGACCAGCGCAAGCAGGACGCCCGCGAGGACCAGTACCTGGCCGGTGAGAAAAGTCGCGTGATAAAAGTCCACCCGCGCGGTCGCGTACGAGAGCTGACGCTCACGCGGCGTCAGCGGCTCGATAACCGCCGGCCCGGTACCCGCATCGAGTTCGTCGAAACTGCGGTAGTCGGTCGCCGCCGCTGCATGCTGCGCCGCTGCCATCATCTGACCGTATTGACGCGTGCGGCTGAGCCCGATGAACCAGTTGCCGGCTCCCAGGATAACCAGCGCGATCCCGGCAACCACCCTCCAGTCGGTGTAGAGATCCGGCGGCTTCATCCGACAACCAGACTATGGTGCCGCACCCGGGAACACAACGTCGTGGGCGAGCTGCGGCTAAAGCGTTGCTTGACTTCGACTCGTGCAGCTATGATCAGAATGATTCGATCCAATGTCTTCAGAATGATTCGATCCAATGTCTGCGGACGCGCCAGAAACTTCCCGAAATTCGACCCCAACTCGCCCAGTCAATTCCCGGCTGGAACAGCGCCTGGAGCAGTTCGCCAATCACGATCGCAATGCGCTGGCGCGGCTGATCACACTGGTGGAAAACCGCGCACCGGAGACCAGCGCAATCATCGAACGAGTTTACCCCTTGACCGGACACGCCCAGGTCATCGGGATTACCGGCCCCCCAGGCGCCGGCAAATCCACGCTGGTCAACCGGCTGATCATCAAGTATCGTGCGCTCGGAAAACGAGTTGCGGTGCTGGCGATCGATCCATCGAGTCCGTTTTCCGGCGGCGCGGTGCTTGGCGACCGGGTGCGGATGACAGATCATTACAAGGATTCCTCCGTCTATATACGGAGCCTCTCATCGCGCGGGAGCCATGGCGGGCTAAGCCGCGCCGCGAGAGAGATCGTGAAACTGCTGGATGCGTTCGGCCACGATGTAATTGTGATCGAGACGGTCGGCGTTGGGCAGACCGAACTGTCGGTCATGGATCTGGCAGATACCACCGTGGTGGTGACGGTGCCCGAAGGCGGCGACTCGGTGCAGGTGATGAAAGCCGGGCTCAACGAGATCGCCGATGTGTTCGTGGTCAACAAGGCCGACCGCGAAGGCGCGGATCGAATCAAGGCGGAGCTCGAACTGAACGTGCATCTGCGCCCGGCGGGCGCGGAATGGCGTCCGCCGGTTATCATGACGGAGGCGGCCGCTGACAAAGGGATTGATTTGCTGGTGAGCGCGATAGACAAACATCGTCAGTATCTGGCCGAGCATGTGGATGCGGAGCGTGAAGCCGAGCGGCGCCGTCGTGAGTTCGTGGAGATTTTGACCGCGGAGCTGGACGAGCGCGCCGGACGCGCACTCAAGGACGGCCGGGCTCCGGAGATCATGAAGGAAGTGGGCGCCGGACGGGTCAATCCGTACAGCGCGATGCATCGTCTGCTGGGCGACCCGGAAGCCATCCGCGCGCTTCTGTCCGCCGGGAATGACGGCGGGGATTGACCATCGAGCGGGCAAGCCGTGTCTGACAAGCGACACACAGCCTCGGGCCGCCTGTATGCGATCGGTGATATTCACGGATGCGCCGACGAATTGGACTCTATCCTCAGGGCGATCGCGCCGAGGAACGGGGATACGGTGGTATTCGTCGGTGATTACGTGGACCGCGGGCCGGCCTCGAGCGACGTGATCGAGCTTGCGCTCGAGCTTGAGAAAACCCAAGCCGAGACGGTGTTCCTGAAGGGCAATCACGAAGACATGATGCTCTCGTTCCTGGGATTGCCCGGTCACTACGGCGAGTCGTTTCTGTTCAACGGGGGCGTGGCGACGATGGAAAGCTACGGTCTCAAGGAAGACGATCTGCCCGTGGCGATCCATCACATTCCGCCGCGCCATGTGGATTTCTACAAACGACTCAGTGTCAACTATCTGCGCCCGCCGTATTTGTTCGTGCACGCGGGCATCTCGCCAATGCTACAACTCGAAGAACAGCAGACCGAGGACATGCTCTGGATCAGGCAGGAATTCATTTTCAATCCGCACCAAATCGATGCCACGGTCGTGTTTGGGCACACCCCGATGCGGGGAGTCATGATCGATCTGCCGTACAAGCTTGGAATCGATACGGGTTTGGTTTATGGCGGCAAGCTGACCTGCGTGGAGTTCACCGAGGGGGCGCTCTATCAGGTAGACCGCGGCAGCCGCCAGGTGAAGTCGCGTTCGATTCCGCTGCGCTGAGAACCCTTTCGCGGTCCTTCCCGTCAAGCTAGTCTTAGCGGTTCTCCGGTGGCGGCGTAGCTCAGTCGGTTAGAGCATGCGGCTCATATCCGCAGAGTCGTGGGTTCGAGTCCCTCCGCCGCCACCAAAGTTTTCTCAACGAGTAAAAGGGCTTTTTTGGTATCCGCCACGAACGGCCCATCAGGCAGTACGGAAGTGATCTACCTTTTTGTCTAGACGATGCTGGCGTATCCCATCTCTTCCGATAGTCAGCTCCGCTTGTTTTGGAATCACACCGATCCGGAGAAAGTTGGCGCGTTCGGCGAGTTCGTCAAATGGGTCCTGCCCG
>JAFAHS010000335.1 GCA_019237115.1 Deltaproteobacteria bacterium
TTCGTCCTTTCCCACCTAGACGATTCGAACGTACTGATTTCTGGTGCGTGCCTCTATTGGCACGCGGCTTGCGTAAATTGCCGCTTTCGAAGATATCGGAGATGGTTCGGGAAGGACTCAGGGGAATCTCAATGCCCACATTCTAAAGTACGTTTGCGAGCGAAGTACCCGGCATCCGACAAGGTGCTCTTCGCGCGAAGAAAAGTGGACGCCCCTCGCCGGCGAGAAACGTTCACGCGCGACCGACGTGGGGTATCCCTACGGTCGGGTGGCCCAATACTTGGAGGAAGTCCGAACAGCGCGAATGAGCCGATGGTGGTGAGCGATAAGCTGCGTTCGGTTGGGACGCGCAATCCGTGGAATCAAATGAGTCCTGGCAGAATGTGATTCGCGAAGGCGGCGAAGAGGTCATCAGCCCGTAACAATCTTCGGCTCTGTTGAAAACAACGCAGTGATAGGAAGCGAACGATGATCCCCATATCCTCAGCCCACCTGCGGGGAATGAATGGACTTCACTACAAGCGAAACTCATGCAAACAGTACCGCGGAAACCAGAAAGGAGAGTGGAAATCGAGATAGCTGAGGAGCCCAGCGAGTTCAGCTTGGTCAGCTGCGCGAACCGTTGAAGTTGCAACACCATCATGAGCCCGACAGATAGTCGCGGCGCCACTAAAGGCCTATAGTTTCGATCTTGACAAAATAATGTTATGCAGAACAGAACAGACGGTGCGTGACGAGTGAAATCAAGCCGTATGCATTAATGGGCAGAATGGTGCTTAGAGCAAATCCTTTTAGCGAGTGGATTAGCTGAGCAAAAATGCTCTCCACTTCCAATAATTTTATAGAAACAAAAGCTAATGATTGATTGAATTAACATTTTGTCCCATGCAATTCTGCTTGAGGCTATGTTAGACGCTCCAATGCATAAATAAACGATAGTTCTTACGGTTATGGGATGAATGCAGTGCCAATACATTTTTTGAGCGCAGATAATGGCTAGTTAACTGCAGAGCTTGACGGAGAGCCTGTCTTGGCGCTAGTCATTGGAGCCTCGTCACCTGATCGAAGGGATCCGAGCTGAAAGAGGGGATGCTGCGGCAACGCCAAGTACCGGGCGCGTATTCGCTGGGTTCTGCGAGGGTAGCTGAACTCGTGACAATCCAATTGGAGTTCGCCACGCTCAGCGCACCGCAGGCTATTGTAGACGCTATCTGAATTTTCAGCGTAGCGTTGATTGGTGAATGTAGTTACCTGCTTGTTTAACAAGCAGACTCCCGGAGTTGATCGCCATCATCTTGGAGATGGGCTGGCGGACGCTTGCTCGATACATTACTTTGCTCCCCTCGGCCTCGGCGTGGGTTGGAAATTCGAGCCGAGCGAGCTGCAGCCGCTTTCTGCGGGCCTGTTCTGCCCGGGGTTTCTTGTCCTCCGGCAGTGTCTTCGGGTTCAGGAGTTGAATCCGAGCCGAACATGTGAAGACGTACAGGAAATCCTAGCGACCGCCTTTCATCCTCCGGGTACCGGCGTCTGGGTACGGGTTTAAGCTTGGGTCTCTCGGCGGGGAATGACGACACGTCGCGACCGGCTCTAGGAAAATCTCTATGAATCAATTGTCAGACGGCCTGCCGGACCTCAATCTGCCGAATGCCGCCCAGGAAGCGATCAAAAACTTTCTGAGCCTCGAGGCGACGGTCGGTGTTATAGGCTTGGGTTATGCCGGCCTTCCATTGGCATGCTGCTTTGCCGAAAGCGGCTTTAAAACGGTGGGGTTCGATATCGATTCGACGAAAATCGAGCGCTTGAAGGATGGCCGCAGTTATATCGCCTCCATTTCGTCGCAGCGTCTCTCGTCTCTGGTAACCGCGCAGCGCTTGCTACCCACAAGCGATTTTGACGGACTTTCTTCTTGTGACGCCGCCATAATTTGTGTCCCGACGCCCTTGGGAGAGGGGCGAACGCCGGATCTGACCCATGTGGTAAACACCGCGACTGAAGTCAGTAGACGTCTCCGACCCGGCCAGCTGGTCGTTCTGGAGAGCACAACCTATCCGGGCACCACGGATGAGGTTGTGCTGCCCCTGCTCGAACGTGGCGGCCTACGAGTTGGAGTCGATTTTTTTCTGGCTTTTTCGCCCGAGCGCGAGGACCCCGGAAACCAAAAGTATACTACCCGGACGGTTCCGAAAGTCGTTGGTGGAGTAACGGAATCCTGCCTCAAGGTCGCGCAGGCTGCCTACGCCCGCATTGTCGAGCGTGTCGTCACCGTGTCCTCGGCTCGCGTCGCCGAGGCGGTCAAACTCCTCGAAAACATCTATCGCTGCGTAAACGTGGCCCTCGTCAATGAACTGAAGGTTTTGTTTCAGCACATGGACATCGACGTCTGGGAGGTGATAGACACCGCCGCCACAAAGCCATTTGGGTTTAGCCCCTTTTATCCGGGGCCGGGGCTCGGTGGCCACTGCATTCCGATTGACCCTTTTTATCTTGCCTGGAAGGCCCGTCAGTACGACTTTACCACGCGGTTTATTGAACTTGCGGGGGAAATCAATCAGGCGATGCCTGGTTACGTCGTGAGCCGCACCATGGATGCCCTAAACGCGCAAGGAAAAACGCTCAAGGGAGCTGAGATACTTCTCGTTGGCGTCGCCTACAAGCGGAATGTGGACGACGTAAGGGAATCCCCGGCTCTGGCTATCATCAAGCTCCTCGAGACCAGAGGCGCGCGGGTTCAATACCACGACCCTTGCGTACCCGTGTTGCGGTCGCGGCATCTGAAAACAGAGATGCGCTCGATTCCATTGAACTCCGAGGTCTTGCGAGCGGCCGAAGCGGTCATAATCGTAACCGACCATCAAGACGTCGACTATCGTGCGATTCTCGCCCAGGCACGACTCATCATTGACACCCGCAACGCCACCGCGCCCTATCGCGACGGCACGCATGCGGTAGTTTTGGCCTGAGCGCAAAAGGCGTTTGTGCACTGCTCCTGAAGCGCTGTGGACGGTAGAGTTCTCATCACAAGTGGCGATGCGCGCACCTGTCTGGCTGCGGTCCGCTCGCTTGGGCGAAGCGGGATTGAAGTCAAAGTCGCTGACGAACAGCGCATGCCGCTGGCCGGCTTCTCCCGCTATTGCCGCGGGGTGGTTCGGTATCCTTCACCCCGAAGAGAGACAGAGCGCTTTCTTGCCTTCCTCAGCGGTCACCTGCGCAAAGAGCGTTACGAGGTAGTCCTGCCGGTCGAGCAGGACATGTTCTATCTGTTCTCCAAGCACTGCGACGAGCTTGGGTGCTTGACCAAAATTCCCGTTGCAAAGTTCTCGGTCTTTCAAACTGCGTACGACAAAGCACTGACGTTCAGGGCAGCCGCCGCGCTGGGCATTCCTGCCCCGACCACCTACTTCGTGGAGTCAGGGGCTCAGGTGGAAGAGCTCGCACGCCGAATACAATTCCCGGTGGTGATTAAGCCGCGGATGGGATCGGGTTCCCGCGCGGTAGGCTACGCGGCGAATGCGACCGAGCTGCTGACACTATGGCAGGAGGTGCATCGAGCCCAGCCTCGGCCTTTGATTCAGGAACGTATCCCGAGCGGGGGCGAGACCATCGGCGTTTCGGTTCTGTTCAACTCCCACTCCGAACTTCGTGCTTGTTTCGTCCATCGCCGGATTCGTGAGTTTCCCATGAGCGGTGGACCCAGCACGCTGCGCGAAAGTGTCTCACGACCCGAGATCGCCGCCGTGGCGGTGCGCTTCCTGCGCGAGCTCGGATGGTCGGGCGTCGCGATGGTTGAGTTCAAAGTTGATCCCCGTGATGGAGTGGCAAAGCTAATCGAGGTCAACCCGAAATTTTGGGGTTCGCTCAACCTGGCGATTGCTTCCGGCGTTGACTTCCCCGCCTTGCTCTACAGGACGGCTGTCGATGGTGACGTGGCGCCGGTACTCGAGTATCGACTCGGGATCCGGTCCCGATTTTTCGCGGGCGACCTGTTACATTTCCTCGCCAATCCCAACCGTTGGCGAATCGAGCCACCCTTCTTTCGATTCCGTGAGCCCGGGACCTTCGGAGACATCTGGGACAGCTCCGATCGGCTGCCGGGCCTCGCCTTTCCTCTGATCATGCTGTGGCGCGGGTGGCGGCCTGGCGCGCTGCGCCATGTGCTGAGGCGCTCAAAAGTTGAATCGGGGATCAGCCAGCAGGTAGAGGATCGCGGCGACGATCCATCCGTGCCTGATGAGCCCGTCATTGCGGCTACCCAGCGAGCGGGGTCGGCCCCTGGCGGCCTAGATGGTTAGAGCTTCGCGCCCGCCGCAAGCGGTGAGACGCTGTCGGCGAAGTGATAGCCGCTGCGGGCAATTCGGCAGCGACACCAGAATAACCGAAAAAAACCGGCGGCGTGCGGTCCAGTAGGACCGCACCCGAGCCGAAACGGCACAACAGCGTTGTTACGATCCTTGCCTCATAAGGACCGACATTTCATCGGTTAGCTGCAAAAGAGAGAGTTTGCCTATGGCATCACTGAAAGTCTTGTTCATCCTGTTCGACGGTGCGGAGTGGGACGTCATCAACCCACTTTTAAAGAGGGGAGAGCTTCCTCACCTCGCGAAGTTCATGCGCGAAGGCAGCCACGGCAGTCTGCGGTCGCTAGACGGCACCGCACTGGCGTCGCCGATTTTGTGGACTTCGATGGCTAGCGGCAAACTTCCGTACAAGCACGGAATCAAGGACTTTTACGATACCGCCAACGCGGTGCGCTGCGTACGGCTTTGGGAAATCTTTGAGCATGAACAGCTTTCCATCGGTTTGTTCGGGCACCTCCTCACCTGGCCCCCCCGGCCCACCAAGGGGTTTATCATCCCGGATTGGTGCGCGCGCACCCCGGAGACCTTTCCGCCCGAGTTCGGCTTCATCAACAGCCTCAACGAGAACAAGGATTGGCAACATCTGTTAAGCAGTGGCCTGCGATCGATGAAGCACGGTATGCGGCCGGCTACCGCGCTGGTCTGTGTGCGGGAAGCGCTGCGCGAGAAGCTTTTTCATCCCCAGCGTCTGGACAGTTACTACCGTCAGCGCCTCGTGCAACTGGGAATCCATGTCGACCTGTTCGTATCGCTGTTGCGTCGCTATCAACCCTACTTCAGCGTTTTCTATACCGGCTTGCCCGACGCGGTTCATCACCAGTACTGGCAATATCTGGAACCGGAAAAGTTCCCGAACGTGCCCAAACCCGAAGTCGAGCGCTACGGTGGTGTGATCCCGGAGATCTATCAGCGGCTTGATCGGGTCCTCGAGCGCCTGCTGCGGGAAACCTCTCCGGAAACCTTGGTGGTGATCGCTTCGGACCACGGGGGCGAGGCGAATTGCGAGGAAGAATACCGCTGGGCCGACATCCACACCGAGAATTTTATCGAGGCGCTCAAGCTTAAAGGTCTGATGACCGCGTTCCGGGTTGGGCGCAAGGTCTATCTTCGCTTGCGCAATTCGGCCACCCCACTCGGCTCGACGGAGGAGGTTGCGGCCTTCATTCGGCAAGCAGTGTTCGCGGCCTCCGCGCACCCCGTCTTCGAGGTTGAGGTCACCGGCGAGCGGGAGATGACGGTCGAGACCGTGTATCTAAAGGAGGAACTGGAGGGCCAGTCGCTGCGCTTTCCCGATGGTCGTCTGGTTCCGGTCGAGCAAGTTCTCCGTCTCACTCCGCGAATCTCGGGCAACCATTCGATGAACGGCATCCTGCTGCTGCGGGGGCCAAATGTGAAAAAGGACTGCGAGATCACCGGGGCCAGCCTGCTGGACGTTGTGCCAACTACTCTGGCCCTGGTTGGACGAGCGGTCGGACGAGATATGGACGGACGCGTCCTTACCGACGCCATCGAGCCGCACTACCTGGAAACCCAGCCTGTGAAGTACATCGACTCCTACGATCAGTTGCTGGGTAAAGTTACCAACGAGACTATCGAGGATAGTGACCTGGGCATGGAGACTGTTAAAAAGCGTCTGGAGGATCTTGGCTATATCAACTAAGTCGACCGAGCTCTGCAATGGCCTCTCCTTCGATCTGGAGGATTGGTATCAGGTGCTCTATTTCGATGCGCACTTTCCGCGCAGTCGGTGGGCGGAGTGCGAGAGCAGATTAGAGCCCGTTACTAGAAGGCTGCTCGGCATTCTGGATGAGTACGGAGCCAGCGCCACGTTCTTTGTACTCGGTTGGAACGCCGAACGAATGCCCCGTCTGATCGAGGAGATCCAGCGCCGCGGTCACGAAATTGCGAGCCACGGCTTCAGCCACCATTTGATCTATCGCCAGGGGCCCGAGGCGTTCGCCAGCGATTTGGGCAGATCTCTCCGTGTCCTGCAGGACATTACGGGGCTGCCGGTCAAGGGTTTTCGCGCACCCTCGTTTTCAATCACCCGCGAATCGACCTGGGCACTGTCGATGCTGTTGGAACATGGGATCGCCTACGACTCGAGCGTACTCCCAGCTCGGCGGCCGTACTGCGGCATACCGGGCGCGCCAACGCGCCCGTGGCGGTTTGCAAATTCCGACGGACGCACGCTGGTCGAAGCGCCCCCGTCGACGCTGTCCCTGCTGGGTTGGAAGTTGCCGTTTGGGGGCGGTGGATATTTCCGTCTCTTGCCTTACCCGTTGGTGCGGCTGGGATTGAGACGCGCCAATCGAGCCGGAATTCCCGGGGTCGTCTATCTGCATCCGTGGGAGCTTGATCCATCGCAACCGCGGGTGGCGGTCCGACCACGCCACCGCTTCCAACATTACGTCAACCTGAATCGCACCGAGGCCAAGCTTCGACGGTTACTCAGCGATTTCAAGTTCGTGCCTTACTCCCACATGATCGAGACCTTGCCCGCCCTACCCGTGCTTGGAAACGACTCGCTCGGCAACTAGTCGCGAAACGTCGCGACGGAAGGAACTTCGGCATCATGGAGGATTCTGCTTCGATCCGCCTGCCTCAATCAGAGACGAAAATCCGTCAGCGCAATCTCAGCACCGCAGCCGATATCCCATCTTATCTACTCTCGTTGGTTCTGCTCGGGTTGTCGATCTTTTCCGTTCCGCGGCTTTCCGGGCAACGAACTCTGATTCTCGCGGGCCTGGCTGCGGTGGGGTTCTATTTGAGCCTGGGCCGCGGCACGACCCGCCGGCATGCGACCCGTCGGGGGGTGGCGCTTTACACGGTGATTCTGATCAGCGTCTATTTCATCACCTTTTCGCGTTACAATCACACTGAGTTTCTTTTGGGTATCACGCCGATGGCGTTCGCTTCGCTGTTGGCTTTCCTGGGTACGGCCGTTTGGTTGTGGCGCTTCGCAACCCTGCGGTCGTTGCCGGTCGAGGCCCCCGCATTGGATCTCGCGGTGCTCGCCGTGGCGCTCGTTAGCGTGATCGCGTACTTGAGCGCGTCTGCTCTGCGTGGCCAGTACGGTTTTCCCCTCGATCCCCGAGCGCATCTTATCTGGGTTGTAGTCGTTAGTACGCTGCTCTACTGCATCATGAATGATCTCAGCCGCTCCGCAATTGCTACACGGGTCTTGCGCTCCGCTCCTTTTCCGTTGCTGATTAGCTGTTCGATCGCGACCGTGTGGCGCTGGCTATGAGCCGGGCTGGCTGTTTCGCATAAAGACTCAAGTTCGGATTTTGCTCTAGGAGAAACCGTTTAGCCGTGTGCGGCATCTGCGGTGAGTGGTGGGTTGACCCGAGGTCGGAGAGGGTGGAGGCGCACGCGCTACACCGGATGAGCGCGACGCTCAGCCATCGAGGTCCGGATGGTCAGGGCATTTACCTCCACGGCGTCAATGGGCGATCGTTGCTGAATCCCGATGATTCCGCGACACTCGAGCGCAAACGAGGCAGAGTAGGCCTTGCCCATCGCCGGCTGAGTATCATCGATCTGGCTACCGGTAGACAGCCGATGACCAATGAGGACGGCTCCATATGGGTCATTTTCAACGGCGAGATTTACAATTTCCGCGAGCTGCGGGCCGAGCTTGAAGCCAGCGGACACTTCTTTTCCACGCGGAGCGACACGGAGGTGCTGCTGCATTTGTATGAGCAGCATGGCGAGGAGTGTGCGCGGTGGCTGAACGGAATGTTCGCTTTCGCGCTGTGGGATGAGCGAAGGGAGCGCATTCTGCTCGCGCGTGACCAGTTCGGAATTAAGCCCCTGTTCTATACCTGGAATGGGAGACGTCTCCTCTTTGCTTCCGAGTTGAAAGCGCTGGCCAGTGAACTTGGCGAGCGTCAGGTCGACTACCAGGCGCTGCACGACTATCTGTCGCTGAACTACGTTCCGGGGCCGCGGACCATCTATCGAGATATCTTCAAGTTGCAGGCCGGACATCTGCTCATCGGCGACCGCAACGGCATTTCGATCCGGCGCTATTGGGATGCCCCCTTTGCTGGACAGCGCCCGGCGCGTGCACGGCACGCGAGCACCGAAGAATTGGCCGAAGAGTTGTTGGGGCGGTTGGGGCGAGCGGTCCGTGCCCAGATGGTCAGCGATGTCCCGCTGGGGGTTTTTCTCAGCGGGGGGCTGGACTCCAGCACCTTGGTGGCACTTGCCAGCGAAGTGTCTGACCAGCCGGTCCGCACCTTTTCAATCGGCTTCAAAGATCCCAGCTACAGCGAGCTCTCGGAGGCACGCCTGGTGGCGTCTCGCTTTGGCACCGATCACACCGATCTAGTACTCAACGGCGAGGTAAGCGAGCTGGTACCCGAGCTGGTGCGAAGCTTTGACGAACCTTTTGCCGATTCGTCGGCGATCCCGACTTACTACGTCTCCCGATTGGCCCGTTCGCGCGTGACTGTGGCGCTTGGCGGAGACGGCGGCGATGAAGTCTTCGCCGGCTACCATACCTACGTTGCGGCGAAACTGGCGCAGCGCTATCGACGGCTGCCGCGGATAGTGCGCCGTGGCTTGCTCAGCCCACTGGTCCATTTGTTACCCAGTTCGGAAGCCAAGGTCAGTGTTGACTATATGGCGAAGCGATTCGTCAATGGTGCCGAGCTTCCCGAAGAGCGGGCGCACTTCTCGTGGAAGGAAATCTTTACCGAAGACGCCAAGGCTAAGCTGTATGCCGATCCGCTGAGCAGCGCGACAGCCGATTCATTTGAAACCTTCGCCGGCCACTTCGCCCAATGCAGTCAGCGCGAGCTGTTGGATCGGCTTCAATACGTCGACATTAAAGTCTACTTGCCCGACGACATCCTCGTAAAAGTCGATCGCATGAGCATGGCGCACTCGCTGGAAGTGCGCGTTCCGTTTCTGGATCTCGACGTCGTAGAGTTTGCTGCATCGCTCCCGGCAGCCGCACGCGTAAACGGATGGACCAAGAAGTACATCCTTAAGCAGGCAGTCAAACGAATACTTCCTAGTCAAATCATCAACGGCCGGAAACGGGGGTTTAACGTGCCGCTGGCAGGGTGGATGCGGCGTGAGCTTCACGATCTTGTTCACGATTACCTGGCGCCGGCCACGATTGAGCGCCAGGGCTGGTTTAAGCCGCAGGCGGTTGCCGAGCTGGTCCGCCAACATCAGTCCGGAACCATCGACTGCGGGCGTAACCTCTGGGCACTCCTGATCTTGGGAATATGGACAGAACAACAACCGCTGTCGTGCTAGCTGACTATCCTGGTTCGAGCCGCTCGGCCGAGCCTGACTTCAGCCGCAAGCCGGTCTACGAAGCTCTCTCCCGCGCGATGAATGTCGTGGCGGCAACCATCGGCCTGCTCTGTCTTGCCCCGCTGATTGCTCTGGTTGCGTTGGTAATTAAGCTGTCAGATCTTGATGCCCCAATTCTGTATCGCGGAGCTCGGGTCGGGAAAGGAAAAAAAGTCTTTCAAATCTTCAAGTTTCGCACGATGGCAGTTGGAACCGAAGTCCAAGTCGGCGCCAACCTCATCGGCCGAAACAGCCAACAGATTACTCGGCTTGGGCGACTTCTGCGGCGGCGCAAGCTGGATGAGCTGCCGCAGCTCTTCAATATCTTGCGAGGCGACATGAAGTTGGTTGGCCCGCGCCCGGTGCGCCCCATTTTTTTGCAGGAGTTGGAGCAGCGGATCGAAGGATACGATGAGCGGTTCCTGGTCGCGCCCGGGCTCACCGGTCTGGCCCAGACCCGGGGCGGCTACTATACCGACCCCCGCAACAAGCTTCGCTACGAGCGCATCTATTTGCGCCGCCGCTCGCTGCTGCTTGATCTCAAGCTGATAATGGCGACCGGGCTAATTTTGGGAAGCCGTGTCCTGTCAGCGGCCCTTCTTATGCTGGTGCTGGTGGCTACTGCGTTCTATGCGCTCTCTTTCGCCCTCCCCGTGTGGCCGCTACATCTCGGCCAAATTACGATCAATCTTACTCCGCTCATCATTGCGGCCCTGACCAGTGTCGTTGCGGTCAGGGCGCTTCACCGTCGAAAATATGCTCTGCGCAAGACCCCAGCCGACGCGTACATCGTTTACTTTGCTGGCTGGGGATTACTGGGTGCTCTTACGGACTCCAATCCGCTGCACAGTCTCGGTAGTCTGCTCTATTTAACCGGGGTCCCGTTCCTAGCTTATTTTGCCGCAGTCCAGCTGGCCGGACCGGATCTCAACCGTACGTTGCGCCAGATCAGGTTTCTGGCCGCGCTTGCGGTCATTGTCGCTTTGTCTGGAATCAGCGCTTCGGTCGTGGGCAGAGTGATTGGGCCGAACGTCGGCACGTCGCTATCGTTTGTTCCGCACATCATGTTCAAACTGGGCGGTCTTTACTTCCCTCTCATGGCTCCGCTGGTGCTGTATTTGACTCTCTACTCGAGAGAGGCGCCGCAGCGACGACTCTGGCGACTCGGAGCGTGTGTAGTGGTTGGTTGCGTTTTGATCACCCGTTCGAGGACCGACGACATCGCCTTGTTTGCGGCCCTGCTGACCTTTTTGTGGCGTGCTCACCGTGCCTCCTTCGTGGCTGTGTTGGCGACCAGCGTGACGGTGCTGGTGGTTTTGGTAGTCCACGATCTTCGCGAGTGGCACGACCTGCCAGGTTCCGGATCCAAACCACTCGCCGCCCAGGTCGAGGACACCAACAGTTCCGATGCGAATAATCAGGACCTGCTCGGAGGCAGCGGGTACGAAACCACCGCCGAACAGGCTGCGCGTGCTGACCTGGATGGCGAGGTCCAGGATTCGCCGTGGAGGGCTTGGTTCGACAATTCCTATGTGATCTTAGTGCACCAACGCGGGCTGCTGGGGCTATTCTTTTCGCTGCTCATTGTAATAATGGCGCTGGGCACCATTTTCCGGGCGGCCTACGATCGGCAGGACGCCGATTCCGAAATGCTTTTGTGGGCAATCTTCTGCGGTGCGGTCGGTTTCCTGATTGGTATGTTGTTCTCCAACTGTTTCGATCTGATCTTAGTATATTCGTTGTTTTGGCTAATCGTGGGACTTGGTACTGGAATTTCATTGGTTCGTGGTCCTGCAATTCAATTGTATCGTCTCAACTCCTTTAGCGATTGAGAGGGTAATACTCGTGTACCCAGATGATTCCAATTGGTCGCGTGAACTGCGTCAGGTATTTGAGGCGCTTGCGCGCCGGCGCCGCGCGGTCATCGCCACTTTTTTGGTCGTCGCAGCCGCTCTGGCGACCGTGTTTCTGTTTTTCATGCCCGACAAAGCGGTCTGCATGATGGCGGTAAAGAAGCCGTCGGAGATTTTTGTCCCGATGGGCGAGGAGGGCATTTCGGCGAGCGCTGCGGTGCCGCTGCTGGAGGGGCAGACCTACCGGGACATGGTTTCGACCTTCGGTTTCGCCTCGCAGGTCACAAAGGCGGTGGCCAAGCAGGGTTTGGTGATGGATGTCACCAAGGTGCACCGCAGCATCTCAGCGGAATTCAGGGATCCTGATCTGCTGAATTTGAAGGGTGCCAGCCAGGATCCGCGAAACGCGGTGCTGCTGGCCAACGCCGCTTGCGAAACGCTGAGCCGTAACAATCGCGAAGAGTTGCGTTCGCAGCTGAAAGAACAGGAAGGCGCGATTTCGCAGCTGCTGGCGGCTGCCCACGAAGACGTTCAGAAGAACCTGGTAGCATTGGCCACCTATGCGCAGGAGCACGGCTTGCTCAACGTCAATTTTGATGCGGGTTCCTCGGAGCTCGAACACAACCTACAAACCATCGGCAGCAACCAGGTGAATATGGCGCAGCAGCGCGCGGAACTCGAACAGGACCTGCGTAATCTCGACGTTCTGAAAACCCCGGATGGCGCTGCCGTGAATGCGCTGAATTTCCCGGTACAGGACCCGGCCATCACCTCGCTGCAGACCCAAATCGAGCAGGTCCGAAAGGACCTTTGGGACGCGCAGAAGGTGTATACGGCCGACCACCCGGTGGTCAAAAACCTCACCTTCGAATTGAAGTCGCTCGGCGATGAACTGGCCAAGAAGGTTGACGGGCTCAAGGGGCAGAAGACCTTTCACCCTTCGCCAGAGTGGAAACTGGCCATTGCCTCAGCGGCAGCAGAGACGGAAAGCCGGATCGTCGGAGAACGCGGCGAGATCGCAGCGTGGAACGACCTGATTAGCCAACAGCGACAGGCGCTGGGAGTGGTCCCCGAGGAGGCAGGCGAAGTCAACAAGCTCAAGGTCGCGCTGACCTTCGCGCAGGATCGCTATCAGCAATTAGCAAAACAACTGGACAGTACTCGAGTCGGCCTCAATTCCTCCCAGGGAACGTTGTCTATTATCCAGCTCGCATCGGGTGCCGAAATACCCAACTGGTTTTTGCGATCGATCGTGATCGTGGGCCTGCTCCTAACGATGCCGGTCGGAGTCGGTTTATTCGTTGACTACCTGGGTGACAGTGTACGCAGTCCGGTCGGATTCGCCCGAGACCTCGGGGAGATTTGCCTGGCTGCCGTGCCGAAGTCGCGAGCTCTCAGCCCTCGCCGCCTGAGGAATGACGATGGCCTGGTCAGCTTGAACGAGTTCCGGGTAATGCGCTCGAGTCTACGGTTGGTCTGGGGTCAGCAGGCGCCCCGCGTGATCGGCATCATCAGCGGCCACGCCCGAGAGGGACGCTCGACCGTCACGCTGCAATTGGCTCGCGCGCTGGTCGAGGAACGCAGACGCGCCGCGATTCTCGATGCGGACCTGCGGACGGTTGGGATGGCACCGAAGCTGGGCGTGAAGCCCAAGTCCGGTCTGCTCCAGGTCCTTACCGGTGAAAGCACGCTTGAGGAGGCTTTGATGCCGATCAGCGACGAGGTTCAGCTGCTCCCGGCCAAGGCTCATGGTGAGCTGGTCCCGGCCAACTCCGACTTGCTGTTTCAGGGCCCGCGATTTCGCGAATGTCTCGAGCAACTCAAGGAACAAAACGATGTGGTGTTGGTCGACATGCCCCCACTTTTGGAATTTCCCGATGCGGCAGAGATGCTGCAAGAGCTCGAGGCACTGGTATTGGTGGTCAATGGCGAGAATCGCATAAAAGCCACGGAAACCGCGCGCGCCTGTCTTGACCTGCTGCGACATGTGGAAGCCAAGCGTTTGGGAATTGTAGTCAATCAAGTTCTCGCTTGATCGCGGGGCGGGGAAAATCGACCGGCGACAGATCAGGCCGGCACATCGCCATAATTCTCAACGGCCCGACGTTTTCTGTCACCGAGTTCATGTGACTGGGGAACATCAATAGGTTTCGGCCGATGGCCGCCGAGTGCCTGATGCGAAGCGATTGGCACAGCAGCAAATCCATGGCACTGATGAACGTCAATCATCGGTACGTGGTCGAGTTCGCGCGACGCTTCGCGACCGAAGCGCACAACCCACAGGTCAGAATTCTAGACTTTGGCTGTGGAGGTGGTGCGGTGGTGCAAATGGGTCTGGAGGAAGGGCTGGAGATCTGGGGTGCAGACCTGTTTCAGGAACACGCTTCCGATCGCTCCGGCGCCTTTCGCAGTGGACTGCTGGGTTCGCGGATCCTCGAAATCCGGGAAGGACGGCTACCCTGGCCGGCAGAGCACTTCGATTTGGTTGTCTCCAATCAGGTGTTCGAGCACGTTGCCGACCTGGGTGCGGTGGCGCACGAGATCCATCGGGTGCTCAAGCCGGAGGGCACGCTGCTCGCTCTCGTGCCCCACTCACGCATGATCTTCGAGGCTCATAGCCGGCTACCTTTCGTCCACTGGTTTCCCCGCCAGTCACGGGTCCGGTTCTGGTGGAGCTTGGCCATGTGTCGCTCTCTGAATCGAAACGACGAGGGCAGGTCAGCTCGTGAATGGACCTACCACTCGCTGGCGTGGATCGACGAATTTTGCTTTTACAGAACGCCGCGCGAGATCGACCGGACCCTCGCTGCCGGCTTCCAGGTGCATCATATCGAACAAGAATACGCCGGTTTCCGCCGCCGTTATTCGCGGGTCTGGCGGATTGCCACCCCCTTTTCCGGAACCCTGGCCCGGATCAATGGACCGATTTCTCGCACGCTCGGGGGATTGGTCGTCCTGGGCAGCAAGAAATCGATGACTGGACCTGACCGGGTCGAGGCTCGCAACGGTTTCTCAAGCTCGCCCGCGTCCACCCCGCTCCGCTCGGAAGTCCGTGACCTCCCGTAGGAGACCCTTACCTTAGAGGTAAACGATGCGTCCTGTTTTAATCCTGCTTCCAGTACTTGCTGTCAGTTTCTGCCTCTGCTCTGCATCGGTCGGTAGAACTCAATCCGACTGTTCCAACACGCGCACGTCCGTCGACCCCGTTTATGGCAGCAAAATTACTGAAATGCTCAGTCCCGGGCGCAATGATCACAATCTCTATTATCACCGCGATCCATGGAACGCCGATAACAGCTATCTCCTCGGAATCGATAGCGACAGCGATTCGCGCAATTGGTCGGTGGTTCTCTACGATGGCCGAGGATGCTTTATCAAGCGGCTGTTCACGATTGACCAATTCGACTGGCGGTTGGTGTGGGACCGCCATGACCCGAACACCCTGTATACCTGGCGGGGCTCCCAGCTCTATCGCTTCGACGTAGCCAACAACCGGGCGCAATTGCTCAAATCCTTTGCTTCGCAGCTGCGACCGAATGGCCCGTCACTGAATCAGACTGGCGACCGGATCCTGGTCGCAACTTCGGACAACGTTTTTCATTCCTACCGCCTTCCCGACATGAGTGACGAGCGGAGCTTTTCGGCGATGTTTCCGGCCGGTTGCCGGAGTTCATGGAAGGACGAGCGATATATCGGTTTCCGCAACTATATTTCTACCACCTGCAACTCGACCAACCCGCCGCTCTCCGGGCTCTACATATACAACGACACCGGCGAAACCTTTCATGTTTTCGAAAACACCGGAGGTGGCGGGCACTACGACTTCTCGCCCGATGGCAAGCTTGCCTACTTCACGATGTGGGGCGGGGGCAGGGGGCAGCCACCGACTCCTCTGCAAATCCACGTCGTGAACCTTGACGGAACGAACGACCGGGTGCTTTACAGCGTCCCGCAAGATCGCGCGAAGTCCGTCCAGAACCTGCACCTGTCATGGCCCGATCGAGTGTCGACCTGGTTCGTGGCGGGGTTTTTCCCCTTTCCTGGCGCGCGGCAGGATACCTATGCGCCGCCGTTTGACGAGATCGCTGCGATCGACCTGAGTGGCAATTTCAAAGGTCTTGCGCGAACCCAGACCAGCCCCGGGCGGGGCGCGGCGTTTTGGGCGCAGCCGCTGCCCA
>JAFAHS010000002.1 GCA_019237115.1 Deltaproteobacteria bacterium
TCGGCGTCAGTTGGCCTGCGATTGGTCCTGAGCAGAGAGATCGCCTGCATGATTTGTCCGGCCTGGCAGTAGCCACATTGCGGGACGTTGAGTCGCATCCAGGATTTCTGCACCGGATGTAGCCCGCGGCTCGAGATTCCTTCAATGGTCGTGATTTCCGCTCCGGCCGAGGCGCTCATCGGGGTTACGCAGGATCGAATCGCCTTACCGCCCCGATGAACCGTGCAAGCACCGCACAGACCCATTCCACATCCGAACTTCGCTCCATACAGGCCGAGTTCATCGCGCAAATACCAAAGCAGCGGCATCTGCGGATCGCCGGTGAAGGTTTTTTCGTTGCCGTTGATTTTGAGCGCGATCATCTGAGACATCTCGCTATGGGGAATGGCATTAAATCTCTCCGCAGCCCGGAATCAGCCGTGGTGCGGGCAAATAGACTAGCTTGCTCCCGAGACTTCTATCTGAGCCTCCCGAAACACCCTTGTCCACCCCCAATCGCAGTTGCGTCGCGACCCGCGAAGCGGCTCGGCTTCGGTTTGCCTGCGGCTCTTTTCGGTGCTGAAACCAGCCGCTAGTTTGGCTGCGCACTCAGCATTCGTTTGGGGGCCGTCGGACACCCGGTGAGCGCCGCATCGCAATCGACCAGGAGCAGCGGCCGCAAGTTGCGGCGCGACTTTTATGCACGTCCGGTATTGACGGTGGCGCGCGAATGTATCGGCAAGGTCCTGGTACACAGCGCCCGCGAGGGTGAGACGGCGGGGCGCATCGTGGAAGCCGAAGCCTACCGGGGTCCGCTGGACCTCGCGGCGCACAGCTCGCGAGGTTTGACCAAACGCACAGCGGCGATGTTTGGTCCGGCCGGCCATGCCTACATCTATCTTCTTTACGGCATCAGCTGGGCCCTCAACCTGGTGGTGGCGCGCGAGCACGAGCCGCACGCGGTCCTCATCAGAGCCCTGGAGCCGGTGCGCGGTCTGGCCCTGATGGCCGAGCGGCGAAGATTACCGCCGGACTCGCGCAACCTGACCAATGGCCCCGGGAAATTGACGATGGCGATGGGAATTACCGGCGCCCTGTACGGCGAGGATCTCTGCGGCCCGCGCCTGTTTCTCGAAGAAGCCGACGCCCGGGTGATCAAAGTGGGTCGCTCGGTGCGCATCAACGTCGACTACGCGGGCGATTGGGCGCTCAAGCGGTGGCGGTTCTATGAGCGCGGCAATCGCTTCGTATCAGTTCGTCCGCGCGACTGAAACATTTGCAAGCTTATGTTCGGGTGCCGCAAGTGGATTGACCGGTGCCCGGGCGCTAGCACTCACTTGCCAGAGAGTGTTCGAAGTGGTGAAACAGCGCTTGACCCTGTTCAATTCGAACTGACCAAAGTTCCGATCCTTTCGGTTTCCCTCGCGTGTCGCGAGAATGGGGGCTTGGGCTGCCACCGTGCGGCACGGTCTGACCAGGACTTCGTGTCCATTGTTGCTGTCCACATGATGAACCTTAAGCCGATAATAAAGGTTTTCAATTATGGACTTGACAATATAAATTTTTCTAGCAAATATTTGACCGTATGCGACCCATGCTCCTTAAGTGTCCTTCGTGTCAGGGCAATCTCTCCGTAGCGGAACTTAACTGTCTCTCGTGCGCTATCGCTATCAAGGGCGAATTCGCTCTCCCGGCTCTTTTGCGGCTGGCGCCCGCACAGCTCGACTTTGTGGAGGTGTTTCTCAAGAACCGCGGCGTGATTCGTGACGTCGAGCGTGAACTTGGCATCTCTTACCCCACCGTGCGTGCGCGCCTGGACGAGGTCGTCGCCTCCCTCGGCTACCAGGTGCGGCCGTCGCCAGTCGAGCCGAACTCCGCTGACGAGACTTCAGGTCAGCGACGAAAGATTCTTGAAGATCTGAAAGCCGGCAAATTAACTTCCGAGCAGGCGCGCGATGCGCTGGGCCGCGGCCGCCAGGCCGATTAGTCATTTCTGGAGGAACCGAACATGAGTGAAGTCAGCCTCGATGGACTTGAATCACTGCAAATCACCCGCGCCGACGGGAATCTGACGCTGGTAGGTGGCAGCCAGGCGCCGGTCGAGATCGAATGCAGTCTCGAACCCCTCGTCAAACGTGACGGCCTGCGCGCGGAAGTAACGTTGCTCGCGAATGCCGCCATCCGTCTGCCCGCTGGGGTAGCGCTGGAGGTCTCTGAGTGCGCCGGGCAACTCGACGTCGAAGATATCGCCGCTCCTATCGTGCTGGGTCGCGTCGCGGGTAACGCCCGCGTCCGCCGCATTGGCGCACTCACGCTTCGCAATCGAATCGCGGGCAATGCACGCCTCGAACGGGTTGGTGTGGTGGAGGGTGGCGAAATCGCGGGGAACCTGCGAGTCGAGCGCGCCCGTTCGGTGTCCCTGCGCAGGGTGGCCGGCCACCTCGAGGCCGTGGAAATAGAGCTTTCTGGTGCCATCGACAAGATAGGCGGTCACGCCTTGGTCGAGAAAGTCGGCGGCGCGCTGCGGGCCGAGTCGGTGGGCGGCAGGCTTTACGCCGAGCGGGTCGGCGAAATCGACGTGGAAAACGTCGGTGGCAAGGCCCGCATTATCGATGCGGTTGGTAACGTACGAGTGGGCCGGGTGGGAGGGCGCGCGGTGGTGCTCGGCGCCGGCGGCGACGTCAAGATAGCGGCCATCGGCGGCCACGCGCTGGTAAGCGGAGTCGGCGGTGGGGTCGAATTGCCGGAGGTCGGCGGAGCGCTCGATTTGCGCGGCCCGTTTCCGGCCGGAAAGTTCTGGGGCGCGCAGTGCCGCGGGCGCATCTCTGTCGAGGTTGACGCGGCGGCCTCACTCGACGTGACTGCGATGTCGGGATGGGGCCGTGTGCGGGTGTTTGGCCTCGACACCGCGAATCTGCAACGTAGCGATCGCAACCGGGTTCAGGGCAATCTGGGCGTGGACAAGGCGCGCGAGGAGCGGACGCGAATGGCGCTGGAGACGCGTCACGCCGACATTATTTTTGCACAGGCAGGCGCCCGCGAGCGTGACTACTGCGGGCGCGGAGCACACTATGCGCGTCACTTTGGAGGGTTCGAGGAGCTGGGCGAGATTTTCTCGGAGGAATTCGGAGAAAAGATTCCGGATTTCGTGAACTCGATTCTGGGCGCGGCGGGCCAGTTCGTCGCCGGCGGCGGCATGTGGTCGGGCAGCTTTATACGCAACGCCGCCGAGGAGGCGACCCGCAGCGTTCGCGAGGCTATGGCGGAGGCCGAGCGCGCCTTTGCGGACCTGGGCGAGAAGCTCCCCCGCGACATTGCCTCCAGTATCGAGGAGTTCGGCCGCAGGCTCGCGGAAATTATCCGTCGTGCGGCGCGGGAAGGCCGCGGCCGCACCCGTGCCGGACGCGACGAAGTGCGCGATCGAATCCGCGATGCCGCTCTGCAGATGCGTGACGCAATTCGCGCGGCGGTGCGCGAAGCGCGCGCACAGGCCGCCAAAGCCGAACCCGCACGCCAACCGTCATCCGACGCAGCTTCACAGACGCGACCGTTCACGTCCGCCGCCCACCGCGGCGACATCATGAACATTCTAAACGGGGTCAAAGAGGGCAAAATCGACCCCGCGGAAGCTGACGAGATGATCGCGGCCTTGATGGAGGTAGAGCGCGCGACGGAATCTCCCCGCGAGGGCCGCTAGGTTGCGGCGGAGACACGGCGCGACCAGCGCGCCGCTGCGTTGACACGTTTGGCGCTCGACGCCGGAAGACGAATGCTGCAAGGGCGGCCGGGTTCGCCCAGGAACCTGGCGAAGACTTCCGCCTTTCCGGTTCCCCGCGCAAGGGTAACATTCCCGACCACTTTGACCCGCGATTCCCGGGTTCAGCTTGACTGCCTGCCACAGCGCGTACTAATCACCCTAAGCCCGGAGGTCCGCGCTCGATGGTCAAGCGAACAGGCATTGTCGCGCTGCTGATTTGTGTCAGCGTGGCTTCCGGGGCGGCTCGCGCGCAACTTCCCCCCGACCAGATGACCTCCTATACGCTCGGTGCCCCGCAGCCGCACTGGGCTTTCATCCTGGATTCGGTGTTCGAAGCTCCGGCGGTCAGCAGGGTGCACATCGTCGACCTCGATTCGGAAAAGCTGCTCGGCCAGGTCAACGGCGGCTACTACAGCAATTTCGAGTACTCGCCCGATCATCGCGAGATGTACACCGTCGACACTTTCTATTCGCGCGCCTGGCACGGGACGCGCAGTGATGCGGTCTCGGTCTTCGATGCGAGCACGCTG
The DNA here is from genome assembly GCA_019237115.1 of Deltaproteobacteria bacterium. Classification (GTDB taxonomy): domain Bacteria; phylum Desulfobacterota; class Binatia; order Binatales; family Binataceae; genus JAFAHS01. The sequence goes on from JAFAHS010000002.1 coordinate 4,267, forward strand.
CTTTACAAAAATGAGATTCACATCCCGCCGAAACGGATCCTGATCGTCCCCAAGATCAACACCACCGGCCTCACTCCAGACGGCCGGTTCCTGCTGATCGCAAATCTGACCCCGTCCACCTCGGTCAGCGTGGTGGACCTCAAGGCCCGCAAGTTCGTGGGTGAAATCGAGACCGGCGGCTGCGTGCAGGTGCTGATCGCCGGCAACCGCAAATTCGCATCGATGTGCCCCGATGGGTCGTTGCTGACGGTCCACCTCGACGACTCGGGCAAGGTCGCAAGCCGCAAGCAATCGAAACCATTCTTCGATCCCAATAAGGATCCGGTGTTCGATCAGCCGGTCGTGGTGGGCACCACCGCGTACTTCGACTCCTATCACGGCAACCTCTACCCGGTTGATTTGTCCGGCGACACCGCGCAGAGCGAAAGCGAGTGGCCGCTTACCACCGAGGAAGATCGCAAGGCGAACTGGCGCCCCGGCGGATGGCTCACCATCGCCGCAAGCGAGAAAGGTGACCAGCTTTACGTGCTCATGCATCAGGGCGGCGAGTGGACCCACAAACAGCCGGGCAAGGAAGTGTGGGTCTTCGACAGCGCGCGCAAGACCCGGGTCGGCCGTATCCCGCTCAAGACCGAGGGCTATTCGATTCGGGTGAGCCGGGGTCCCAATCCGATTCTGGAGAGTCTCGCGCTCATGCAAAGCCAGATTGAAAGCTATACGGCACCCGAGGGGAGGTACCTCGGCGTGTTCAAGGATATCGGCACATCCTTCCTTGTATCCGGTCCCTAACCAGTGATGATTCTCGATCCCACCATTGCGGCTATTGCAGGCACCACCATCGCCGCCATTTTCCTCGGTTCGGCGGTGATGAAGTTGTGGCAGCCGACAGAATTTCGCGCCGCGGTCGAGAGCTATCGGCTGGTGCCTGAGGCGATGTCGGCCGCGCTCGGGTGGATAATTCCAGCGCTCGAGCTGGCGGGTGCGATCGGGTTGGCGGTGGCCGCGACGCGCGGCGCCGCGGCGCTTGTGCTGCTTTGCCTGATCGTGGTGTTCACCGGTGCGATCGCCCTTAACCTGGCGCGCGGCCGACGCGACCTCGATTGCGGATGCTTCGGACCGCTGCTGCGTCAGCCGCTCAGCGGATGGCTGATCGCGCGCAACGGCCTGCTTGCCCTGCTGGTGCTGGCCGCCTTCACCCCGGTCGGCGGGCGCCCGCTGGCATCGCTCGACTATTTAACCATCGTCGCCGCCGCTGCCGCCTTGGTGATTCTTTACGGAGCGGCGAATTACTTGCTCGCTACCGCGCCCAAGGTCGCGACTTTGAGGATGCGCGATGCATGAGGTGCTTGCGATCTCGCAGATAGTGATGTGGATCGTCGTGGTCATCCTGGCGGTGACGGTGCTGGCGCTCGCACGACAGATAGGAGTGCTGCACGAACGCATCGCGCCGATGGGCGCACTCACCTTGGACAAGGGACCGAAAGTTGGAGATGTCGCGCCCATCTTCAGTCTCCGAGCGCTGAATGAGAGCGCGGTGACCATCGGTGGCCCGAACGCCAGCGGTCACAGCACCATGCTGATGTTCGTGTCGCCGACCTGTCCGGTGTGCAAGAAGCTATTGCCGATCGTCCGATCGATAGCCGCGAGCGAGACGCGATGGTTGCGCCTGGTGTTCACGAGCGACGGTGATGAACCCGCGCAGCAAGCGTTTGTCCGCCGTCATCGGCTTGAATCATTTCCGATGGTGCTGTCGAGCGAACTCGGAATGACCTACCGGGTGAGCAAGCTTCCATACGCAGTCCTGATCGACGAGGAAGGACGTGTCCGCGCCAAGGGTCTGGTTAACACTCGCGAGCATCTTGAGAGCATAATCCTGGCCAAGCAGATGGGACTCGCCTCCGTTCAGGATTACGTGCGGTCCCGGCACGAACCTGCGGCGGCTCCTAACGGGGTGCGAGACGGGAACTACGATGGATAAGCTAGTGGAAGGGGTGACCCGCCTGGTCGCGCAGCGCTCCTCGCGCCGTAGCTTCATCGCGCGCCTGGGCAGGCTGATCGCGGGCGGAATAACAATTCCGCTCCTCCCCGTGGATCGCGTCGCCGCTCAGACCTCAGCAGGGTCCCCGGCGCCGCAAGCTACGCCCAAGCCGAATCTCAACGACGATCACGCCTGCGACTATTGGAAATACTGCGCGATCGATGGCTACTTGTGCAGTTGCTGCGGTGGCGGCTCGCACGATTGTCCGCCGGGCGCGACGCCCTCGCCGACTTCGTGGGTCGGCACCTGCCGGCATCCGGCAGACGGCAAAGATTACATCGTCAGCTACCGCGACTGCTGCGGCAAGAACCCCTGCGGCCGCTGCTTGTGTGCCAACACCGTGGGCGAGATGCCTCTGTACCGGACGCAACTCGACAGCGACCTTATCTGGTGCTTCGGCGCTCCCACGATGATGTATCACTGCTCAACCGCCGAGATCGTCGGGGTCAAGTGACGCGTTGCGTGCCGGACCGCTCTTGGTGGCCTGGGTTTTCCCGCTGCTGGCGGTTGCTCCGGGGCACGCTCAGGCACCACCCGGGTTTCAACAGCGCTGCGCCGTGTGCCATCAGGCCACCGGGAGTGGGGTACCCGGAACATATCCGCCCCTCAATGATACGCTTGGTGCTTACGCCCGGGTGCCACAGGGGCGGACCTTCCTGATTCACTTGCTGCTCTTCGGAATGGACGGCGCTATCAAATCGCACGGTGCCATCTATGAAGGATTGATGCCGCCAGCCGCTGATTTGAGTGATAGCGATCTGGCCGAAGCCATCAACTACGTGCTCAGAACCCTCAACGCCGCCACCCTTCCCAGCGATTTCAAACCGTTCACAGCCAGGGAATTCGAAACGGCTCGCGCCAGCGGGCTGACGGCGACTGACGTCTTCCGCGAACGGGAAAAGCTGATCGCGGCACTCGACAAACGCGCGAGCGCGAACTCGGGCAGTCGATGATCGCAAGCTTGCTTGGGGCGGTTACGATGCTGCTGGTGTTCGCGGCTGCGACGCCGGCGCGCGCCGAGTCGCCACAGAATTTATACACCCTGAACTGCTGGGGTTGTCACCGCGCCAACGGCGAAGGCGTCGCGGGTACCGCGCCACCGCTCATCAACGCAGCGGATTTTCTCAGAGTAGCAGGAGGACGCGAATATCTGATCCGAGTTCCCGGGGTGTCCCAGTCGATGCTCGACGACGCGGACACGGCAGTGGTGATGAACTGGGTTCTCGAAACCTTCAGCAAAGGCCGGGTGCCGGCGGATTTCCGGCCCTTCAGTGCTGCGGAAATTCACCACGCCCGCACCGAGCCCCATCTGTACGACATCACCGAAATCCGTACCCAACTGCTAAGAAAGATGGTCGCGATGAAGATTAGATCGTCCCCGGCGGATGCAACCGTACACCCCGGGCTGAGTTCGGGAGGTACCCCGCCGATCGACGAGTGAACAGCATCGCACAGATGTTCCTGGCTCCGTCCCCAGGACCTGTTCGATGACCAGTTTTTCACGCGCGCGGGGCGCCGATCCTTATCATGAGGAAAGCATGACCACGAAAGAGGTTCAGGTTCCGAACGCTCGAAGTGGATGGCACGAACAGACCCCTCAAGGTTTTTTCTCCACGGATTCGGTGAGACGAGTATTGAAAGCGCGGAAAGAATCGCGCGCAGATAGGCGTCGGTGCGGCTGGCGATCACCAGTTCGAGCCACGCCTGGTACGGCGGACCGTTAGCCGTTTTCCCAAATGAGGTCGATGGTTAGCGAATGCCGATCCGCTTCGAGCGGAAACCGTTCCACCCGGTGCCGGATCTCGCTGAACCTCAATTCAAAAAAATTCGCGACCGCCTTCGCGACAAATCCTCCTTGATTGGAAAATTGTAGATCTGAGTCCCGCGCGAAGATCTAGGAGGTCGGCAGCAGGAAAATCAGCCAGCTGATTCTGTCTCACGACATGCGCTCTCTGGTCGCCCTACGCACTCTGCGTGCAACGAACCGAGTGAACATGTCGGCCGCACAGGGATCGTCCCCAATCCTAACTAACCTGGTCGAATTAAGATCTTCCGTGCAGAGCGCTGGCAGGCGATAGATGATCCACGCGATGGCGAATTGGTGGGTCGGCAAAAACATCGCCCACGAAAGGTCGATGTTTCCGAAGTCTCGGTGACCATCACGACATGTTGCTGGAGTCCAATGTCCAGATTGTCGCAGGAGAGGCCGCTGTGGTTTACCTGAACTCGGAACCGTTCAGAGTGGGCCGGAGACCTATCGGGAGGCTGAAGCAGTCGCAGGGTAACCCAGCATAAGGTGCAAGATGAGACGGCGTTCTATCAGCAATAAGCTGCATTAAAATCACATGGCAAGCCTGGTGACCAATAACCGCCACCAGATTCTAAAAAATAGACCCTTCGGAGAGAATCCTGACGGCGCTTCATATCGCCTTGGTATAAATTTGACCAAGTGAAGAGGCGGATCAGGATAGACATATTTAGCTTCAGATTGCTCTATGAGCGAGAAAATCTGTAAGCATAAGGAAACACTCTATGAAATGGTTTTTAAGGTTTTGCTTTCTGCTGGCTTTTGTGGTGCTACCCGTGATGGCTCACGCCAACCCGCTGCCGCTGCCACTACCCTTACCGGCGGCGCCGAGGCCGATCCTGGCGCCTGAATTTGATCTGACGACAATCTCTGGCGGCTTGGCCGCGTGTGTCGCGACGGGCTGGTTCTTTCTGGGACGGTTTCGTCGAAATCGCCGAGATTAGCCGAACTGACCGCATGCCGGGGCGACGATCGGTGATCGAGGACAGCCTGAAGCGGAGGGTCCTTTGGCCGATCATACGGTGTGGGAAAGTGGTCGCGATGACGATCCGTTGGTCCCCGGCGGGTGCACCGGACGGCCCCTGGTTGAATTGCGAGTGTTAGCCCGCGGGTCGAGGAGTGAACAGTGCCCCGCTGATGTTCTTTGCCGCGGGCAAGACCTGTTCGATGACCCGTTTCTCACTCACCTCGGCGCCTATTGCCAATTCTTCGATCATGAGGCAAAGCATGACCGCAAAGAGATACGGGTTCGGAATGCTCGAAAATGACGGGCACGAATAGACCGCTCAGCGTCTTCTCCACGGATTCGGTGAGACGAGTTTTCACAGCACGGGTAGAATCGCGCAGGTAGGCGTCGGTGCGGCTGGCAATAGCAGTTCGATCCACGCCTGGTAAAGAGGGCCGTCAACAGTTTCCCAAGATGAGATCGACCGCGATGGAACTCGATCTGCTTCGACCGGGAGCTGCTCCATCTTATGTCGCACCTCGTTTAACACCAGCTCACACGGATGTTCGACCGCGTTGGCCAACAGATCCTCTTTGGTCGGAAAGTGCTAGATCTGAGCCCCGTGCCACAATACTGCGCGCTCCGCGATCTCCGTACCAGGTCCGTTAGCCTATCCGCATCTGATCACATACAGGATTGTGGCCTCGAGGAGGCGCCGTCGGTTATCGGCGCTTTTCTCCTCCTGCCGCAGACGCTGTTTGAGAGTACCCAGACTTTGGGCGTCCATTATCGAACCGCATGCTACCAAGGACGACTGGCAAAGAGCGTCGTCCGTTGGTACAACGCGCGAGTCAGGGCGCGCTCCAGAAAGCAACCATGGTGACCTGTGCTTCTAAGCGGATCGAAAAGATATGTAAGGAAGATTGTAGCCGAACGCATTCGGTCCGACCGAGTTGAGTGCGACCGGAGTCGTGAGTAACGGAGAGGCCGGCAGGGCCAAGACAGTGACACGCAGTCCCGGTCTCAGGATGTCGGTGCTGACCGGAGTGCCGGATTCGGTCTCGGCCAGAGTAACGAGGTCGGGAACGGTTGAGACGACCTTACCGTCCAGCTTTACTATCAAATACTCATTCTTGAACGCGATTTCGGCTCGATGACCGCGGTCCTCGTCCACGCCTTCCACGCGCACGGTTCCCCAGTCGTGGCCGGCGCGGAACCGTCGTTCCACGTCGACTACCTTGCCCACCAGCAGCGTTTTCCCATCGGCGGCATCGATGATGGCGCGGATCGGATCCGTGGCGCTCGCCCTCGCGGATTCCACGGCGCGCCCGATTCGCAGCGCGAGCGAGATGGAGCCGCGCACCAGGGTGCGGCTTAAGGACTCTTGGTCGAAGACCGCGGTCAGATAGATCAACCCGCCTTCTTCCGTACACACTTTGCGGACCGCGCGCTCAAACTGGATTCCCGGTGGCTCGGTTGATGAGCCAGCTGGATCGGGGTGGTTGACCGGCGGAAGGGCGAGAACGCCCCGGTCGCTGCTGAGCGCGTGGGGTAGCCCGCGCGTGGTTCCGTAGATCGAAAAGGTCGTCATCTGCAGCTCCGGAAACGCGCGTCCCATCCCGTCGCCGTCCAGCAGTGGCAATCCGGCTTGAGCCGCAGCCAGTAGCGGAAAGATGCACTGCAGGCCACCGATCTCGGCGGCAAAGAATGCCGTCAACCGCCCCTTGATCGCCGGGGTGACCGCAGCGAGGCCCGTGCGCAACGCGATCAGACTCGGCGGCTTCTCCAAAGCTACCAGGGTAGCGCCTACCGCCGCCGGGCTGATGGCGAAGGAGCCGGGGTCCATCTCATCGACATCGATGACCCGAACCGCCGTCTCCTCGCTCAGCAGGCGCCGCGCAACCAGTTGACCATAGTAGGAATTGCCACCGCCGCCACATCCGAGCACCGCCGACCCCAGGGCCAGGGCAGATACATCGGACCTGCGGATCGCGTAGCTCACTGTGCCTGGTCCTCGATATCGCCGACGGCTCGCGCTCGAACCCGAATCGCGTCGCTTGCCAGGTAGGAGAACGCGGCATCTTCGAGCTCGACCGTGGTCACCGTGTCCGGCGCCGCGCCGGCTTCGACGGCGCGCCGATGCGCTTCGCGTTCGGCGCGGGCGAGAGCTTCCGGACGCGAAATCGCCGTGGACGAAAATGTCAGGTCGGCTTCTCCGCCGACCTGCGCCATGGCGGCTCCATAGGCGTTGGCGACGTCGGCACGCTCCGGGCACAACACTTCTCGGCCGAGGTCACGCAGCAACGGCTCAATGAGCGGCGCGCCCCCACCCACCAGGATGATCGGAAGGTTGCGCCCGGCGCGCTCAAAATTCTCCAGCAGCCGCTGGAAGCGAACTCGCAAGTGCTGGTCCACGCGCGCGATGGTTTCCGCGCCGAGATGTGCGACCCGGGAGTGGTCGCCCAATCGGATCCGGCCCGCGGCCACCGCTACGTCGGTAAGCGTCAGGGTTGCACCGCCAAACACCATCGCTTCCTCGGTCAAGCGAAAACCCACGCTCTGTGGCCCGACCTTGCCGGTTTCCAGGTCGACGAGGCTACCGCCGCCGATCCCGACTGAGCAAAGATCCGGCATCCGAAAATTGGTCCGCACTCCGCCTACCGCGAGATCCAGGCCAGCCGGTTGCGGATAACCAACATGCACGACGCCCGCATCCGTGGTGGTCCCACCCACGTCCAGCACACACGCCTCCTGTGACGACGACAGGAGTGCGGCCCCGCGCAGGCTGTTGGTTGGTCCTGAAGCCACCGTGAAAATTGGGGCTTCGATCGCGCGACTCCCGCGCGCCACCGTTCCGTCGTTCTGGCTGATAAAAAGATTGGCGGGTACTGCGGCCTGATACGCGGCGAGCGTTCGTGCCGCCAGCGGCCGGAGCATCGCATTTAGCAGCGTCGCGTTCTCGCGTTCGAGAATTCCAAACCGGCCGATCCGGTGCGACAGGGAGACCTGCAGCCTGGGGTTTTCGGCTACCAGCCATTCGGCAATCCGGACCTCATCGTCGGGGTACGAAGTTCCGAAGACAGAGGTCACCGCGGCCTGCGCGGTTTCGGCCGCGCCAATCCGCCGGGCGATCTCCGCGATCTCCTGTCGATTCAGGGTTCCGATTGGACGCCCGTCGTACTCGCGTCCTCCACTGATGAAGTAGCTCTGGTTGGAAACCGCAGCTCGCAGATCGTCGGGCCAATCGGTCATGGGCGGCAGCGATTCGGAGACTGGTTTTCCAGCACGAATTGCGGCGGTGGGTGCCAGACCGCGCCGTTCGACCAGCGCATTGGTGAACGCCGTCGTCCCGATGTGGACCCGGCGTGCGCTGGCCGCGCCACGGATTCTTTTGAGCGCGGCAACGATACCGCTGTAGACAGCCGTAGTGGTGGGGACTTTTGCCCAACCAACGATCTGGGTGTCGCGAACCAGCACCGCGTCGGTGTTGGTCCCGCCCACGTCTATTCCGGCGACCAGCTTCACGCGAGTCCATGCATCGGTGGCTTAAACGTCGTTCGCTACCGCCACATTCAGAGGGCGACGATTGAGCGCGCCGCGAGCACGTTTCAGGCGCGCAGCGCCGCGGCCCTTCTGGTGAGCGCGTCCTTACGGTCGATTTCGATGTCCTGCCGCGCGATCATCGAAGCGACGAGTTTCTCGACGACCGGTCGGGGCAGAGTACTTACCGGTTTGCCGCTGGCCAGCGCGTGCGAGTACACCACCGAGATTTTCTCGAGTAACTCGACGTAGGTGAAGGTGTTCTCCAGGTCCTCACCCACGCACAGCGCTCCGTGGTTCTGGATCAGGTAGCAGTGACACCGGTTTGCGAGTTTGCGGGCGACCGCTTCGTGCAGTTCGCGCGTGCCGGAGAGCGCGTATGGAATCACGTCAACGATGTCGCCGATTGCGAGCGTGACTTCATCGAACAGCGGTGGAATCGGGAGATTCAGGATGCTGATCGAGCTGGCATAGACCTGATGGGTGTGAATGATCGCGTTGACGTCGCGACGCACCTGGTAGCCCGCGATATGCATCGGCGACTCTATCGAAGGTTGGTGGGACCCTTCGATGCGTTGGAGGTGGAAATCGATGACGCAGATGTCCTCCGGCCGCATCAGGTCGTAGCGCATCGCGGTCGGAGTGATCGCAATCACTTCTTCGCCTTCGATCAGCGCCGAGACGTTCCCGGCGGTACCCGATTTGGTACCGAAATATCCGCCCTCTGACAGTCTCCGGCTGACCTCGAGGACTTCCCGCCTGTACTCGTTATAGCGGCTCATTCTTGGCCTGGTTCTCTATATTAGCCTATGTCAGCGCACGTCAAGCCGATAACCGCCAAAACTGCTAGAGGAAACACGAAATTGACAGCTTGGCCTCAACGTCTTAACAAGGCTT
>JAFAHS010000193.1 GCA_019237115.1 Deltaproteobacteria bacterium
ATAACGATTCGTGCGCGCAACTTTGGCAATGAGCTCTTTGCGCTTCAGCTGGCGCAGATCGTAGGTCGCCTGCCGACAGGTGTAGGGGCGACTGGAGAAGGGCGCGAACGCGCTCGACCAGTTGCCGATTGCTGAAGCCTCGGATCAGATAGCAAAAGCCGACTAACGCGGCCAGAATCGCCATCACGCGCTGTTCGCCAAGGCGAAGTGCGGCGGTATAGAGACCGTCGTTATTAGTCGAAGGTCGGAGCGCCACCGGACGTGTAAACCGTTTACAGGATGGTCGAATGCTTCTAGGCTTGCAGACCCTGAACTAAATCCCCCATGAAAAAAGTACCAGCAGCCTGCATCCTTCCGCGTCCTCCCCTTGGCTTTGGCTTAACTCCGGTCCCCGCTCAAACCTCGACAATCGGGCGGCACCTAACGGGTAGAGCATTGCTGACCAAGCGAGTTCTGCTAATGGTTGCGGCATTGGCGGTCGGCCATCCCGCCGCCCCTTCGGTAGTGGCCCAGGAGGCCGCTGGGGCTCATTGGGTTGGCACCTGGGAATCCAGCCCACAACCGATTTGGGGCCCCGATTTTATCGCCCCTCTGAAGTACCCGCGCAACCTCTGGAATCAGACGGTTCGGCAAGTGTCGCGGGTGAGCATTGGCGGGCCGCGTATACGCGTTTTGCTTTCCAACGAGTATGGCGAAAGGCCGGTGACGATTGGCGAGGCCCATATCGCGCTCGCCGGCACTGGTCCAGCCATCGTTGCTGGCTCGGACCGCGCGCTCACTTTTGGGGGTCACACCGCGGTAACCATTCCGCCAGGAGCGCCACTCCTCAGTGATCCTGTCGAGCTCGAAGTGGCCCCGTTGGGCAGCGTCGCCATCAGCCTGTTTCTGCCGGAAGTGACGCCGGTAACCACATGGCATAACGACGCGCGTCAGACGGCCTTCGTTGTGTCGGGCAATAAAGTCGGCGAGACCGACTTTAAGCCTGACGCGTCGGTCACCGCGCGCGTGTTTGTCACCGAAATTCTGGTCGATGCACCCCCCGACGCGCGAGCGATCGTCACGTTTGGCGATTCGATAACGGACGGCGACGGGTCAACCGTGGACGCAAACCACCGCTGGCCGGACCTCCTCGCCGCGCGGTTGGCCGAGGCGGGGGGCAGGCCGGTTGGCGTGCTGAACGCGGGAATCTCCGGGGACCGCTTGCTCAAAGACCGCATGGGCGTCAACGCGCTAGCGCGCTTTGAGCGCGATGCTCTCAGCATCCCAGGGGTCGATACGGTAGTGGTGATGATCGGCATCAACGACATCGGCTGGCCGGGCGGGGTGCTGGCTCCTACCGACCCTCCGGTCTCCGTAGAGGATTTGATCACGGGCTACCGGCAGTTGATCGCGCAGGCTCACGCGCGCAACATTCGTATCCTCGGGGCGACGCTGACGCCGTTTGAGGACACTTTCAAGGGGGTAATTCCGCCACTCGACTACTTCTACAATGCCGAAAAAGAGAAGACCCGTCAGGCCGTTAACCAGTGGATCCGTGAAAGCAAGGAATTTGATGGCGTGATCGACTTTGACGCGGTGGCGAGAGACCCAGCGAGGTCGAGCCACATTAAGGCAGCCTTCGACTCCAGAGACAATCTCCATCCTGGCGACGGCGGCTATAAGGCGATGGCTGATTCGATCGACCTGCGGATATTGACCGAAAAGCGCTGAACGGCACTCGTTTTCATCATAGTTGATTGTGTCTTGGAAGCCGTTGCGCTCAAGGCCGAATTCAAAATCGATTTTGAGGACGGTTCGAGCGCAAAGTTCTGCCTAGCCAACGCGGGCTCTTCCGTTGCGGTCCGAGACGAGAATAATGCAGCCTAGTCGATGCGATCCTCGGCCAGCTGCTAGTGTACCGTCTCGCATATAATGATGACATCGTTGCGTTCAAAATGGGCCGCCGGCAAGGCGCGAGGAGGGCGCATATCTAAATCGATACGTAGCCGACGAGCAACGCAGCCGCCGGCCCATTTTCAACGCAACCCTCTGGGCCGCGGCCAGTTGGCTGTTTTTCCGCGTTGCTCGCTCCTCACGTATCGATTTAGATATGCTCGTCGCTCGTCGCCTTGAAAAGCAGCCAACTGACCTGCGGCGAATGGCATGATTTCGGCGACAGTACACTAGCGGGGGCTTGCGTGGGAGCGCTGTCTCATTTCTTAGTGGCTCTGGTACATGATTAAAC
>JAFAHS010000266.1 GCA_019237115.1 Deltaproteobacteria bacterium
CCACCCCTCGGCGACCCCAATCTCGGATGCCGTCCACGCCAGTACTTCCATCGCGATGAGCGTCGCGGCAGCCACCGAGACGATGCGCGCACGGGTCTCATCGACTCTGCCCCCGGTGGCCTTGCTGGCCAGCGCGGACAGCCAGTAATAGAGGGGCGGTTTGCGATCGAGGAAGCCGTAATAGTCGCGCGGGTTGAACCAATGTCCGTCGCGCACCATGCTCACGATCCATTCCGCGGACTGCGGTTCGGCGTCCTTCTGAAACGGCGCGCTGATCCCCTGAGCGAAAACGACAAAGACCAAGATGGCGGCGGCGAGCAACTGGATTGCCGGCACGCCGCGCGCGGCGACTTGCGGCCCGTCACCCTCGGTCATGATGTTCTTGCCAGCCTGAGTGGCTCAACCCAACAGTGCCGCAGCTCCGCCGAGTCAAAGGTCGCGACCTGCATGGCGGCGGCGTTGTGGGCAAATCCGATCCGCGCCTTGCGGTCCACGATGACTATTCCACCTTCCGCCTTTGCGGGCGCGAGCAGGGTTGCGACCGCGCGGCGCGCAACCGACGATGGAGATTGCCCTAAGAGGGCAGCGACCGCCTCGCGGCAGAGCCCGGCCAGGATGATGGCCTCGCCGTGTCCGGTCGCCGAGGCGCCTCCCCGAGCCGACACAAAGGTTCCTGCGCCAACGATGGCGGAATCGCCGACGCGACCGGGAATTTTGCCTGGTATTCCGCCAGTGGAAGTCCCCGCCGCGATATTGCCATTTGAGTCGATTGCCACGGCGCCCACCGTGCTGGGCGCGGCTGCGCTCGAACCTTGCTTGCGAAATTGGAGCTGGCGCGCGCGCCAGCGCTCGCGCGCGCGAGCGGTAATCAGGTCCTCCACACGACACAACTCGATCCCGGCGCGCCGGGCAAATCGATGCGCCCCGCTGCCGGCGAGCATCACGTGAGCGGTCTCCTCCATTACCGCCCGCGCCAGCATCAACGGGTTCTTCACCCGACTCACGGCGGCAACCGCGCCGGCGGATATCCGGGCTTCACCACCTCGTCCGCGTTCCATGACCATGACCGACGCATCCATCTCCACGGTTCCGACGCTGTTAAGAACCGAACCGGTTCCCGCGTTGAACCGTGTATCGTCCTCGAGCTCCGCCACCGTGACCTGCACGGCATCGAGCGCACTCCCACCTTCACGGAGCAGGTCGGCGCCGCGGCGAACCGCCGCGAGCAGCGCCTGTCGGCGCTCGGTTCGGTCCTCCACCGGTCCTCTCGCACCCGCACCTCCATGCGCAATCAGCGCAGGCAGTATTCGCCGAACTGTCATTTCATACGGCCGGACGGCGGGCCCAGATGAACAGGCGCTTGAAATCGAAAACAACCGCTCCCGAGGTGCCGTAGGCGCGCTCCAGGCGCTGGCGGTAGGAATCGAGAAACGCCGTGCGCCGATCCTCGGGAAGCGCGCTGACAAACGGTCGCAGCCCGGTCGCACGATACCACTCGACCACCTCGGCGGGACTCTGCATTGGATGGTGGAAGGTGTGGTAGTAGCAGTCGATTTCCGAGAATCCAATCTCACCCAGCATTTGCCGGTATCGCGCGGGTGGCGGCACTTCTCGGAACGATGCGTCGATCCCGGAGAGCAGCGCGCGCCACGGCTCCTCGCGCGCCAGATCGCTCAGTGCCGCCTTCGCGGTTTCGCGATCGTTGGCTGGCATCTGGATGACCATGCGACCGCCGGGGACGAGCGCGCGCAGCCAGCGTCCGAGCACCTCGCGATGCTTTGGGATCCACTGCAGAGCGGCGTTCGAGAAGATGATCGCGTACTCGCGCTCACTATCGAGCGTGGCGATATCGCCAACCCGGAATACGACCCGATCGCGAAGGTCGCCCGCCAGGGTGGCTTTGGTTTTTTGGGCTGCGTCGATCATCGCCGGCGACAGATCGACCCCGAGTGCTTCGCCCCGCGACGCGCGTCGAGCTAGTTCGATGGTATGCTCGCCCGTGCCGCACCCGAGATCGGCGATACGCTCGTCGCCAGAAATCGGCAGGCGAGCAAGAATCTGCTCGACCGGTTCTGCGCGATATCGGCCAAAACGGTTATACAGCTCCGGTTCCCAGTCGCTCATTTCGAAAATCTCTGCCTCGAAGGCAGCATAGGTGCCGACCGTGTGCCTCTCAAGGCGCTTGCCCGCCCCAAGGCTATCGGACAAACCATAGCGGCATGAATCCGTCCTCCCCAAAGGGCGCCGGCGCGCCGCGCCATTCCAGACGTTTCGCGCTGATTGGCGGGGTCATGATCGGGTTGGCGGCGCTGCTTTGGCTCGGCGCGGCTACCCTGGTCGCTTATCGACTTAAGTACCCAGGGTTTCTGGAGGATGGACGGACCGACGTGTATGGCCCTGCTGCCCCGGCGGGCCTCGCGCTACCTGCCGATCCTCGAAAAGCGTTCGGAGCAGACTTCGAATCGGTCAAAATCCACCTCGGCAGAAATCGCAGCGTGGACGCATGGGTGATCCCCGGCAAACTGGCCGCCGCGATGCTGCTCGTCCCGCCGGCCGGAGGCACCCGACGCACGATGATTGCGTATGCAAAATTTCTGCACGCGACCGGCTACCCAATCCTGGCCATCGACAGCGGCGACGACCCGCAAACCGGTACCACCTGGGGATGGAACGAGCGTACCGCGGTACTTTCCGCAGCCAGCGAGCTGCGACGGCGCGGCTTCAAAAAAATCGGCGCGCTGGGAGTTTCCGAGGGGGCAGCCGAGATAATTCTGGTGCAGGCTGCGGGCGCATCGTTCGACGCGATCGTCGCAGATAGTCCCTATGCAAGCCTGGCCCGAATGTTCATGCGCGTTCCTTCGATCGCCGGTTTAAATCCGGCACTGCAACAGACCGCGCTGTGGGAAGCGGCATTTTTTTTGGGTCACTCGATCTGGAAGGTCAATCCAGCCAAAGCCGCGCGCGACCTGGGTCCTGCCGCGATTCTGGTAATTCACCATCAGGGCGACAGGATCGTTCCAATCTCGGATGCGGAAGCCATCAGCAGCGCCGCCGGCAACCGGGGCGAGCTTTGGCGGGTGCCCGGAGATGGCCATGGCGACGCGATCTTCCAAGCACCTGAAGAATATGCCGCGCGGGTCATCAAATTCCTCGAGGAAAATTTACTGGCGCCCAGCTCGAGCGGTCCAAGGAATACCGCCTCCACAAGCCGATGAACCGCCGCTTCTACTCCTCGCCGCACAAAGCGGTCATTGCAAATGTGGTTTCCGGAACGCCTAGGCGATTTTCGTTTCCTCCCGCGGCGTTTGCGAAGCTGCCCGGTCCAGGAAAAAAGCGCCTGGGGATGATCTTCGCCTTCTGGTCCTTGCACCGGCGACTCCCGTCGCCACCACGCCGCTACATGCGCGGCGGGGTTAAATCCACCAGCAATGTCGACTTGAGGCGATCGAACAAACTATCGATGTCCCACGGGCCGTCGTTATAGATGACCCGATCGGCCACGATGTGCCGATAACGCATGATCCGGTAGCCGGATGCGCCGAAACATTGCCCGGTAACGTTGGCCGCTTCATCGCTGGCAAGGAACACGCAGATTGGCGCGACGTTGACGGGATCGCGTGGAGTTCCCTCCACGCTCTGGCTCTGCGGCAGTCCGGTCGCACCCGGCATGCGGCCCGCCGGAATCGTATCGGTCATGCGGGTCGATGCACCGGGCATGATCGCATTCACCGTGATGCCGTACTTCTGCAGCGCGTTGGCCGAACTGTAGGTCAGCCCGAGAATGCCGGCCTTTGCTGCGGCATAGTTCGGCTGCCCGGGGCTACCGAGCGCGGAGTTGGATGAAAAATTTATTACGCGCCCGCTCTTATGCTCGCGCATGTAAGCGGTGGCGGGCCGCATGGTGCAGTAGTGCCCCTTGAGATGGACCCGGATTACGTCATCCCATTCCTGCTCACTCATGTTGAAGATCATTCGATCGCGCAGAATTCCGGCGACGTTGACCAGGATGTCGAGCTTGCCGAATTCCTTGACGGCCTGGTTGATGAGGCCCTCGCCACCCTGCACGGTGGAGATATCCAGGTGATTGGCAGTCGCCTTGCCGCCGGCCGCTTTAATCTCCTTGACCACGTCTTCGGCCGGAGTGCTGGTCTCGGCCGCGCCTGCGACCGTAACTCCCAGATCATTGACCACCACCGCGGCGCCCTGCGCGGCAAACGTCTTCGCGATTCCGCGGCCGATCCCGCGGCCGCCCCCGGTGATCACCGCAACCTTGCCATCGAGCTTACCCATAGGTCCGCGTCTCCTTGAATCCAAACCGTTAATGGTTTCGGTTCGCGCGAGCCGAACAGTCGGTCGTCAAGAAAACGCCGGCTCGTCTCCAGCGCTTATAGCGCAAAATTCCGGTCACGGGCAGGAATTCAGCTTTTAATCGTCGCCACGATGAATTCCACGATCTCTCCTTGCGGAGTGACCCGGGCGATCTTTCCGTTGGGTTCGGTAACCCAGAGATTTCCGTCGGAGCCGGCCGCGATAAAGGTCGGAACCGTGTCGTGGCCGGTATGAAACGAGGTGAATTCCCCGGAAGGGGACACGCGCATGATCGCGTGGCTACCAACGATGGTGACCCAGAGGTTGCCGTCCGAGCCGGTCGCGATGCCGAGCGGCGATCCTTTCTCCGGCAGGTGATACTCGGTTATGAAACCCTGCGGCGTAACCTTGCCGATCTGGTGCGCTGCAAGTTCGGTAAACCAGACGTTGCCGTCGGGACCGAGTGTCAAGCAGCCGGGCGTCGCATGCGGAGTCTGGATGGCGAATTCGGCGACCTTGCCGCTGGAAGTAATCCTGCCGAGCCGATTGCCCTTGTCTTCGGCAAACCAGACATAGCCGTCGCGCCCTGCCACGATTTCCGCCGGACCGCCCCCGCTTGGCAGGCTGAATTCAGTGAGCGACCCCGCTGGGCTCAGGCGGCCGATGCGATTTCCAGCCCGCTCGGTAAACCAGAGATTCCCGTCTTGGCCGGTTGTGATGCCGTTAGGGCCGCTCTCGTCGCGCGGTAATTTTACGTAGGCGACCTTGTCGTCGCCCTGCACGCGTCCGATGCGGTTGCCCACCGTATCGGTGAACCACATCGCTCCGTCGGGGCCAGCCGTGATGCGCTGCGCAAAGCCGCTGGGATCGATCTTGAACCGCATGATCGAGCCGTTGGACTGAATCCTGCCGATCCCGTCACCCTGATACTCGGTGTACCAGACCGCGCCGTCCTTGCCGGCGGCGATTGCGTACGGCGAGTGCGTGCCAATCGGCCCGGAAGGAGCGCGTTCCGGCGGGGTCGGACGACCGTGCGCAGGGGCGGTGGCGGTCGCGCAGGCTCCTAGAGCGACCGCGCCGATCGCGGGCAAAACGACCTGCGCCAGAAACCGTCGGCAAGGCGAGCCGGTTGCACGAGAGTGTGCTGGTGCCGCAAGGTTGCGCGGTGACTCAGCTCGCAGTTTCACGCAGGCCGAAACCCGACTATTTGACGATTGCGCGGCTATGAAGGTCGGCTATCTCCTGCCGGTTGAATCCGAAATCCTTAAGAATCTCGTCGGTATGCTCGCCCAGGCCCGGGGCATGACGCCAGAGCTCCGGCTTTTTTCCCGACAGCCGGGTGCCCGGACGCACGGCGCGGACCCGGCCGGCGACCGGATGCTCATATTCATAGAAGGTCTCGTTGACTACGTACTGAGGATCTTCCCAGATTGTGTCGAAGTCATTCACCCGCCCGCACGGTACATCGGCCTTTTCGATTCGCTCGAGCCAGTAGTCGGACGGCTGGCTTGGAAACAACTCGATTAATTTGCGCGCGGCATTCCGCACTCGCTCGTTGCGCGGCTCGTCTCCCTCGAACCATTCCGGATGCCCGACCGCTTCGAGCAGGGCTTTCCAATGCTTGTCGGTCAACGGTGCGATCGTCATGTAGCCGTCGGCCGTCTTGAAGGGTTCCGCGGAACCCATCGTGGGCGGCAATCCCGGTTGATGGGGCAGCAGCGTATGACGCACGCCGGTGTCGCCCATCAGATAGTATGCGACCGCGTCGATCATCGCGATTTCGATGTGCTGCCCCTTGCCGGTACGCGCTTCCTGCAGGGCCGCAAGAATGCCGATCGCAGCCGTCATTGCGGTCACCTTGTCGGCCAGGATGTTCTTCACCGCGCGCGGCCGGCCTTGTGTTCTCTGGGTGATCATAACACCCGCGACCCCCTGGATAATCGGATCGTAGGCGGGTTTATCGCGATACGGACCTTCGAAACCGTACCCGGCGATCGAGCAGTACACGATCTTGGGGTTGCGCTTCGACACTGCCTCGTAGCCGACGCCGAGACGATCCACCACACCCGGCCGCACGTTCTGGATCACAACGTCGGCTTGCTCGGCCATCCGCAGGAAAACTTCCGCAGCGCCCGACTGCTTGAGATCGAGGACCATGCCTCGCTTGCTCCGATTCCAGTTGAGGATTCCAACCGGGACCCCGTTACGTTGCGGACCCGGAACGATGCGCACCACGTCCCCCTCGGGCGGCTCGATTTTTATGATGTCGGCGCCCAGGTCGCCGAGGATCATCGTGCAAAATGGCCCGGCGACGACCATGCTCAGGTCCAGAACCTTGATGCCTTTGAGCGGACCCATCAGGAAAACCTCCATCGCTCTTATAGTCGAAGCTGCATTGTCCTAACAACGCGGAGCGGCCAACCGACCCGCACACCCTCAGGCGCGGGCGGATTCCCGGGCGATGGCGCGAAGCTTTTCAATTCGCGACTCCACCCTGGGGAGCTTCGCTCGCTCTTCAAGGTCGAACGGGAGCCGATAGGACCAGTTGGCCTCGCTGACCAGCCCCGGATGGTTTATCTGTTCGCTCCAGCCAAACAAGTCCTGGATCGGCAGAACCACGAGCCGGGCCGGTGACGCATACAGCGAACCAATGATCCCCTCGAGCGCCGCATCATCGAGCGGCTCTCGCGGGTCGACTCGATCCGAAATCCCGAGAGCATCGAGAAGTTTAATTCGCTCGGGCTCCGGCTGCGCCAGCCACCAGGTCGTGAGCGGTTCGGTGTCGTGGGTGCCGGTAGTCGCCAACGACAGTTCCGGGTACTCGGCCGGCTTGAGAAAGCGCTCCTGGGAGGTTTCCCACCCCGCGCGCTCCCACTGCATAACCTTGTAACCGGCAATTCCCAGCCGGGACAGGGAAGCGCGCACCCCTGGTGGCACGGAACCGAGGTCTTCCGCGACCAGCCAGCAGCGACCCGCCGCATCCCGCAGCGCTGCCAGAATTTCTTCCCCCTGCGCCTGCTGTGCCGACTCGTCTTCCGGAACGAAAGTGCCCTCGGCGTCAAGTTCTGCGCCGAAAGAGAAGGTCCGGTACAGTCCGACGACATGATCTATCCGCAGCAAATCGAACATCCCGGCTGCCCGCCGCACCCGCGCGCGCCACAGTCTGAAGCCGTCCTCGCGCATCCGCGCCCATCGCGGCAACGGCAGGCCCCATCGCTGCCCGCGCGGGTTGAACGTGTCGGGCGGCGCGCCGATGGTGCGACCAAGGTCGAACAGCGCCTGGTTTGCCCAGACCTCCGCGCTGTCCAATGCCGGGGAAAACGCCATGTCCCCACCGATCATCACCTTATGTTCCGCCGCGTAAGCGCGCATCGCCGACCACTGACGTTGCGCGAGGAACTGAAACCAGCAATAGCGGGCGACCGGTTCGGTGAGTTCCCGTCTGGCGCTGTCGAGCGCGAACGCTTCCCGGTTGCGCAGCTCGGCGGGCCAATTTTCCCATGGAGCCCACTCAAATCGGTCCTTCAACGCCCGGAACAAAGCGTAGTCGGCGAGCCACTCGCGGTGTTGCTCGATGTATGACTGGAATTCTTCGCTGTGCGCCAAACCCTCGCGCGATTTACGCCAGGCACGCTCCAGGAGCGGCAGTTTGGCCGCACGCACCGCGACCCGCCCGCCCGAAGGGTGCTCGTTGGCGAGTTTTCTGCGAGCGCGAGTAACGCTGCTTCGCACGATCCCGTCCACCCCGCGCAACGAGAGCAACGCGGGGTCGACCGCGAACACGCTCATCGCGCTGTACGGACTGGTCTCCTCGGGAGCGCCCTCGTCAAGCGGAAGCAGCTGAATCAGACCAAGACCCATCTCGTGGGCGAAGTCCACCATCGGCCCGAGATCGAGGATCTCACCCCGTCCCAGGTCGTCCCGTGTGCGCAGCGAGAACAGCGGCACCAGTACGCCGGCAACCCGTGGCAACATGATGGAGTTCGATTGATTGGACCCGGAACTCAGATCACGTAGCCGCCGTTGGGGCTTAGCACCTGGCCGACCATGAAGTTGGAGTCGTCGGTTGCCAGGAACAGCGCCGCGCGGGCGATATCGCGCGGCTCGCCGAACCGGCCGATCGGGGTTACGCCGACGACTTGCCGCCGCATTTCCGCGGTGATCGGCGCGGTCATTGGCGTTTCGATGAACCCGGGAGCGATGCAGTTGACGAGGATTCCCTGGCCCACGACTTCCTTGGCCAGTGCCTTGGTGAACGAAATGACCACCCTTGGCGGCCGAGTACGGGACCGCATATCCAAGACCGGTGGTCCCCGCGATGGATCCCAGATTGATGATGCGTCCGGACTTTTTCGCAAGCATCAGCTTGAGCGCTTCGCGCGTGCAGTAAAAGGTCGCATCGAGATGCGTGGCGAGCATCTTGTGCCAGTCTTCATCGGCGACATCCTGAAGCCCGGTAAATTCATTCGATTCGCGCGTCCGCCCGATGCCGGCATTGTTGATGAGCACATCGATGGTGCCGAATGCCGCAACGAAATCGGCGAACATCCTTGTTACCGCGGCGCTCGCCGAGACATCGGCGACGAAGGGGCGTGCTTTACCACCCGCGCGCTCGATCTCGGACACGACGTTGTGCGCGGATTCGGGACGAATGTCGTTAACCGCGATGGTCGCGCCCTCGCCCGCGAAGGTCAGGCCCATCTCGCGGCCCAGCCCCGAACCGCCGCCGGTGATCAGCACGATCTTGTCCTTGAGCTTCATTCGATTCCCTCACGCCTTCGGCTTGGCTTCGCGCAACTGACGTTTCCAATCCAGCCGGCGCGCCTCGGCTCCCGCGGTTTCGGCCTCCTGAATCATGCCCTTCTTCTGGTAGAACATGCTCAAATTGGTAAACGCGAGAATGTCTTCCGGGTCCTGCGCGATATGTTTCTTGGTGACTTCGATTGCCGCATCGAGGTCGCCCTTCGCCTGAAAGCACATCGCCATGCCGTGCACCGCATCGGTAAACTTCGGATCGACCTCGAGCGCCTTGCGATAGGCGACAATTGCCTCGTCGTACTTTTCGTCGGCGTACAGATCGACCGCTTCATCGTAAAGCTGTTCCACGTCGGGCATCGTATGCTCTCCCCGGACTGGCGTTTTTTCCGGCTCTTTCAGTCTTATATAATAGAGGGTCGCGGATGGATAATTCACCCACCATCACCGAAGCCGAGGTCTACGAAGTCCTGCGCGAGTGTTTCGACCCGGAAATTCCGGTCAACATCGTTGACCTCGGACTGGTATACGGCGTCGCTCTGGAGGGCGGAGTGGTCAACGTCACCATGACGCTGACCGCGCCCGGATGCCAAATGGGCGCAATGATCACGCAGGACATCCAGGACAAGCTGCTCGGCATTCCGGGCTGCGAAGACGCCACCATCGAGCTGGTGTGGGACCCACCCTGGAATCCTCAGATGATGAGCGCAGCCGCGCGCAAGCAACTGAAGCTGGACGAATGAACTGACCGGCCGCCGGTCCCAAGCTGGCGGCGGTCACCGCGTCGGAACCGAGATCCGATGCCCGCAGAGCGCGTGGCCGGCGGTCATGCGGCGCCGCCGCCGCCCTAGTCCGGATCGATCAGCACGCCCGGATTCAGGATTCCCCTGGGATCCAGTGCCCGCTTCGCCGCCCTCAGAGCGCGCGCGAATCCGTCGGGACGCTGCTGGTCATACCACGGCCGATGGTCGCGACCGACCGCGTGATGATGGGTTATGGTCCCGCCCAGCTTGATCAGCCGTTCGGACACGGCCGCCTTTATTTCGTCCCATTGCTCCATCTCCGAACCGCGCCGGCCTGGCGCCAGAATCGTGTAATAGGGGGCGGGACCGTCGGGATACACGTGAGTGAATCGGCAGGTCACGGTTCCCTTCCCACAGACCCGTTTCACCGCGTCGCTCGCGCATTCGGTCATCTGGCGATGGAACTCCGGAAACCGCTCCCAGGTAATCGCGGTTTCAAACGTGTCGCTGACCATCCCCATCGCGACAACCGTGTCACGCAGATAGGGCGCGTTCAGGAACGCATTGCGCCACGCGCCGGCCGCGCCCTCATGGGTTGCGTTTTCGTCGCTGCGCGTCTTGCCCGCATCGGCAGGAAGACGCCCACCGTGATCGGCGCAACATTCCAGCGCCCGCTTGATCCAGGGGTCCAGCGGATGGTCGGCCGACTCAAACGCCAGCACCAGCACGGCCTCGTTCTGCTCGGTGGCCCCCGCGTTGAATGCCTCGCCTGGATCGAGCAGTCGGCAGTTGGCCGGATAGATGCCGGCCTGTCCGATCTGGCGCACCGCCTCCGCGGCGGACAGAAAATCATCGAAAGGCACCGATGCCCCGGCGCGGAACGTCGGCCGGTTCTGCAGACGCATCCATGCCTCGGTAATAACCCCGAGAATTCCTTCCGACCCGATGAACATCCGGTCCGGGCTCGGACCCGCGCCGGAACCGGGCAGTCGCCGCGATTCCACTACCCCGGTCGGGGTGACCACGCGAACCGACTCCACGAAATCATCGATGTGGGTGTACAGAGTTGCGAAGTGGCCGCCCGAGCGGGTCGCGATCCATCCACCCAGCGAGGAAAATTCAAACGATTGCGGAAAATGGCGAATCGTGTAGGCGTGCGGGCGGAGCTGATCGTCGAGCGCCGGACCAAGCACGCCGGCCTGGATTCGCGCCGCACGCGAAACCTTGTCCACTTCGAGCACGCGGTCGAGATGCTTGAGATCGATCGAAACCGCGCCGCGGTAGCGATCACCCGCGGGCGGCTCGACTCCGCCGACCACGCTGGAGCCGCCGCCGAACGGCGCAGCGGCGAGGTTTGCAGTGTCACACCATTCCAGCACCCGGGTGAGTTCCGCCTCATCGCGTGGATAGGCGACCACGTCGAATGGATTGGGAAAGTACCTGCGGAAGGCACGCACCACGTCGCGGAAGCTGCTGCCGTAACTGTGCAGGGCACGATCATAGGTGGCGCTCGTGCAGATGGATGCAAGCGAGTCGGGCGGCGCGACCCGGGGCGGGCGCAGCTTGAGCTCGCTCTCCCGGGGCGGCGGCGTAATCTCGAGCGGACCCAGACCGAAGCGCTTTCCCATCCGCTCCGCCATGTGCCGCTGTTGCTCGAGGTTGGGTCCCTGGTCCTCGTAGCCCCATCCCCAGAACTTGCGTCTGCGCTCGGCCATAAGCTCTCCTGTCTCTGACGGTTGAGATTCTCGCCGGTCGCCCGGGCGAGCGCAAATCCACTCGGGGGCGGAATCCTCGGGTTGTGTGATCCCCCCGGAGGTCGTATTTCTCGACTGACTACTCTAGGCGAGGTTCACCCCATGAACGAGGAAACCGTCTCATCCACCGATCCGCATCCCCGCCACAGGCTCGAACTGCTGGGCACGTGGATGTCCTATGCGGAGGTCGGCGCAGGCGATCCGGTGGTGTTTCTGCACGGTAATCCAACCTGGTCCTATCTGTGGCGCAATGTCATTCCCCACCTGACCCCGCTGGCTCGCTGTATCGCTCCGGATTTGATCGGGATGGGCGCTTCAGGTCCGTCGTCCAACCGAAGCTATCGATTCGCCGACCATTCGCGCCATCTCGATGCGTTCCTGGACGGCATCCTCCCGCGCGGACCGCTTACCCTGGTGGTACATGACTGGGGCTCGGCGCTGGGTTTCGATTGGGCGCGACGCCATCCCGAACGCATCAAGGGAATTGCTTACATGGAGGCAATCGTACGTCCGCTCGTCTGGGCGGAGTGGTCGGAACGCGCGGTCGGCATTTTCAAGGCGCTGCGCAGCCCGGCGGGCGACGATATGATCTTGCACAACAATGTCTTCGTCGAACGTATTCTGCCGGGCAGTGTGATGCGCAAGCTCAGCCCCGAAGAGATGGACAACTATCGACGGCCATTTCGCGAGGCCGGCGAATCACGCCGGCCGACGCTGCAATGGCCCCGCGAGATCCCTATCGACGGTGAACCGGCGGACGTCGTCGCGATCGTGCAGAACTATTCGGGTTGGCTCAAACAAAGCCCGGTGCCCAAGCTGTTCATCAACGCCAATCCCGGCGCGATCCTGATAGGCGCGCAGCGCGAGTTCTGCCGCCAATGGCCGAATCAGCGCGAGGTGACGGTCAACGGAGTGCACTTCATCCAGGAAGATTCACCGCACCAGATCGGCCGTGCGACCGCGGATTGGTATCGCGGACTGTGACGCCAGTGCCCTGAAGGTTTCAAACAGGAGTCGAGCAATGGCCGAATATGCAAACCTGGTGTTTGAGATTCGCGACCACGTGGGACACATCGCGTTCAACCGGCCGCACGCGGCCAACGGAATCGACCTGGACCTGGCGCGCGATTTCAGCAACGCGATTCGACGCTGCCAGGAGAATCCGAGCGTGCGCGCGTTACTCTTAAGCGGCAACGGCAAACTGTTTTGTGCGGGCGGGGATCTGAAGGCGTTCGCCGCCCAGCCGGCCGCGGACCTGCCCGGCTATCTGCGCGAGGTGACCCACTTTCTGCACAGCGCCATCTCGAGCTTCGCACACATGAGTTCTCCGGTCATCGCAGCCGTGCACGGAAGCGCCGCGGGCGCAGGATTCAGTCTCGCCTGCGCCTGCGATTTCGTATTCGCGGCGGAAAGTGCCAAGTTCACCCTGGCCTATTCGCGAGCCGGGCTGACGCCGGATGGGTCGGCAACCTACTTCCTGCCGAGAATCGTCGGATTTCGTCGCGCGCTCGAGTTGGCGATTCTTAACCCGGTCCTCAGCGCCGAGGAGGCACGCAGCCTGGCGATCGTGACCCGGGTGGTTCCGGATAGCCAGTTGCTGGACCAGGCCCGTGCGTTTGCCGAGCAACTCGCCGCGGGTCCGACGCTGGCATTCGGCGGAGTCAAACGATTACTGCTCGACAGCGTGGCCAACAAGCTCGAGACCCAGATGGCTCTCGAAACCGACTGGATCTCGCAGATGGCTCGGACCCGTGACGGTCGCGAGGGCATCAACGCCTTTGTTGGAAAACGCGCACCGCAATTCAAGGGGGAGTGAAGCGCACGGAGCGCAGATGTCGCGGATTGGGCGGATTCACGGCGGGGAATCCGGTCCCACCCGGACTTCGCTAACTACCGCCCCCCCGGTGTAAGTTCCGCCTCCGCCCTGTGAACCGTTTTGTTGGGCGGATGGATGTACAGGAGTGAGTTGTCGGGACGCCCGGTGGTATGCATCTTGGGGGGGCGCATCTGGTACTTCACCGGCTGCGAGTGCTCGGCGAACTGGCGCTCCGGGTTGTAGACCTTGTTGAACTTCCACAGCATCTTGATGAAGTTCGTCTGACCCTTGAGCATCAGCTTTCCAGCTATGGAGGCAACTTCCTTGAGCGCCGCAAAACCCAGGTGCTTGCGATTCAGCACGTCCTGGGTTTTCACCAGCTCCTGGTAGAAATTCTTGAGGGGTAACTTGGTCGGCAGGACCGCATGCTGGATGTCGTACAAACGATAGTCGAGCGTGGTCAGCTTGCGCGACTCGGTGAACCAAAGTTCGGTGCCCGGGTATGGAGTCGCAACCGTGAGATGCACGATCTCCGGCACGCTCATCGCCCACTCGCGGATGATTTCGAACCGACGCTCATCCCAGGAGGGATCGGCGATCAGGTTGATGGCGACGGTCAGGCCGATATCACGCGCCACCTCCAACGCCTTGATGTTCGTGCCCGTGGACGAACGTTTGCGATGGGCCTTGAGACCTTCCTCGTCGATCGCTTCCAGTCCCAGGAACATGTACTCGAGCCCGAGCCGCCGCCAGTAGTGAAACACTTCCTGGTTGCGAATCAGGACATCGGCGCGGGTTTCAAGATAGTACTGCTTTTTGATCTTGCGCTTTTCCAGCTCCGCGCCGATCGCGAAGCCATGCTCGGGATGGATGAACGCGACATCGTCGACGATGAAGACATTGGGTTCCTTGATCGAGGCCATATCTTCGGCGGCTGCCTCCGCCGTCGACTTGCGGTAGCTGCGGCCATAGAAGGTCCAGGCACTGCAGAACGAACAGTCCCACGGGCAGCCGCGGGTGAACTCGATCGAGGCGCACGGATCGAGCACGCCGATAAAATACTTGTGGCGCCGGCGCCCCAGGTCGCGCGCCGGGAAATACTGGTCGAGATCTTCCAGCATCGTGGGCGTCGGGCCGGTGCCCTCAAGCGAGACAACCCCGGGCACCTTGGTCAGCGAATCGGTGCCAATCGCCTCAAGCAGCAACTGCGCGCTCTTCTCTCCTTCGCCGCGCAGCACGCAATCCACCGCCCCTTCGGCGTGCTCCAGAATCTCGTCGGCCACAAATGAGCCGCTGTGCCCGCCGGTAAACACAAAACAATCGCGATTGCGCTGCTTGATGGCCTTGGCCAGATCGATAACCTCCGGCACATTGGCGAGGTAGTTCAGCGAGAACCCCACCGCCTGCGGCTTGAAAGCTTCAAATTCCTTGTAAAGCTCGCGATGCTGAAAAATCTGCAGGTCCAGGATCCGAACCTCGTGTCCTGCCGCCCGGACTGCGGCCGCCACCCGCTCCATCCCCAGAGGTTCAAGGCGGAGATAAATCTCGCTGTACATTAAAGGACTGGGGTGGACCAACAGGACCCGCATCAAATTTTCTCCGTGGAAAGAGCGACTGACCAATCGGCCAGTCGGCAATTGTAGCCGGACAGTCGGTGGATTGAAATACTCTCGTAACGCGCTGCGACGTCGTGGTGGTGTCGCTCATCGCGTGTAGGGGGTGGCGAAGCCTGCGCGCAAATCAGGAGACCTCATCCTCGCGCTGATCCTGGCGGTGGCGCTGATCGACGCGGTGCTGCTTGCCGTCGTGCGCGTTCGCCTGGTCCAGAGTACGGGCTCCGATTTAGGCCGAACCCGTCCCGCCGTTGTAAGCCCACCGCCCCGCTGAGCGGGTGGTGCTTTCGACTTGAACTCTTGACAATCCGCACGCCGCGCCGGAATTTTGAGCCCAAGGTCGTTTCGTTTCGCAACTCATCACCGAGCGCGGAATCTCTCCGCGGGACGAGGGAACATGCAGTACGCAAAGCTTGGACGGACCGGACTGTCAGTCTCACGCATCTGCCTGGGGTGCATGAGCTATGGCGACAAGAAATGGCGCGATTGGGTGCTCACGGTGGAGGAAGCGCGCGAGCACTTTGCCGAAGCGCTCGAAGCCGGAATCAACTTCTTCGATACGGCCAACGTCTACTCGGTCGGCGTGAGCGAGGAAATTACCGGCCGCTGGCTGGGTGAAATGGCAAATCGCGACGAGATCGTGGTTGCGACCAAGGTCTACGGCCCGATGTCTTCGGGGCAAAATCGCGGCGGCCTCTCGCGCAAAGCCATCCTGCAGTCATGCGATGCGTCATTGAAGCGTCTGCGGATGGATTACATCGACCTCTATCAGATCCATCGTTTCGACTTCACCGTGCCCCTGGAGGAAACGCTGGAAGCGCTGGATTCCCTGGTCCGCGCCGGCAAAGTGCGCTACCTCGGCGCCAGTTCAATGGCGGCGTGGCAGTTTGCCAAAGCGCTGTTTGTGCAGAAGGAGCAGGGGTGGCACAGGTTTGTCTCGATGCAAAACCACTACAACCTCGTCTACCGGGAAGAAGAGCGTGAGATGAACCCGCTGTGCATCGACCAGGGGGTTGGACTGATTCCGTGGAGTCCGCTCGCGCGCGGCTTTCTGGCGGGTAACCGAAGCGCCGCGGACAAGGGCGGCGAAACGGTCCGCGCCAAGTCAGATGAATTCGCCAAGGACATGTACTTCCGCGAGAGCGACTTCGAGATACTTGGCGCAGTCGAGAAAATCGCCCGGCAGCGCGGGGTAACGCCGTCTCAAATCGCCTGCGCCTGGATTCTCCAGGCGCCCGGCGTGAGCGCACCCATCGTTGGCGCAACCAAGCTCAAGCATCTCAAGGAGTCGATCGAAGCAGTATCGATCAAACTGAGCGCCGAAGAAATGTCAGAACTGGAAAAGGCGTACACGCCCCATCCGATCCTTGGCCACGCGCAGCCAAGCCCCAAGCGGATGGCGGCCAACGCCGCGTGATGCTCCTCGTCCCCGGCTGCGATTTTCCGGTCCGCGCCGAAGGGAGCGCAATGGCCTGGGGGAGCGCACGCGGCCCAAGGTCGAGGCATTGGAGGCCGGGATGGACATCAACGGCGTCGCCCACGTGATGCTGACCGTAAGCGATTTCGAGAAGTGCTACCCGTTTTACGAGCGGCTGCTGACCTTCCTTGGTATGAAGCCGGTGATTCAGAACGGGCAGACGCTCTATTGCGTCGGCGGAAGAACCGCGGTGGGCATCGTCCGCTGCGCCGACCATCATCGCGGCGAGCCCTTCGTGCAGAACCGGATCGGTCTCCATCACCTATGTCTGCGCGCTCGCGAGCACGCCGACGTGGATGAGGCGTACCGCTTCTTGCTGTCGATCGGCGCCAGGATTGTTCATCCGCCCGAGGACGGCGCGTGGGCGCCGGGGTATTATTCCGTGCTGTTCGAGGACCCGGACGGACTCCGTCTCGAGATCAATCACGTACCTGGAAAGGGCTTGCTGGCGTAGGCGGGAAAACTTCGAGCGTTACTTGCACTTAATCCTGCGCCCCTGCGCGAACCACGGTAGAGCGCTCGAGGCGAACCTGGTTGGCCGACGCTCGGGCCAGCCTAGACCTCAAGCTCTCCTTCAAGTTCAGGCAAAGCAGGCCCGCAGCGTAGCTTCCAGCCCGCTGCCTTCCCGCCCGCGGAACGCAACTGCGACCGACAGCCGCTCCATATGCTGGTCAATGATCTTGGCTCCGAGACGGACCCGATGCGTCGCAAAGAAGCTTTTGACTTCATCTTCCCGATCCAGCAGCGACACCACCGCTTCACACATCCGGGGCAGAGCATTGTCCGGATACTTACGCGACATCTCCTCCCAGTTTCGACGGATGAAATCCCACGCCTCGTAGCGAGCCGCGCTGTTAAGCAACAGTGAATGCAAGACATAGGGCGCGTTCTGGGTGCGCACCTGCCCATCGAGCGCCATCCCCATGGTCGCGCGCAGCAGCGCCGCGTCGCGGAAGCCAGCCAGCGCATAGAGGTACCGCTGCTCCTCCTGCGGCGTGCGGGGGTTCTTGAATCTGCCCTTGAACTCCTCGTAGCGTTTCGCGTCGCCGGCATGGGCAAGGATGGACACCAGCGCGGGAGCGATGTCGCGATCGGCCGCGGCCGGATCATCCTCGAAGCGCGCGTATAGCCCGGCGGCGTGCCGCTGAACTTCCGGGTCGTCGCCGATGGTGCCGGCAACCGCAATCAGGATGCCGCGCAGTTGCCGCTCAAGTTCGCTCTCTCCGGCTTGCGCCTCCCAGCCAAGACGCGCGCGGGCGGGTCCGACCGTGGCGCGAACCGCGGCCGCCAGCGCGGGCCGGTCCGAGTCCGCGGCTATCATGTCGAGGTAGTTGAAGGCGCCAATGATTGCCCGCCATACGTTCAGATCGGTCTCGTTGACGAACAGGCGCACCATCCCGAGGAATTCCGAAAGCGGAGCCAGTCCGGCGACCGTTGCCGCCCAGGCATCGCTGACCAATCCAAAGCGCTCGATGGCCTCGAGCTTGTCCAGGTTGCGGGTGAGTCCCGCCAGCAACTCGGGCGCGTAGCGGACCCGGTAGAATCCGTGTCCGCCTTCGTTCAGAAGGACCCACTCCGCCTTCCCGCGAAGTTCGACCGTGGTCTCACGCTGGGTAAGCAGCAGCTTGAGGTTGGCCTGTGCCTGGTCGGTCTGCGCGCGGATCATCAGCGGCACGTGCCAGAGTTGATCGGAGTCCTCGCCAAGGTAGAAGAAGCGTCGCTGGGAGAGTTTGAGACCCCGGCCGTCCGCGCTCGGCGCGGCCTCGATGATTGGAAATCCGGGCTGGAAGATCCACGAATCCATCATCTTGCGAACCGGCTCGCGCGACGCCTCTTCGAGCGCATCCCACAGTTCCCCGGTCTCGGTGTTGTCAAACTGATGCTTCTTCAAGTACCGGCGGATGCCGTCGCGGAAGACGTCCGAGCGCAGGAAACGTTCGAGCATTCGAAGCACCGCCGCGCCTTTCTCATAGGTGAGAATGTCGAACATGGCCCGGCATTCTTCGGGACTGTGCACGGTGAATTCGATGGGTCGCGTGTTGCGCAGCCCGTCGACCGCCATGGCCGCCGCGCGCGACACCGAAAAGCTTTCCCAGCGCTTCCACTCCGGCTTCCAGGCGTGCACCGCGAGCATCTCCATGAAGGTGGCGAACGCTTCGTTGAGCCAGATTCCGTTCCACCAGCGCATGGTCACCAGATCGCCGAACCACATGTGCGCGTTTTCGTGGGAAACCACGTCGGCGACCCGTTCCAGCTCCGCCCGCGATGCGGTTTTCTCATCGGCGAGCAGCGCGGTCTCACGAAAAGTAATCGCACCAAGGTTCTCCATCGCGCCCGACGCGAAATCGGGAATCGCGATCAGATCCAGCTTGTCACCCGGATAGGGCAGCCCGTAGTAGTCGGCGAAGAACTTGAGCGAGAAGGCGCCGATCCGCTTGGCAAACGGAGTCAAATCGGCCTTGCCCGGAACATGCACGATGCGCAGCGGGGTGCCGGCATCGACCGGCGCGGTCGCCTCGAATTCACCAACGATGAACGCCACCAGGTAGGTGGACATCACCATGGTTTCCTTGAAGGTGACCTCCTTCTTGCCCCCGGCGAGTTTGCGCACGCTCTCCTCGCCCGCATTCGAAATGGCCGCCAGATGCTGGTCCACCACCAGCACTATCTGGTAGCTCGCTTTGAGCTCCGGTTCGTCCCAGCACGGAAATGCGCGGCGCGCGTCGGTTGATTCGAATTGGGTTGTGGCCAGCACGTGAGTCTTGCCGGCCGCGTCGGTGTACTGACTTCGATAAAACCCGTGGAGCTTGTCGTTCAGGATTCCGCGAAACCCAAGCTTGAGCGTGTACTCTCCGGGCGCCAGCGATTCAGAAAGGCGCAGGTGCGCCCGTTCCTTCTCGGGCTCCATGCGAACCGTGGCCTGCCACCGCCTGCCCGCCGCGTCGACGGTCGCCGAGTCGATCTCAAGCTCGAGTGCGTTGAGCACGATTTCCGTGGTCGGTTCGAGCACCTCGATCGCGATGCTTTCCTCGCCCTTGAAGATAAATGCCCCGAGATCCGGTTCGAGGCGAATCCCGTAACGGCGCGGCTTTACATTCTTGGGCAGCCGGTAGTCTTGAACCTGAGTACTTTCGGAAGCGCCTTCTTGATCGCGCATGGGTGTTCCCTTCGCAGTAGTTTGAGGTTGTCGAAAGGCATTAAACCATCAAGCCGTCGACCCACCAAGGTTTAAAGTCCGAAAGGTTCCCGTCCGTTTCGCCCGGGTGCGCTGAATGGCCGAGTCCGATTGCAAAAACATCTATGCGAGGACCAACCCACGCTCCATCCAGAGCACGTCCCAGTAGCGATCGAACTTCCGGCCATTCTCGGAGAAAACCCCGACCTCGGTGAATCCGAAACGACGGTGGAGTGCAATCGAGGCCTGGTTGGGAATCGTGATGCCCGCCACCAGCCGCCTGAGATCCTCGCCCCGCAGCGCGTCGAACAGCCGCTCATACATCATTCGCCCGATGCCCCGTCCGGTTGCATCCGGCGCACAATAAACCGTTACCTCGGCGGTCGTGTCGTAGGCGGCTTTGCTCCGGAACCTGCCCGTGCCGGCGTAGCCGAGGATGCGTCCCCGGTCCTCGCTGACGAAGAGTCGATAGCGCGCGCCTTCGGTATGTTCGTCGAACCATTCCACGCGCTGTTCCGGCCTAAGCGGCTCGATGTCGAAGGTGATCGGCGTATTGACGACGTAGTGGTTGTAAATCGAGGTGATCTGCGGGAGGTCGGCGCGAGCTGCCGGTCTGATGGCGATGGTCGACATTGAGAGCCCTCCGGAGGGTCGCCTTAGTCACGCGCTCCCACCGGCCCTGAGTCAAGCGGGCGCGCCGGCGCGCGCGAGCTCCGCGAAATTTGCGAGCCGCACGCCCCGTGCGACGAGCGCCTCGCGCACCCGCAGGCTGGTCAGAATTTCCACCTCCACCTGCGCCGCGGCGGATGGCGGCGTGTCGCCGATGTCCATCGCCGGATGGAAGTAGAGCTCGGTGGTCCCCTCGCGCAGACGCTCGACAATCGCGACGACGTAGTCCTCGTCGAGGTGACCGCTCTGCAGCAGCCCGAACAACGCATCGGTCGACTTAAGCCCTCGTTTGCGCATCAGGCGCCGGGTCCGGCCGGAGAGGGCGCGGAAGATGGCCGTCTCAACTGCCTTGCGCGTGGCATGGTCGCGGCGCAGACGCAAGGTCTCCAGTACTCGTTCGCGCGGCACACGCAGGCAGGGGACCTTATATTCGACCGCCAGCCCAACCAGGATATCCGCCACCACAGGGTGGACGTGGAAATTCAGATGCCCATCGATGTGATTAAGGTACCCGACCAGCTCGAGATGCTTCTCCACCTGTGCCCTGAGCTCGGCCTCCAGTTTGCCTCGCAGGTGCCTGTCAAAATACCAGCGCAGGCCGGTCAGCACGGGGTTGTCGGGAAACCTCCCGAGCGCGTCGACGGCGGGAGCGATGTCCGCCGCCGGCAGCATGCTGCGGCCTCTGCAGACCACCGCGTGAAGGCCAACATCGAGTGCGGGATGTTCGCGCGCCAGAGAAACCGCTTCATCACGATGCGCCTCCGCGACCATGAGGCTGGCGCTGGTCAGGATACCCTCGCGATGGGCTTTGACGACGGCTGCGTTCACCTCGCGCGATAGGCCGAAGTCGTCGGCGTTTACGATTAGGGTTTTCACAGCGGAAGGGCTGGAGGCACTGCTCGTCGCGCCGACCTTGACCGCGTCGGCACGTCCGCGCATTTTGCTAGCATTGGAGGATCGGCTCAAGTAGCGACGCCGCAGGAAACCGCTTGATACTGCTCTTCTATGCGTTCGCGCGCGAAATCGCGCCGTTCAAACGCCACCTGAAAAATCGCCGCCCCCTGGAGCATCGGGACCTGCGCGGGTTCCGCGCCGCGCACGGCGAAACCGAAGTTCTTGCAATCGCGACCGGGATGGGCCTGGCACATGCGCGTGCGGCTGCGCTGCGCGCGTTCGATTTGTATCCGGACGCAAAGCTGGCGATCGGCACCGGAGTCGCCGGTGCGCTCACGGACGGGCTGGCGCCCGGCGACCTGGTGCTTGCCGACCGCGTGATGGTGCAGCACGACGCGGTAACCCAGCCGGAGCGTCTGATAAGGATCGACGGAGAACTACTGGGCGAATTGGGACGGAGGCTGGATGCCGCCGGATTGCGCTTCGCATCGGGCGGCATGCTCAGCGCGCGGCGGGTGTTGTCGGGCGGCGTGGAAAAACGCCTGGCCCGCAAGAACACCGGCGCGATCGCGGTGGATATGGAAACTGCGTCGATCGCCGAGCAAGCAAGTGCGCGCGGGGTCAGCTTCACCTGCCTGCGCGCAATCATCGACCAGGTCGACGAGGAGGTCGTTGGTGCGACCCTCACCGACGAAAGCGGCGAGGTAAGCGTACGCGCGGCGACCGCATACCTGCTTCGCAATCCTGGCGACCTGCTCAAGCTGCCACGAATGATGGCCAATCTGAGCCGAGCCACCCGCTCGCTGGCCGCCGGATTGGAAGCGATCCTGCCAGGCGACACTTAGCGTTGTTCTTGCCGTCGATGCACCCGGGCATCGATCCGGTCGGTTTGGACCGACCAGGAAACCTCGACTGCGCGCATCAATCGTGCGGATTTTTAAGCGCCTGTACCGGGCCCCTGGCGCCGCCCCCCACGCTCGTCGGATACGCTCGGCGCCGTCGGGAGAAGCCCGGTGACCGCAACCTCTCAGGCGCGGGAAGTCTGTTTCCCGGTCCAGCCAGCGTCCTGGTTCGCCCATCCGGTCTCGTACGGAGCCGACATGCGCCCAATCGCACGCAGGTGCCGGAATTTCCACTCACCGTTCACCTTGACATAGTCGTCCTCGTAGCGGGCCGCGAGCCATCGCGCGCGATTGCCCTTGCGGAAGGTGAAGGGTCCAAGGAAATACCAGATGCCCCGGGCGTGTTGGCCGTCGACTTCGATTCTCGGATTCATCACATTGTGTTGCGAGAAGCTGATTCGATCGCGAAAGCCCTCGAACAGCTTGCGGATCGCGGCATGACCCTGATGCGCGCCGATGCCATCGCCTTCCCAGACGCCATCATCCGCGAACAGCTTGGTGATCTCATCGGGGTTGTGATCGTCGTCACACACGGCGCAGTAGCGCGCCTTGAGCTTCTTGATGGCCTCGATGTCTTCCAGAATGGTGATGCGTTTCTCGAGATCCGTGGCTGCCATAGTTGGTCCTCCTCGGGTTGATCTTGCGCTGCCACTACCGGCCGTTTCAGGTGCTGGTGCGCGAACTCAAAGATGCCTGCATTGCACAGCGCCCTATCGCGGTGATCACTTGATGCACGATCATGTGCATATTTCCCGCGATAGTGGAAATTTTCTTCGCGGTTTTGAGACGCCTCCTGACAATTCAGAGAGGATAACGCTGGCCGGTCGAAAAGCGATGGCATCAGATCCTGCGGGAGCAGCTCAGGCCCCCGGCGTAACGCCGATGCCATGAGCTTCCGCAGGGGCGGATTCGAGCAGCAGTGCAAGCGCGCCGAATATCGCCTATTTCGAGGCGGAGAGACACTCACTTCTCCCCAACTTCCGAATGCCTGTGTCTATGATGGAGATCCGACACGTGCAGATGTTCGTGAATGATCGGATCATGTCGATGGGAATGCGAATGAGGCTCCGCTACGGGGCCTTCATGTTCGTGCTGATGATGCTCGTCATGAACGTGCGCGTGGTCGTGTTCTATGGGCTGGTGGCTGTGGACGTGGCTGTGGCGTTCTCGAACAAGTAAGAAAACCCCGGCGATCATGGACGCCATTCCCAACCACTCTGCAGTCGTAGGCAGCACGCCAAATATCGGTACCGCCAACGCGGCTCCGATGAATGGCGCAGTCGAAAACCATGCAGCTTCCCGCGCTGCTCCTAAATAGCGCAGGGCCAACATCACGCAGACTAGGCTCGCGCCGTAGCCCAAGCTTCCCAGCGCAAGCCCTCCGACCAGAAACGTTGGGGCTGGGAAGGTATGCCCGCTGGCGAGCGCGAGGGTTAGCGAGGTCAGCCCGGCGCCAGCGGTCTTAACCTGCACGACCGCTGTGGGGTCACGCAGGGACAATCGCTGGCTCAGGTTGTTGTCGATTGCCCAGCTTAGGCACGCGCCGACTATCGCCATCACGCCCAGAATGCCCCCGCCTAGATTGCCTGGTTGATTGCTCAGCAGCAGGGCGCCAAAGACCACAAGCCCCGAGGCAGCCGCCAGGCTCCGGCTCAGGTGTTCGTGGAAAACAATCACCGCGAGCAGAATGGTGAACACCGCTTCGAGGTTGAGCAAAAGTGATCCGGTCAGTGCAGAAATCCGTGCGAGGCCAAAGAGCATTAACACAGGCCCGAGAACACCGCCGAAAGCGACTACGGCGCCGAGCGTCAGAGCGTCTGAGTTCCGGAGCCTCGCTTCCGCAGACTGCTTTCGTCCAATGCGAGAGAACACTCGAAAAACGCTGATCAGCAGCGCCGCGCCGAGATACAGCAGCGCTGCGAGCATCAGCGGACCAACGCCGGGCAAGAGAAGTTTGGAGAGAGGAGTGCTCGCTCCAAAGAGCACCGCACCGCCGAGGCCAAAGAGGCTGCCGCGGCGGATTTCGCGGCGTGCGTTTACCGCGACCGAAACCATCCGCCCCACGCTAACATATCGACCAGTTCTATCGGACGATTGACGACCTGAATTGCCCCATTGTTCTAAGTGTTCCTCCTTCTGGTGGGCGTTTTGGTGGATCGAGATGATCTGGTCCCGGGGCTCTCCGTGGCGGTCACCCGTCATGGCAAATTTGACGTTGCGTGCCGGGGCGAGCGCATTGCTGCTGTGGTTTCGCCCCGATGATTCCGTCGTCGTAGGGAAAATCCCGCAGGTGGTTTTCGATTGCCTCCTGCCCGCCATACGAGTCGCTGCGCGTCACGATGTGGATCACCAGAGTCAGGAACGGAAGATAGATGAACAGGCTGGCCCACCCGATCCCGGCGGCGCCGATTCGAAACAACATGGTGATTCCGAAGCAGGCCATTCCGAGGTAGAGCGCAGGTCCCAGCAAAGCGCGCGAGGGAAACGAGGGAAGAGCGCCCCACGGCCGTACGGGGCGATTCAGCAGCCGGTCCAGCACCACGAAGATTGCGATCGTCACCGCCGCGACCAGGTACCATCCGAGGTAGTTGCTGATTGGCACCCCGAAGTGCGGCCCGGGCGGGTCGTACCAGAAGATCCTGCCCAGGAACCACCGCTCGCCGAGCACGCTCAGCGGATCGACCACGAAATCGATCATGACCATGAACAGCGAGGCCATCAGCCACACCCGCGGTGCACGCCGAATTTTCCAGGTGTCGAGCAGCCGGAGATCCCATCCGCGCCGGTAGAGCGGAGCACTCACCAGCAGTGCCACCGTGTAGCTGGCAAAGGCCAGAAAGGTGAAGGACAGCGAATCCATGAACGGGACGCCGATGACCCAGAGTTCGCGGTCTCGCGTCGCATTGACGTAGTGATACAGGCCAAACGGAAACCCGTTGTGCACCGAGGACCACTCGCAGGTCAATGACACCGCGTAGGTGAGTGCGGTAAACAGCAGGGTGGTACGCACTCCAAAATTGACCATCGAAATTACCAGGAAGCTGGCCAGAAAAACGAATACGTACGGGCGGAGTGCGACGGTCAAGAGCAGCAGGCGCACGAAGCTCATGACTACGCTGCGGCGCGGACCAGCCCGCTGGTGCGGAAAAACTCAACTGCCGCCGCAAGCGCGGCGTCCACCGGGCGCGGCGCATAGCCCAGCTCGCCGCGGGCCTTCGCTGAATCGAAAAACATGCGCTTGCGAGACATCCTGACCTCGGTGACGCTGGCGCGCGGCGCCCGATGGGTCAGCACCCGCGACACCGCTTCGGCGCCCAGCGCGAAGCCGAAGGCGACCGCGTAGGGCAGCCGCAGGCGCGGCGCGGGCACTCCGGAGATGCGCGCGAGCCGCTCAAGCATCTCTCTGAGCGTCAGATTCTCGCCGCCCAGAATGTATTTCTCGCCGATCCGGCCGCGCTCCGCCGCCAGCAGGTGACCTTGCGCCACGTCGGATACGTCGACCAGGTTGAGGCCGGTGTCGACGTAAGCGGGCATTCGGCGATTGAGGAAATCCACGATGATTCGGCCGGTCGGCGTGGGTTTCAGATCCAGCGGCCCGACCGGGGTCGAAGGGTTCACCACCACCACCGGCACGCCCGCCCGCGCCGCCTCGATCGCGACCCGTTCCGCGAT
Organism: Deltaproteobacteria bacterium; assembly: GCA_019237115.1. Lineage (GTDB taxonomy): Bacteria > Desulfobacterota > Binatia > Binatales > Binataceae > JAFAHS01. The sequence continues at coordinate 25,779 of JAFAHS010000266.1, forward strand.
GAATTTTGACCGCTTGTACGGCCCTACCATCTTTTCGATCGAAACCGGAGTGTCCTCGGTTCCGGCTCGGTCGGGCGGAATGCCGAGCGCGCCCACCGTGCTGCAGTGGACTATCCGTTCGACCCGAGCGCGTCGGGATGCCTCGATCACGTTGCGGGTGCCATCCACGTTGGCCGCATACATGGCTGCCGGATCGGGAACCCACAGCCGATAGTCGGCCGCGACATGATAAACCTGGTCGCATCCGGCGACCGCGCACTCGACCGCTTCGCGATCTCGAAGGTCGCCGCTGGCCAGTTCCACCTCAAGACCCGCGAGCGCCGCACGATCGGCTCCGGGTCGAATCAGCACCCTGACCCGATCGCCCCGCGTGAGCAGGGCGCGCACCACGTGGCAGCCGACAAATCCATTTCCGCCAGTAACGAGTGCCAGCCGCGGCATCGGTCGGCCCCCGACGGTCACGCTCTTGCCGCTACCGCCGCCGCCGCCGCGCGGCCGGAAATGACCGCGCTCTCGATGGTCGCGGGCAGGCCCGTCTGGATCCAATCGCCTGCCAGAAAGAGGTTTTTCAATGGGGTCGCAACCCCGGGCCGCAGCCGATGCGAGTCCGTGGTCGGCGCCATGGTCGCCTGCTTCTCCTTCAGCACAATCGCCTTGCTGACTTTGGCGTGCCGCGCGGCCGGAATCATCGCGCTCAGGTCGCTTAACACCAGATCGAGCAGGTCGTCGTTCGGCAGGTCCACCAGTCGGCGCGCCCCGCTGATGACGAAGCTCAGATAGCCCGGATGCCGTTCCCCGTGACGCTCGAAGATTCGCCGCTTGTTGAACAGCCACTGGGTGGTCGTGCCGATGAACCCGACGAAGGCCGAGCGGGTTACCTCCCGATCGAACCACGCGTGCACGCAGATTATGGGCGAGGTGGTAAGCTGGTTGATGCGCTGGAAGAACGGATCCGCGACCAGGTTCTCGGGGAGCATCCGAATCAGCTGCTCGGCCTGCGCGGCGACGATAAAATTCGCCGCCTCCAGCTTGCGGCCATCGCGCAGGCGGATGCGCTCGACGACTCCGCCGCCATCAACCTCCAGTCCTTCCACCACCGCGCGTCGGGCAATCACACCCCCCGCGCGCTCGACGAAGCTGCGCGCTGCACGGCAGTACAGTTCGCTCAGGCCGACTCGCGAATAGACGAAGGCGGAATCCGCCCGCCGCGAGAAGAACGCCCGCATCAACACCTCGGCCAACAACCCGGCCGACGACACTTCGGGTTCATCGTTGAGGGTCGCCACCGAGAGCGGATACCAGAAGGCGCGCCGCGCATTCTCGCTCTGCCCCAGCTGATTCATCAGCTCGGTGACGGTCATCCTCTCCAGCGCGCCGCGGTCGCGACGGCGCAGCTTGAGGAGCCGGAGACCTCCCCGAGCCGCTGCGAAGCGCTCCTTAAGACTCAGATGACCGTAGCGCATGAGCGCCGCGCTCATGTGCAGCGGCCCCGGCAGCCGCGCCGTGCGCAGGGTTGCGCTGCGGCCCGGGCGCGCGAGCATTTGAATTTCCAGATCCTTCTGGAAGACCAGGTTGTTGCCGGAGCCAATCTTGCGCAGAAAATCCAGCGTCTCGGAGTAGCAGCCCATCAGAACGTGCTGCCCGTTGTCGACCTGGTCGCCGGTATCAGGGTCTTCGAAGGAATAGGCGCGTCCACCGAGCTCGGGCTTGCGTTCCAGCAACGCGACGCGAAACCCGCGCTCGGCCAGCGCGACCCCGGCGCTCAGGCCGCCGAACCCGCCGCCGACTACGACGACATCCTTCGAATCGATCATTACCCAGGTAGTAGTAACCCTACCCGCGCAGCGCGCCAAGACGGGAGGTCGCCCATGCGCGCCCGACCAGGTAGAGCTTGTGCGTCGCCGACAGGCTGAGCCTGCGATCGAGAACCCGGTAGTTCGAACTTACGATTCGATCGAGCAGGGAGCCGTAGATCAGGCGCATCGCCTCGGCGGTAAGCAGGGTCGAGCGGTCTTCCGGGGGAAGCGATTGCTGGGCGCGCTGGTAATATTCCCGCGCGCGGTGCGCCTCGAATTCCATCAGGTGAACAAACGCATCGCTGTAGACGCCCTGGAGAATTTCCGCCTCGGTCACCGAGAACCGCGCGAGATCCTCGAGCGGAAGATAGATCCGGCCCTTGGCGGCATCTTCCTTCACGTCGCGCAGAATATTGGTGAGCTGGCAGGCGACCCCGAGATTCTCCGCGTACACCTTCGCGCCGGGATTGGTGTAGCCGAAAATCTCTATGCAGATGAGGCCGACTACCGCCGCCGCCCGATAGCAGTAGCGGTGCAGTTCGTCGAAGGTCGCGTAGCGCTTGCGCGAGAGATCCATCTCCATGCCCGCGATCAGTTCCTCGAAGCAGCGGCGCGGAACCGAAAATCGCCGGACCGTGTCGGCCAGTGCGCGGGAGATCGCACGGGTCGGGGTGCCTTCCCCGTAGACCCGCGCGAGTTCCTCGCGCCAGCGCGAGAGCAATCGCGCCGGCTCGCGAATCGACTCATCGTCCGCGACGTCGTCCACGAACCGACAGAATGCGTACACCGCGTAGAGTGAACGCCGACGCTCGACGGGCAGCAGCATGAAGGCGTAGTAAAAATTCGACGAAGACTGACGGGTTATGTCGCCGCAGCGTCGATAGTCTGTCTCCAATGAACCGGCGGCGTGCCGGTTGCCGTTCGAATCAGGATTCAAGTCTGCCCCGCACCGCATTCCATGCCAGTTTCAGGTAGTCACCTTTGGAAAGTTTGGGTCGGCGGTGGAACACATCGAATCCGACGCCCTCGATCGCCCGCAAAATTGCCAGTCCTCCACCCGCGAACATCAGGATGTCGCGCCGCAGCCGCCGATCGACGAGTAGCGAGAGCTGGCCGCCCGCGACCAGCAGCGCGCGCGCCCCGGCCACTTCGTGCTTGAGCAGCGCCATGAATTTCCCGTCTACCGCGCCCGCAGCCAGATCCTCCGCACTCACGCCAAATTGCGCCATGTCGCGGCGCGGAAGATAAATTCGGCGCTTTTGCAAATCAATAGCAACATCCTGCCAGAAGTTGGCAAGCTGAAGTCCGCTGCAGATCAGATCCGAAAGACGCTGTCGCTCCGGGTCGCGATACCCAAACAGATACAGAACCAGCCGCCCCACCGGATTCGCCGAGTAACGCGAGTAGCCAAGCAAATCGTCGATGGTTTCGAAGCCCTCGAACTGGAGGTCGGAGCGGAACGCGACCAGCAGATCGGCAAACGGCTCGCGCGGTATGTCGAAGCGCGAAACCGTGTCGGCCAGCGCCACGAAGACCGGATGGCGCGGCGAGCCTGCATACGCCAGGTTGAGTTGGCGCTCCCATTCGTCGAGCTTGCGCGGGTCGTGGTCTTCGTCGGCAAAGTCGTCGGCAATTCGCGCGTACGCGTAGATCGCGTACATGTGCTTGCGCATTGCGGCGGGCATCAGCCACGAGGCAATCGTGAAGTTTTCGTAGTGTGACCTGGCCAGCCGCGCGCAGAACTGGTAGGCGGCCTCCAGCGGAGCAGAGTCAGTCGTCGCCGAAATGGTGCTTGCAAGCGATGGTTCTGGCTTGGTGCCTGCCGAAGCTCCCATCCCGATCTCGTCCATAAGCCGACCGGCGCGCGTCAGGCGGCCTCGGAGTGAACTCCCATCAGGCGGCGGGCCTGGGCCCGCGCCCATGCATCGGTCTCCAGGAGGTCTTCCAGGGTGTGGGCCGGCGGATTTGGATGGAGCGTCATTATGGATTCGAGATGGCGGGGAATGTCGACGAAGCGCGCGCGTCCGCCAAGGAAGCCTGCCACCAGCTCCTCGTTGGCGGCATTGAGGCACGCGGGCATCGTGCTGCCGGCCCTGAGCGCCTCGAAAGCGAGTGCCAGACAGGGAAAGCGGCCGAAATCGGGCTCCTCGAAGGTGAGCCGAGCGCACTCGGCCAGGGAAAGCGTCTTCAGATGCGGCATCGCCAACCGGTCGGGATATGCAAGTGCGTAGGCAACCGGAATCGCCATGTCCGGAATCGCCATTTCGGCAATCACCGAGCCATCGATCATCTCGACCATCGAATGGATGACGCTCTGCGGATGAATCACAATAGAAATCTGGTCCGGCTGCAGCCCGAACAGCCAGCGCGCTTCGATCACCTCGAGTCCCTTGTTCATCAGGGTAGCGGAATCTATCGTTATCTTGCTGCCCATCCTCCAGGTCGGATGGTTGAGCGCCTGCTCGACCGTAACCGACGCGAACCGCTCGGCGGGCAGGTCGCGAAAAGGCCCGCCCGACGCGGTAAGGATGATTCGCTTGAGTCCTTCGCGGCCCCGCCCCGCCAGGCACTGAAAGATGGCGTTGTGCTCGCTGTCGACCGGCAACAGGCGCACCCCGCGTTCGCGGACGGCGCGTGTCACCAGTTCTCCCGCGACTACCAGAACTTCCTTGTTTGCGAAGGCGATATCCTTGCCGGACTCAATCGCAGCCAGGGTCGGGCGCAATCCCAGCGCGCCCACCAGCGCTGACATCACCAGCTGGGCGTCACGGTGCGTCGCAACCGCGCAGGCCCCTTCCAGACCATGCACGATTTCAACTTTCCGGCCTCCCAGGCGCGTGCGAAGTTCGCCCGCCAGCTCGACGGTCGCAACCGAGACCAGCTCCGGACCGAACCTGACAATCTGCTCGAGCAACAGATCGAGGTTGTGTCCCGCGGCCAGGGCAATGACCCGAAAGCGGTCTGGAAAGCGGCTTACCACCTCCAAAGTGGTTACCCCAACCGAGCCGGTCGAGCCGAGTATCGAAAGGGTCTTCATCGCTTCGGCGAGCGGCTTATTTAGACACCGTTTCCTTCATTCGTGTGCGAAACCGGCCCAATCCCATCAACGGGAAGTAGTGCGAGTAGAGCCAGTAGCGCAGATAAAAATGTCCGGGGAACCCGGTACCGGTGAACTCGTTTTCTTCCCAGGTGCCGTCTTCGTTCTGACGCTCGACCAGCCATTCAATTCCGCGCAGCAACGGCTCGCTGGCTTCATCTTCGCCGGCCAGCAAACCGATTATCGCCCACGCCGTCTGCGATGCGGTGCTGGTGCCGCGGCCGCGCCACGCGGCGTCCCGGTCGGCCAGCGGGCTTTCGCCCCATCCCCCGTCGGGGTTCTGCTTGGACTTGAGCCAACCGACCGCACGTTGGATCCACGGCTGGTTCATGTCGTATCCGATGGCGCGCAAACCCGACAGGGCCGAGAAGGTGCCGTAGACGTAGGCCACGCCCCACCGTCCCCACCACGCACCATCCGCCTGCTGATTGCGGCGCAACCACTCGATTGAGCGTTGCGCAACCGGATGGTCGGGCTGGTAGCCGACGGCGGCCATCATCTCGAGCACGCGGCCGGTCAAATCCGCGCAGGAAGGGTCGGTCACCGCCTCCACGTCGGCCAGCGGCAGGCTGTTGAGCCAGTGCGAATCGTTGTCAACATCGAAGGCGGCGAAGCCGCCGTCCTTTGATTGCATCCCCATGACCCAGCTGGCGCCGCAGCTGATCGCGCGTTCGCGTCGCGCCGAGTCGTCGCACGCGGCTTCCGCCATCACCATCAAGATGACGGCCGAATCATCCACATCCGGATACCAATCGTTGTAGAATTGAAAGGCCCATCCCCCCGGATCCAGAGACGCCCGCTTTATCGACCAATCGCCGCGCCTGAAAATCTGGTGTTCGACCAGCCACCGGGCCGCGCCGCGCAGCGCCGGGTGATCTCCCGCAATGCCCGAGTCGAGGAGCGCCTTGGCAGCCAACGCGGTGTCCCAGTTCGGAGAGACACACGGCATGTAGAGCAAGGAGTCGCCGAGGTCCCAGACCAGCTCCCGGGAGGCTTCGATCGCCTTTTTCAGCACCGGATGATGATTGCGATAACCGAGCGCCTTGAGGGCCATCGCGCTCAGCAGGTAGCACGGCTGGATCCCGCCCCACGAGCCATTGGCGTCCTGATGTTCCACGATCCAATTTTCGGCGTAAGCAAGCGCCCGCGCGCGCAACCCTTTGAGGTGGTGGTGGTCGTAGACGCGCAGCACCCTGTCGATCAGGTTGAAAACGGTGCGCAGCGAAACCGCGCGTTTGGGGCGGGGCTGCTTAAACCTGGTGAAATGCGGCGGCTGGATGTACAGCTCCAGGACTCCGTCCTGATGACTTACTTTGACCTCCGGCCGGGTCGCCTGCAGAATCATCAGCGCGAAGGTGGTGCCGCGGGCCCACGACGAGAGTTCGTACATATTGAACGGAAACCAGCCAGGCAGCAGCGCCACCTCGACCGGCACAGACGCGGTTGCGTCCCAGGGAACCTGGCCCATCGCCGCCAGGTAGAAGCGCGCCAGGGTGCCGCACTTCTCGATTCCGCCCTGCGACAAAATCCAGCGCCGCGCCTCAATCATGGTCTCGTCGCCCGCGCGCATGCCGGCGAGCTTGAGGGCGAAGTACGCTTCAATCGAAGTCGAGAGATGGCCTGGTCCCTCCGGAAACAGGCTCCAGCTGCCGTCCGCGTTCTGTCGATCGAGCAAAGCCTTCTTGAGCTTCGCTTCCTGCTCGATGTCCACCGCGTCCATGAAGTGATTGAAAATGATGAACTCGGCGTTCATCTCCGCGTTGGCTTCCAGCGGCGCGAGCCAGTACCCTTCGGCGCGCTGCTTTTCGATAAGCGAGCGCTGCGCGCGTTCGATAGCGTAGTCGAGCTTCGCCAGCGCCTCCTGGCGGGGGCTGACGGACGCGCTCAAGGTTTCGGAGACGACTTCTGCGAGCTGGCTCATCTGCACTTACTCGTTGGTTGCTAAGGCACTACCGCGCACTTGAGGACCGTGCCGCGGTCCATCATCGAAAAAACATCGGCGAGGTCGTCCAGACTGCGGTGCGCGTTAATCAGGCGCTCAGCTCCGAGCCGGCGCTCGCTCAAGAGTTCAAAGCTTCGCCGCACGTCGCGCGGACGATAGTGAAAGGGCGCAATCATGGTCAGGCCATCGTAATGCATGCGCCGCGTGTCCACGTTCAGCGAGGTTCCCGGCGGGCATCCGCCGAAAAGCAGCACGCGGCCGCCGCGCCGGGTTCGTGCCAGCGCGTCGCTCCAGCCATCGACCTGGCCGGTGCACTCGATTACCAGGTCCGGACCAAAGCCGCCGTTGAGCTGGGATGCTGCTGCGGCAGCGTCCTGCCGGCGCACGTCGATGACGCGGTCCGCACCCATTTCGGCCGCCCATCTAAGCCGTGCGTCGCCGCGTCCCGCGACCACCACCTCGCGAACCCCGGCCGCACGCAGCGCCATCATCTGCAGTAGTCCGAACGGGCCGGCGCCAAGAATCATCACCCGTTCGTGCCGCTCGGGCATCGCCATGGCCTGCGCGTGAACCACGCACGAGAGCGGCTCCAGCAGGGCGGCCTCTTCAAACGGCAAATCGCGCGGCTTGGAGAACACGTTCCTCGAAACGATGTGGGCCGGGAGAACCAGCATGTCGCCGTACGCGCCCAGCACCATCTTGTCGATCGCGGTGGCGCACAGGTTTTCCTGGCCCCGCCCGCAATAAAAGCAGGTCCCGCAGGGCGCGGTCGGGGTGGCCATGATTTCATCGCCGGGGGCAAAGCCACTGACCCCCGCCCCGACTTCGGCCACCACCCCGGCGAATTCGTGTCCGAGCGGCGTCGGCATTTTCCAGAGCGGATGGCCGCGGCGCCAGGTCTTCAGATCGGTCCCACAGCTCAGCGCGCAGCGGACTTGCACGAGGATTTCTCCCGGCGCGGGGCGCGGAGGAATGAAGGCGCGAATTTCCAGCTGCCCCGGGGCGACCAGCACCGCGCGGCGGAGATGGGAAGAATGAAATGATGCTGCGGCAGCGCTCACTGCTTGCGCTCCACCACGAAGGTCGCGATCGCGCGGAGCGGGTCGGCGTTAGCGCCAAATTCACTCAGGGCTTCCCGCGCTTCCTGCTCCAGCCGGCGTGCGAATTGCCACGATTTGTCAAGACCGAGCAGCGACGGGAAAGTCGCCTTGCCGGCGGCCTGGTCTTTCCCGGTCCGCTTGCCCATCTGTTCGGTGCTGGCCTCCACATCCAGCAGGTCGTCCACGACCTGGAAGGCGAGTCCCAGCGCGCGCGCGTATTGATCGAGGTTCGCGAGTTGTGGCTCCGACCCGCCGCCGATCCGTGCGCCGCCGACAATCGAGGCAAGGAACAGCGCCCCGGTTTTTTTGGCGTGCAGCAGCTTCAGTTCGTCGAATGACAACGGCGTCCCTTCGCTTTGCAGGTCGAGGACCTGTCCGCCCACCATTCCCCCCGAGCCGGCGGCGGCCGCCAGGTCCGCGATCGTCCGCAACAGGATTGCAGAGGGGACGCCGTCGCTGGCCGAACTCGCCAGCACCCTAAACGCGTCGGTCAGCAGCCCGTCACCCGACAGAGTCGCCAGCGCCTCGCCATAGAGGCGGTGATTGGTCGGCCGCCCGTGTCGCAGATCGTCATTGTCCATGCAGGGCAGGTCGTCGTGAATGAGCGAGTAGTTGTGGATCATCTCGACCGCGCACGCGAATCCAATCGCGCGCTCCGGCACGCCCCCCACCGCTTCGCAAGCGGCCAGTGCCAGAATAGGCCGCAGCCGTTTGCCTCCGCCCAGCAGGCTGTAACGCATCGCCTCAAGCAGGCGGGCTCCGGCGCCCGCCGGCTGCGGGACTACCTGGCCCAGCGCTCGCTCCACCAGCGCGGCGCGCTCCTTCAAATAGCGATCGAGTTGAAACACTTTCCTCAAGGTCACAAAGCTGCTGCCCTCGCGCAGCCAAAGCGGTCCGCGCGAGCAGAGCGGCGCCGCCCTTTTCCGACGGCCCACCATGAGCATTGGTTTAGGACATATAGTGGCGAACCATTCGCCACGAATCCTTGAGACTCTTTCCGAATTCCAGCGCCACCGTCCCCTCAAACCCCGAATGCAATTTGCAGTCGCGACAGCGGATGTCCTGTTTGCTGCGATAGAACTCCCAGTCCGTCGCTTCGTGCATCTCTTTAAAGCTCGGATAATGGCCGTTGGTGATCAGGTAGCAGGGACCCTTCCATCCACGCGGATTGCGGGTGACGGTCGTCCATGGACTGCACGTGAGGTCCCGCTCACCAACCAGGTAGTCGAGATAGATCGGCGTGTTGACAATGTTATGGTCCTCGGCCAGCTTCCGTACCCGGACAAACTTGTAGGGCATCTCCTCTTTCTTGAGGTAGAGATCGTCGTTGGTCAGCACCTGGTAGTGATAACCGGGGGACACGAGCATGCCATCCACCCCGAGTCCCTGGAGCATCCTGACCAGGTCTTCGAGCTCCTCCGCGCCGGTTTCGCGAAAGACCGTGGTATTGGTCTGCACGCGATAGCCCTTGCCCTTGAGCATCTTGATCATCTTCACGACGATGTCGAAATGCCCCTGCCGATCGACCACCCGATCGTTGGTTTCGCGCATGCCATCGATGTGAAGGTTGAAGCTCAGGTACGGACTCGGCGGAACCTGCTTAACGAAGCGCTCCAGCAGGATCGCGTTGGTGCAGATCATCACGTGACGCTTCTGCTCCTCGATGAGCCTGGCGGTGAGCGGCGCAATGTGCTTGTACATCAGCGGTTCGCCGCCACAGATCGAGACGATGGGTGCGCCGCACTCGTTGGCCGACTCAAGCGCTTCCTCAAGCGGCATCATGTCGCGGATGGTGTCCTTGTACTCGACGATTCTCCCGCATCCAACGCACGCCAGGTTGCAGGCGTGCAAAGGCTCCAGCATGAGGACGATTGGAAAGTACTTCTCGCCGGCGCGTTTCTTCCGGCTGATGTAGCGACCCAGATCGATCATTTGTTTTAGGGGTACCCGCATCAATCTCTCCCGCGACGATTCTGAAACTCAGGCGACGGCCTTGCCGCCACCCGAAGGGGTTTCCTGGCCAAACAGCCACTCGCTGACCATTGCCACGGCCTCGTCCGAATCGAGCGGATTGTTGGCCACGAACAGATGTTCAATCAGGATCCCGTTGAGCGCCGAGAGCAGGAATCCCGCAGCAGCTTCCGGCGTAAATCTCAGGGCACAGAGCCCCTTCTGCTGCGCGCGAGCGATGAGCTCGATCAACATGCCTCGGTAGCCGGAATAGATCTTCAGTACCTGCTCGTTGAGCCCCTCGGAGAAGCGCTGGTCGTGAAGCATCTGGGCCAGGAAGAACCGGACCGAGCTGGCATTGTCGCGCACGAAGTCCAGGTAGAATTCGACCAGCTTCTTGATCTGAGCGCGCTCATCGAGAACCCCGGCCTCTTCGGCAAAATCGATGAAGTAAGGTTCGAGCAGGCGGTTTAACACCGCTACAAACAGCTCTTCCTTGGTCTTGAAGTGCCAAAAAATCAGGGCTTTGCTGACGTGCGCCTCGCGCGCGACCTCCGACATGGAGGTCTCGTGAAAGCCGCGGTTGGCGAACAGGTGCATTGCCGCCTTGAGGATTTCATCCCGCGAATCCTGCGCACTGCGTGAATCATGCGAGACCGGCCGCGTTTCTGGGGTGCTCATAGCTATTACTTATTGTAGAGCGTTCGCTAACCTGTCGGTCAATCGTAACTTTAACGTCATTCGATACAAAGTCAATATGCCCAGTCCGGTCGGTCAGGCGCGAAAGCTCTCCAGGATGCCTGGGCGAGGCCTGACCGATGGTCAGGCAGCAGCAATATCTGTCAGAGAGCCTCGGTTTTTCGCGGAGACCCGCGCCGCGACGATCAAGGCCAGAGCGGTCCGGGCCTCTACCAGATTGGCCCGCGTAATGGTCGAATCGGGGCCTGCGGAAATCGCACCCTCGAACGCCGCCGCGACTCCCGAAAACCAGGCGGAATGATAGGAGTCGTCCGGGATGTCTTGCACCAGCAACTCTTGCGGGGGTCGGTGCCCCTCGGTCAAAACGAGCCGTTCGGTGCCGATTTCGAGCGATCCGTTGGTTCCAACGATGGTCGCGTGGGTCCGCCGCTGCCCGGCGCGCCACGACAGGTTGGCGTGCGCGGTTCGACCGGCACCGAAGGTCACATGGATCTCGGCGGCTTGCTCGACACCATCAAGGTTGTTGGAAAGGGTTGCCGCAACCGCGCACGGCAATTCACCACCCATCAGCCACTGCATCAGGTAAAAGACGTGCCACCCATGGTCGATCAGAATTCCGCCGCCCGATGCCCCCAACGTTCGCCACACGGCACCCGGTCCGCCCATTCCCGCAGGTTCGACACGCAGGCGCTCAAGGGAAACGGACCGGACCGAGCCAATTCGCCCTTCGTCGACCAGCGAGCGCGCCCGTGCATACGCGGGGGCAAACTTCCAGTTGTGCACACACATCAGGACCCGCTGCCTGGCGCGTGCCACGGCCGCAACCTCGTCGAACTCGGCCAGCGAAAGGCAAAGCGGTTTTTCCACGAGTACGTGCGCTCCGGCGTTCAGCGCCGTGCGAGCAGCCGCGCCGTGCAAGGCTGGTGGACTCGCTATGTCGACAAAATCAGGCGCCTCGCCATCGAGCATCAGCTCGAGGTCGTCGTAGACCCGAACGTTCTTGATCAGCCGAATAGCTTCATGGCGGCGTTCCGCGATCGGATCGTGAATCACCCCAAGGGTGACGTCTTCACGCGTACGCCATCCCGCCAGATGGGCTTTCGCCGCAACTTCACCGAAGCCGGAGATTGCACCTCGCAATTTCATCCGGATCAGATTCTACACTGCGGCAGCGACCCCACTAACGCGCGACCAGGGTCGGCCAGCTCGCGGTCTGGCTTCTCGGCATGAAAACCGGCGTCCGCTCGGCGTGCCCGAGAAACCCCCGGGCTCGCTAAGCCGTGGGCCCCGCTCACCCTAGCGCCGCATAGAACGCATCGATCAGCGCGGACGCGCGTGCGTCGATCAGCAGCCCGTTCGCCATCTGGTTCATGGTATAGCCAAACCCAACTTTGGCCTGCGGGTCGGCAAAGCCCAGTGAACCACCCGCTCCCGGATGGCCGAAGGCTTTGCGGTGTGGACCGAACATCGCATCGGGCTGCGACAGCATGAACCCCATCGAGAAGCGCGTTGGCATCTGCATCAACACCTGATCGGGACCGTAGGATTGTTCGGCATAGAACCTCTCCAGCGCTTCGGGACGGACGACCCGGTAGCCGTCGATTTCGCCGCCGCGCGCCAGCGACCCATACAGGCGCGCCAGCGATCGCGCAGTGGTGTGCCCGTTGGCGGCACCGAGTTCGGCTCCGCGCCAGGAACGGGTGTTGACCAGGTTAGGTTTGGTCAGGACCGGCGGATTCAGAAACGCCTTGGCGGTTGCCCCCTCGGGCTCCTTCATCGCCTCGGCGAACAGGTTTGGTTCGTCGGGACCGGGCGGCGGCGCCGCAAGCAGGTCACTGACTCGCGAGTCGTGCGCAGCATCCAGTCCGATATGACAATCGAGTTTGAGCGGCTCGGCAATTTCCTCGCGGAAGTACTTGCCCAACCCCTTGCCGGTTATCCTCCGGATGACTTCCCCGACCAGCCATCCGATGGTCAGTGCGTGATAGCCGTGTTTGGTTCCCGGCTGCCACCACGGCTCCTGTTCGGCCAGGGCCGCCGCCATGGTGCCCCAATCGAACAGCGCTTCTTCGGCCAGGACCTTGCGGATGGCAGGCAGGCCGGCACGATGGCTGAGCAGGTAGCGGACCGGGAGATCCTTTTTTCCGGCCTGGGCAAACTCCGGCCAGTAGCGCGAGACCGGTTCGTCAGGGTCAAGCTTGCCCTGATCGATCAAGCGATGGGCACAGGTGGCGGTCAGGCCCTTGGTCGTGGAGTAGACGTTCACCAGCGTGTCGCGATTCCACGGCCGAGTCTTCGCCTTGTCGAAATGGCCGCCCCACAAATCAACCACCGGCCGTCCGTCGATGACCATCGCGACCGCCGCGCCCAGCTCGCCCCGTCTTTCGAAATTTTCGGCAAACACCTTGCGCACGTTCTCAAAACGTTTGTCGACTTCGCCTTCGATTTTGAATTCCGCAGCCATTTCACTCCTCCCTCGGCGACTCTCTATACCATCATCAAGCTGCGCTCGTCATTGGCGCGCCACCCCGCTTAGGCCTACACTGTCGCGAGACCTCGCACGACGATGGCGGAAGACAAGTTCATTGCGGTAAACGGCCTTCGGCTTCACTACCTGGACTACGGCGCAGACAACCTGCCGTGGCTGGTTTGCATCCACGGCGCTACCGGCAACGCGCACAACTTCGATGAGCTCGCGCCGCATCTTTCTGCTCGCTACCACGCGCTGTCGCTGGACGTGCGCGGGCGCGGCGACAGCGCGTGGGGGCCGGCCCGCGAGTATCTACTTCAACAGTACGCCAGCGATCTGAGCGCGACTCTGGAGGCGCTTGAGATCGACAGGATCTCGCTCATCGGGACCTCGATGGGTGGAGTCATTTCGATGATGTTCGCGGGCGGATGGCCCGAACGGGTTGAGCGCCTGGTGTTGAATGACATCGGTCCGGAAATCGACCCGGCGGGATCGGCGCGGATTTCGACTTACACCAGCGAGGCGCCGGACACGTTCAAGGACCTCGGCGAGGTCGCCGCCTATTACCGGAGCATTTCCCCGCGAATGACCGAGATTCCCGAGGATGCTTTGCGCGAGTGGGCCAAGTGGTCGGTGAAGCCGGCAGCTTCGGGCGGGCTGACCTGGAAAATGGATCCGGCGATTCGTCGTCCACCGCGGGGCGGTGCCGCCCAGCAACGGCTCGACCTGTGGGTGCCGTTTGCGCGGATAAGCTGTCCCATCCTGGTGGTGCGTGGCACGCAGAGCGACATCCTCGCGCCCCTCACCGCGCGCCAGATGCGCACCACCCACACCGACGTGACCATCGCCGAGATTCCCGGAGTGGGACACGCCCCCTCGCTTACCGAGCCCGAGTCGTTGGCTGCATTGCGAGAGTTTTTGCGGCTCGGCTGATGAGCGCGCTGTTTCCACGGTCCGCCAGGTACGAGGAACTCGTGCCGGGCAATCTGATGGGCCCCCACGTGTTGTGGCTCATGGAATCGCTATGCGCGCGCACCGAGCTTGGGACCGGAACGCGCGTCATGGATCTCGGCTGCGGCAAGGCGATCAGTTCGATTTTTCTGGCCCGCGAATTCGGCGTGCAGGTGTGGGCGACCGATCTGTGGATCGCCGCGACCGACAACTGGAAACGAATCCGGCAGGCGGGTCTCGAGGAGCAGGTCTTCCCGATTCACGCGGAGGCCAGGGCGCTGCCCTACCCCGAGGAATTCTTCGACGCCATCTTAAGCGTTGATGCATACCACTACTTCGGCACCGACGATTTTTACCTGGAGAAGCTGGTGCGCCACTTAAAGCCCGCGGGCCAGCTGGCGATCGCGTGCCCCGGATTCACCCGCGAGTTGCGCAACGACGAGATTCCGGAGTATCTGCGCGACTTCTACTTCCATCAGCAGTGGCATTCTTTTCACTCCCCGGCATGGTGGCGGCGGCACTGGGAGAAAACCGGCGCGGTCGAGGTGGTTTGCGCAGAAGAAATGCCGCAAGCGGCGGAGATCTGGAAATCAAGCACCCAGCCGGACAACCCCGACGCGCCGGTCATCCTCGCCGATGCCGGCAGGCTGCTGACCTTCAGCCGGGTGGTCGCCCGCAGACTTGCAAAGTCCTAGGCGCTTTTCTGGGGTTTTTCGATCGCCCGAAATGCCGCGAGCTTCCACAGCTAGTGGGGAAACTCCACCATCACCTTGGCACGTGCGCCGGGGCTCTTCAGCGCCTCAAACATCTCCGGCACGCGATCGACACTGATGATGTCCGTGATCATCGGGCGGGGATCGATCCGCCTTGACCCCAGCGCATCGACGGTTTCCTGAAACTCGGCGCGCGTGTAGCCGACGATGAATTCGATCCCGATCTCCTTGAGGACGCAGGTCAGCGGCCGGATCTGATCCGGCTCCATGCAGACCCCAAGAACTACCACGCGCCCGTGCAGCCCGACCGTGCTGATCGCCGCATCGAGGGTGGATTTCACACCAATACATTCGAAGACCACCTCGGGCTCCCGTCCGGTCAGGGCCCGGATCCGTTCCGCGGGATTCTCCTTGGTCGGATTCACCACCGCGCTGGCGCCAAGCTTCATGGCCAGTTCCGTACGGCCGGGAGCGAGCTCGGAGACCACCACCGCAGCCGCCCCCTTGGCCTTCGCCCAGACCAGGGTCGACAGCCCGATCGGTCCCGCACCCATCACCACCACGCCCTCGCCGGGCCTAAGCTGCGCGCGATTCACTCCGTGAAGCCCCACCGAGAGCGGCTCGACCAGCGCCCCGGCCCGAGAATCGACATTGTCCGGCAGCTTGAGCAAGCTTTGCCCGCCGCACATGACGTATTCGGCATAGGCGCCGGGCAGCTGACCGAGCCCGAGCCCGCGGGTCGCGGCACAGTGCATCCCGTCATCGCGCCGACACGCCTCGCACTCTCCGCATGAGATGAACGGCAACGCAGTGACGCGTTCCCCCACCCCAAAGCCTTTCACGCCCGAACCGATCTCAAAAATCTCGCCACAGAACTCGTGGCCCATAACCGTGTCCGGTGCCAGACCCATCCCATATTGGCAGGCATGAAGATCCGAGCCGCAGATTCCACAGTTGTGGACCTTGAGCACGACTTCGCCGGGACCGGGATGCGGTTGCGGCACTTCGATGATCGCCATCTGATTTTGCTGCTTGAAAGCCGCGGCCTTCATGGTAAGTGCTCCTCCCGCCGGTCGCTATTTGGGCGATTTGTCGTTCTTGACCCGGGCGCGCCTGGTCCCGATAGCCCTGGTGAGTTCGGCGCGGATGTTGTCGAACACTTCCTCGGTCGGAGAGATTCCGGAAGCTTTCATCCGCTCCACGAGCTGCCAGCGCGTAACTCCCAACATCTCCTGCGCTTCGTGCTCGTGCAGGCGCTTGACCCGCACCAGCTCGAGAATGGCCAGTTCGCGGACCCGCTGGCGAAAATCCGCTTCCCGAAACTGCGCATCGAAGACGTCGCCGGGCAGTTCGATCCTGATTTGCATGGCGGGACGCCCTGAATCTCCGCGATTGCCGCGATGATGTCAAACGAGGTGGACCGGGCGCTTAACTCTTTGCGCTTCAGGCGCTTTCTGTGCGAACTTTATTCACGCAAACGGGTCGTACGCCTGGAAAAAGCGGCCACACACGCAACGGGGACCATCGATGGACTTCAATTTCACACCCGAAGACGAACAGTTTCGCGCGCAGTTCCGCGCGTGGCTCGACCAGAACCGGCCGGAACGTGAAGACGATGATCTGGACTTCTTCGCGGAAGACGAGGGCGAATGGAACCGGCGGGTCAAATGGTTCAAGAAGCTCGCCTCCGGGGGCTGGACGTGCGTCGATTGGCCCAAGGAGTACGGCGGTCGCGGCTTCGGCATCCTGCAGACCATCGTCTACCACCAGGAACTCGCGCGCGTGCGCGCCCCATTGCCCTTTATCGGATCGGGGGTGAGCCTGATCGGACCTACCCTGATGCACTGGGGAACCGAGGAACAGAAGAAGCGCTACATCCCGAAGGTTCTTACCGGAGAGGAAATCTGGTGCCAGGGATACTCCGAACCGGGGTCCGGTTCGGACCTGGCCTCACTGCAAACCCGTGCGGTGGAAGACGGCGATGACTTCGTCGTGAACGGGCAGAAGGTCTGGACTTCCAACGCGCAGTTCTCCGATTGGATCTTTCTGCTGGTACGCACCGATCCCTCGGCGCCCAAACACAAAGGCATCAGCTATCTGCTGGTCGACATGCGAAGTCCCGGCATCACCGTTCGTCCGCTGGTGCAAATGACCGGCGCGCGCGGATTCAATGAAGTCTTCTTCGAAGACGTGCGGGTGCCCAAGAAGAATATCGTCGGGAACCTGAACCAGGGCTGGCAGGTCGCGCTCACCACCCTGATGTTCGAGCGCAACGGCGCGGGTGGCGGCACCGGCGGACAGGTCCACGAAATGGTCAAGCTGGCGCAACGGGTCGAACGCAACGGGCGCAAGGCCTGGGACGATGCCGGCGTGCGACAGCGCGTCGCGGAGTTCTACTGCGAACAGCAGGCGCTCAAGTACACCGGGTTCCGCCAGCTCACGCGCCGGCTGAAGGGTCTGCCGCCCGGCCCCGAAGGGTCCATCATGAAGCTGTGCGGTACCGAACTGAACCTCCGCATCCAGATGTTTGCCATGGAGCTCTTGGGCGCTTACTCACAAATCGAGCATCACGCGCCCTATGCGATCGACAAGGGCAACTGGCTGTTCAAGATGCTCGCGGCACGCGGCGGCACCATCGCGGCCGGGACCAATCAGATCCAGCACAACATCATCGGCGAGCGGGTGCTGGGTCTGCCAAAGGGATAGGCCCGCTCACACCACGTGCGACGCCGAGCGCGGACGCAGCGCCGCCGCGATGGCGCGGGCAAGCCGCGGCGCCTCGTCCACTTCCAGGCTCGCGGTCATGACCCGCAGACCGGGAAGCGCTTTCAGTCGAAACGATTCACCGGCCAGCACCGCCCATCCGTCATTAAGCAGCGACTGTACGGCGCTGGTCTCCTCCACCACCGGCACCCAGACGTTGAGCCCGGAACGACCGCGCGCTTCAATCCCGTGCTCCTTGAGCGCACGGACAAGAGCCTCGCGTCGAAGCGTGTAGGTCTCCGTGGCACGCTTTATCAAGCGTACGGTCTTCGCATCTGACCATAACGTGACCACCGCCTCCTGCAGAATATGACTGATCCAGCGTGGACCGAGATGTTGGCGTCCCTGGACGCGCGCGACGGTCAACGGATCTCCCGCGATGAAAGCCAAACGCAGGTCGGGTCCCAGAAACTTCGACACCGAGCGCGCCACCGCCCAGCGCTCCCGCCCCGCGGTCAGGGAAAAAGCCGGGACACCGGAAATGGGACCGGTGAAATCGTCCTCGATGAGCAGGACCTCGCGATACCGCTCCAGGACCGCCGACAGCGCGGAAGCGCGTTTGCGCTCCAGCGCGGCCCCGGTGGGGTTCTGACCGCGGGGGGTGACGATGACCGCGGAGATGCCCGCGTGGAGCGCGCCCGCCATCGCTTCCGGGCGGGGTCCGTTTTCGTCAATCGCGACCGGTTCCGCGACCAGCCCCAGCGCGGAGATCAAATCGAGGGTTCCCCGGTAGCAGGGATCTTCCACCCCCACCACATCACCGGGCCGCAAATGGGCCTGCAGCACGCGCTCGATGGCGTCCATCGCCCCGCCCACCACGGCCAGCGCGTGGGCCGCGATGTGGTCGGCTTCAAACTGCGCGCGCGCCAGTGCGAGCAGCTCCGGCCGATCGGAAGCCCCGCCGTAGAGGGGAGCCGGACACGCGAGGCGGCGAATCGCGTCGCTCAGCGAAGGCAGCAGGCGGGGATCGGGATTCCCGTCCATCAGGTTGCGCACGCCCGCGGGCAGACGCGGCATGGTCGGAGTCACCAGCGGCGGACGCCGATTGACCACCGTCCCGCGCCGTCCGCTGCCATGCAGCAATCCGCGGACCCGCAGGGTTTGGTATGCGGCTGCCACCGTGGTGGGGCTCACCGCAAGGTGCCCCGCCAGCGCCCGAATAGCGGGCAGCCGCGCGCCCGCGCCGATCCGTCCGTTGCGAATAGCGTCCTCGATGCTGGCGGCGATCTGGTTGCCCGATTTTCCCCGAATCTGATAATGTGTTGATACGTTCATTAGTTTGTACTGTTACATAATGGAGCAGGAGATGGAAGCACTGCCTCCCACCGAACGCACCCGCCTCAAACGCTTGCCCCAGCGCGGCTCCTACGATCGCGAGACCGTCTACCGGATCATCGATGGGGCCCTGTTCTGCCACGTCGGCTTCCTGCATAACCAGGTGCCGTTCGTGATTCCCACTCTGCACGTGCGGATCGGAGAGCAGCTCTACGTGCACGGCTCGGCCGCCAGTCGCATGTTGCGTACCGCCGCCGAGGGGGTTGCGCTGTGTGTCACCGTGACGCATGTCGACGGGCTCGTCCTGGCGCGCTCCGCGTTTCATCACTCCATCAACTATCGCTCGGCGATAATCCTCGGAGTTGCGCAGGAAGTCACCGATCCGGACGCAAAGCTGCGCGTACTGCACGCGCTGGTGGAGCACGTGGTTCCGGGCAGATGGCAGGATGCGCGCCCGCCCTGCCCCAAGGAACTGGCCGCGACCAGCGTGCTCGCCCTGCCCATCACCGAGGCGTCGGCCAAGGTGCGTCCGGGCGGACCCGGTGACGACGCGGCGGACTACGCGCTGCCGATCTGGGCCGGCGTCATTCCCCTGAAAATCGTAACTGGCGCGCCGGTCGCCGACGAGCGCCTGATGGGCGGCGTCGAGGTTCCCGAATACGTCGCAAACTATCTGCTGCCCGACACGAGGAGGGACTCCGATGGCAAGGCTGGTGGAACGAACCTTCGATGACTACCTGGTAAGCACCGACCCCGACCGGCTCGACGTGGGGGTCGTTCATGACTTTCTGCACGGGTCATACTGGGCCGAGGGAATTCCGCGCGACATCGTCGAACGCGCAATCCGGAACTCGCTGTGCTTCGGTGTGTACCATCGCAATCAGCAGATTGGTTTCGCGCGAGTGGTGAGCGACTATGCCACGTTCGCTTACATTGCCGATGTCTTCGTGCTCGCTCCGTGGCGCGGCCGTGGAATTGCCAAGGCTCTGATGGTGGAAATCGTGCATCATCCCGACCTCCAGCGACTCCGCCGCTGGCTGCTCGGCACCAAGGACGCCCACGGCCTCTACCAGCGCTACGGCTTCACCGCCCCGCAGTTCCCCGAGCGGCACATGGAACGTACCGACCCGGGCATCTACCTGCGAATGGGGCAGACCGCGAAATAGCCAAGGCCGGTCCAGCGGCGCTGTTCCAGCCCGCCAAAGCGCGCCCGGCCCCGGCGAGCGAGCGGCTCCTTGCGCCGGTTTGGAAGCGCGGCTTATATAGCAGTCGATAGGGGTTTCGCTGCCGGTCGGCACCGGAGTTGCGACCTTTCGCGCGCGGTTCTCCTAGTCAGACGGAGGGTTTGGATGGATTTCAGGTTCAGCGCCGAGGACGAGGAGTTCCGCCAGGAGTTACGTGCCTGGCTTCAGAACAATCGCCCCGCGCAACGCTCGGATGGTGATGATCACGCCGACTTCATGCACGAAGGCAGCAAGGACGAATGGCAGCGCCGACTTAATTGGCATCGCAAGATGCATTCGGGCGGCTGGGTCGGCATAAGCTGGCCCAAGCAATACGGGGGCCGCGGAGCCACCCTGACCCAGCAGCTCATCTACAACGAGGAGATGGCAGCGGCGAACACCCCGCAGCTGGTCAATGGCCTCGGCATCATGCTGGTTGGCCCCACGATAATTCACTGGGGCACCGAGGAGCAGAAGCAACGCTACGTTCCAAAGATCCTCTCGGGCGAGGAGATCTGGTGCCAGGGATATTCCGAGCCCGGTTCGGGCTCCGATGTCGCATCACTGCAGACCCGCGCAATCGAGGAAGGCGACTACTTTGTCGTCAACGGTCAGAAGGTCTGGACCTCCGATGCGCATCACGCCGACTGGTGCATCCTGCTGGTCCGTACTGATCCCAGCGCTCCCAAACACAAGGGCATCAGCTACGTGCTGGTCGACATGCATTCGCCGGGGGTCACCGTTCGTCCGCTGGTGCAGATTACCGGCGATGCCAATTTCAACGAGGTTTTCTTCGAGGACGTCAAGGTGCCCAAGAAGAACCTGATCGGTGAGAAGAACCAGGGCTGGCAGGTCGCTATCACTACCCTGATGTTCGAACGTTCGGGTATCGGAGGCGGACGCGATCTGCTGGGACAGGTCCGCGAGCTGGCGGAGCTGGCGCGGGCAGTAAGGAGCAACGGGAAGACCGCGTGGGACGATTCCAGCGTGCGTCAGAGAATCTCCAGTTTCGCGGGCGAAGCTCTGGCGCTCAAATACACCGGCTTTCGCCAGCTCACCCGGCGCCTCAAGGGCCTGCCTCCCGGACCCGAGGGCTCGGTTTTGAAGCTCGGCACCAGTGAGCTCAATCTGAAGATGAACAAGTTCGCGATGGAACTGCTGGGGCCCTACGCGCAGTTGGAATTCAAAGCGCCCTTCGCGGTCGATCGGGGCATCTGGTCGTATCGCATGCTCGCATCGCGCGCATTGACGATCGCGGGCGGCACCAGCGAAATCCAGCACAACATCATCGGTGAGCGGGTACTGGGGCTGCCGAAAGGGAACTGAGAAGTAATCCGACCAACCCCCCGAAGGGCAGCTCCAAAAAGGGGCTGCCCTTTTTGTTTGCGGCCAAAAGGAGTCGAGCGATGGACGGTAAACTGGTCCGGTTGAGAGGATACGAGATGTCCGATCTCGACACAGTAACCAAGTGGCTTAGCGAGCAGATCGTGACCAAAAAGGTGAGTTACGAACGATGAAGAGGTCACCCAATTTCTGGGCAGCGGCATGCTGTCCTATCCGGTTTCATCGATTGCCGAGCGCCAATTCATCGAGACGTTTGGTCTGTCCGAATCCTCGACCGAGAAGACTTTTGCGATGGAGACGCTGGCGGACCGTCGCTTCATCGGCGCCGTGGGTCTGCACGGCATCGACTGGATAAACCGGCATTCCGCTCTCGGCATAATGATCGGCGACAAACAGTACTGGGGCCGCGGTTACGGCACCGATGCGATGCGGGTGCTGATGAGGCTCGCTTTCGACAAGCTGAACCTGCATCGCCTGTGGCTGCACGTTTATGATTTCAACGCACGTGCGATCGCTTCCTACGAAAGGTGCGCCTTCACCCGCGAAGGGGTTCTGCGCGAGCAGCGCCTGTTCGGTCACAAATATCACGACACCATCGTGATGGGCATCCTCGAAGCCGAATATCGTGCGCTTGGAGATGCGCGGGCCTGACCACGCTACGGGCGCGCGTAGAACAGTGACTTTGACTCCTCGTCGGCCGGATAGAACGCCTCGATGTGCAGCTCCTCGAGGGTCACGTCCTGGGGTCTGCCGACCGTGGTAACGGTACTGAACATGCGCGCGACTTTTCCGCGTACATCCATTTCAATCGGCAGAATCAGCGCGCGCGGCGCCTCGAAATCGGGCTCGCGCCAGCGGGTCGGCACACCCGGGTAGGACAAGATCTCCGCGAGCAGCCTCTCCATCTGCTCATCGCGTGCCCACGCCGCGCTCCGAAATGCCTCGTTGAGCAGCGATTTGGCAATTGGTTCCCAATTCAGGACGAGCTTTCGCAGTTTGGTCGGATCGAACATCAGCCGCAGCAGGTTCAATCTGGGCGGCGCCGACACCTTCAGCGGCTCCAACTTGATTGGTTCGTCAGGCAACACCGCGTTTAACATTCCAGTGAAGGTACTGTTGGCCATGACGATGTCCTGGTGCCGATCGAACGCGATCGCGCTGTGCGGCTCGTGCTGCCCGAGAATCAACTCGACCGCGGCGCGCATGTGACTCATCCGGGGATCGTCCAGATTGGTTTCCCGGTAGACCGGCGCGTAGCCAGCCGCCTGGAGCAGGACATTGCGTTCGCGCAAAGGGACCTCCAGCACCTCGGCCAGCGTCAGCACCATTTCGCGGCTGGGAGTGGCCCTGCCCGTCTCCAGGAAGCTGATGTGACGGGCGGAGACTTCCGCCTCCAGCGCCAGTTCGAGCTGGCTTAGATGACGTGACTCGCGCCAGCGCCGCAGCAGCGGTCCGGCGCCGTTGAATTCGATTGCCGAAGGGTTCTGGTGGGTATCCATGCCGGTAAGGCTAGCAGACCGCACGTCAGCCGGACGATTACCTTAAAGGTAATCGTCCGGCCGAGTCGAGCTGGTGGGGTCAGATCAGCTGGCAGCCTTGACCGCAGAGGTTTGGGGCGATTCGTCGACGAAGCCGGTTACCGACTGGAATCGGCCATCCTGGGACAGAATGGCGAAGTCCGTGCCGACGAAATGCAACGGTGCATCCTTGGTCCCGCCCGCCTCCCATTGAAAGCGTACCCGATCACCATACTCATCTACCCGGCTGGCGAGCCGGAAGCGGTACGCGGGAGAGAAGGCGTCGTGAACGGTCTGGATCATCGCACTGAGTTGCTGGTAGCCGGTGCCACCCCGATGCGGATCGATGTAGCTGCCATTTTCGATCCAGGTCTTCGCGAGTAGTTCCGACCTGCGGCCTGAGTCTCTTTCGTTCCAGGCCGCGATGTAGCTCTCGACCACCTCCATAACCTTGCTCATGGGAACCTCCATAAGGCATCGAGAATTGTTCGACCAAAGCCGACACGATGCCGTGAGGCCTGACATAGAGCGGAGGTCCAGGTCTCATCAATTACTTCGCTGGTAGGTGTTGGCAGCCTGTTCCGGGCTCAGGGATGGTGACCGTGAGGAGCCGAGGCTGTCCCGGTCTCATTTCAACTTCGAAGTTGCCCCGGGAGGGTGTTTTCTGGCGCCCGCAGAATCTCGCTCGCGTACGGTCCTCGACGGAAGAAGTGGTCCCAGGGCGCGGAACCGGTTCACCCGCCGCTCAGCGCGCCGACGATCTGAACTTCATCGGTCGGCTTCAGCGGTACGTCGATGGTCCGAACCAATTCGCGCGCAACGAATATTCTGATGTGCGGGCGAATGCGACCCAGCTCATCGATCATCCGAAAGCGGATTCCCGGAAAAGCCGCGTCGAGGTTGGCGAGAACCTCGACCAGGCTGGCACCGCCGATTTCGACCTCCGGCGCGCCGCGCGTGTACGAGCGGAGCTGGCTTGGGATGATCACACGCATCAGCCGAGGACCGCGGCTTCAACCGAGAGGATGCGCTGCAGATGCGCTGCGGCCTGGGTCCAGCCTTCACCTTCGTCGTTACTGATCCACAATTCGCCCGAGGTGGTTCCGAAGTAGAGACCCAGCGGATCGAGACCATCGCTGGCAAACGCCTGTCTCAGCACCGTGAAATAAGCGTGCTCGCGCGGGAAGCCGTGATCCTGTCGCTTCCAGGACGCACCGCCGTCGCGCGTCTGGTAGACGGCGGGTTTGCCATCCGGACTGGTGCGCGGCCAGGTGGCGGTGCCATCCATGGGAAATACCCACGCGCGGTCGGCATTGCGCGGGTCGAGCACGATGCCAAAGCCGATGTCACCGATCGCAGCAGGCATGTTGCGGCCGATGCGAAGCCAATCCTCGCCGGGCCGATCGAGCCGGTAGATGCCGCAGTGATTCTGTTGATAGAGCCGATCGGGATTGCTCGGATGCATCGCCAGACAGTGGGTGTCCTGCCCGTACTCGGGGTAGGGATCGGGCAGGAAATTCGCTTCCACGTTGCGATTGAGCGGCCGCCAGCTCCCGCCACCGTCGCTGGTCTCGAGCACCCCCACCGTCGAGGAACCGTAGTACATGTGCGAAGCCTGACGCGGATCGATCAAGACCGCGCCGAACACCTGGTTGTCCGGCGTCACGTTCTCGAGCGGCGCCCACTTGGGAAGCATCGGATTGCGATTGAAACCCTCGACCTCGGACCAGGTTGCCCCGCTGTCTTCACTGCGAAAGAGTCCCACCGGCGAGGTTCCCGCGTACCAGACTCCGGGTTCACCCGGGAGCGCAGGCGTGAGCGAGCAGGTGTGGTCGACCGCCCGCTCCGCCATGCCCTCGGGCGGCTTGCCGAACATCGGGGGACGGGTGGCCTCGGTCCAGGTCCTGCCCATGTCTACAGAGCGAAAAATCGTGGGTCCAAGGTGTCCGGTGCGTGCCGCGGCGAGCAACGTTCTGTGGTCACGCGGGTCCAGCACGATGTGGTCGATGATATGCCCCAGAAAATGGGGACCGTCGACCCGCCATCGACTGCGCGACGAATCCCCAAGGTAGATAAGCGCGCACTTGCGGGTACCCACCAGCACGGCGATTTCGTGACGTGGCCGGGCACTCGCTTTTGGTTTCGGCGCAGTCGCCGCAATACTGCGGTGCCCTCGGTTGACGCGTTTGCGCTTACCGGTTGGTCGTTTCATCTGGTTCTCTCCCTTCGCTCCCAGTCCTTTCCACCGCTCCAAGAGAGTCGATTGAACACGGGCCAAAACGACATCCAGGTCGATACCACCAAAAACCCCGTATCTGTCTCACAGCTGGGACGGTGCCTCCATGGTCTGCGCGGCCGCACCTTCCGCCAAGCCACTCATGCCCCGGACTCGCCCAGCGCTGGCGCAAAGACCTCCTACTCCTCTCGGACCCCTCTGAGGTGATGTCGACCCAAATGCTCCATCTCCGCGCCACTCGCCAGGGCAAAGCTTGCCGATGTTACGACCTCACGACCAAGTTCGCCCGCCAGCTTTTCAAGTCGCGACGCATGATTGACCGCGGGACCAACCACGGTGAAGTCGAGGCGATTGGTTGCACCAATGTTCCCATAGCTGACTTCTCCCAGACGCAAGGCCAACCCGAAGCGAATTTCCGGCTCGCCCAGGTCTCGGCGCGCCAGATTGCGCTCCTGGATCTTCGCCCGCACGAGCGCGGCCGCCCGCAGGGCGGCCCTGCACCGTGCGGCAACCTCCCTCTGATTCTCGAGCTCAAAGATCGCCAGCATCGCGTCGCCGATAAATTTCAGCGCCTCACCACCCTCGGCTGCAACCGCATCGACCACAATCTCGAAGTACTCGTTCAACAGAGCGATCACCCGCTCCTTGGCCAGCGAGTCCGTAAGCGTGGTGAAGCCGCGGAGATCGCAGTACCAGATAACCGCGTGGATGGTTTCCTGGCTGCCGCGGGTGATCGCGCCCGACCAGACCTTCTCACCGGTACGATGCCCGACGTAGGTATCGAGAAGGTAGCGTGCCACCCGGCGAGTCGACTGGAGTTCGACAATAATGGCGAGCGCGTCTGCAATCGCGGTCAGATCGGCAAGCTCGGCTTCACTGAACCCGCCGGGCCTGTCGGTCGCCCAGGAGATGGTGTTGATCTCGCCGCTCGAGCAAATCATCGGCATAACCACGTAGTCGGTGCCGCCGGCGGCGCGGAGTTCCTCGACAATCGGGTAGTCCAGCGGGCATCCCGGATCGCAGATTTTCCGACGGATGCGTCGGCCGGTTCGTTTGAGCTCGGCCACCGGGCTGCGCGTCCACTCGGGGCTCTCGGTAAACGCGTGCGGCGCCGCCCTGCGAACCGCCCCACCCGCGTCTTCGCGCCGCCACGTATATGCGCTGGTGACGACTTGCGGATGCAAGGTCGCCACTGAACACGATGCGCGCCACAGCGGGATGCCGGCGGCCACAATGC
Source organism: Deltaproteobacteria bacterium (assembly GCA_019237115.1). Taxonomy (GTDB): domain Bacteria; phylum Desulfobacterota; class Binatia; order Binatales; family Binataceae; genus JAFAHS01. The sequence continues at coordinate 52,092 of JAFAHS010000266.1, forward strand.
GCCGGCACATCTGGTCCCCGAATTTGCGCATGTGGGTGTCGTGTCGTCCCCGGCTGAGCATCCAGTTGACGACTTCAACCGCTCCGCTCTTTGGTGCGCTTTCGTGTTGCATCGATTTGGACGACGCCCGCCGCAAGTATAGAGTCGCTCCGCACGGTAACTCCATGATTGAAATTCGCCATGGCTGCACCATCCACTTTGGGGGCTGCGCGGGGGTGGCGGACCGGCGATTCCCCCGTAACCAAGTCTTTATCCGCGCGGTCTTGTTCGCGGCGGGTGTTCTGGTCACCATGTCTGGAGAATGATGATGAGCGGGACGCCGCTCACCAACCTACGTGGGTGAGGCTATGCCGGGGCCGGAAGTTGCCGACCGTCAACTTGCAGAGTTCATCGAGTTCGCGCGTCATCTCGGGAAAGTTGCCGGCGACGTCATTTTGCCCCACTTTCGCGCTGCGCTGGATGTCACCAATAAAAAGACCGACTCCGGCCAGTTCGATCCGGTTACGATTGCCGACCGCGATGCCGAGCAAGCTATCCGCAACGAGATCTCCCGTCGATATCCGGGTCACGGCATTCATGGAGAAGAGCACGGACTCAAACCTGGCAGTGAACGGTTCACCTGGGTAATCGATCCGATCGACGGCACCCGCGCGTTCATGCTGGGACTGCTGCATTGGGGCACTCTGATCGCGCTCAACGATGGCGAGCGACCGATCGTTGGCGTGATGCACCAGCCCTATACGGGCGAAACCTTCTTCGGTTCACGATTGGGCGCGGAGTTCGAGCATGGCGCGACCAGGCGTCCGCTGCGAGTTCGTCGCTGCGTCCGCATTGAAGATGCGATGGTCTCCGCGACCGACCCCGCGATGTTTCGCAAGGGCCCCGAACGCGAGGCGTTTGGCGAGATCGCGCGGACCGCCCGCCTCACTCGCTACGGCGGCGATTGCTACGCGTACTGCATGCTCGCCAGCGGTCTCATCGACCTGGTCATCGAGTCACAAAACCAAGCCTACGATCTGCAGGCGCTGATGCCGATCGTCGAGGCCGCCGGAGGCGTGATGACCACCTGGGCGGGCGGTTCGCCACAGGATGGCGGACAATCGGTCGCGGCCGGTGATCCCGCCTTGCACAAAATCGCACTAGAGATTCTTGGGTCCGGGGTGCCTCGGCTTTAGCGGCGAGTGCGGCGCGGTGCTTTGATGCTCAAAATCTGGGGCCGCCGCAACTCGTTCAATGTTCAAAAGGTGATGTGGCTGGTCGGCGAACTGGGACTGGAGCACCAGCGCATCGATGCGGGCGGTTCTTTCGGCGGGCTTAAGCGGCCCGAATTCCTGCAGATGAATCCGCACGGCCGCGTACCGGTCATCGACGACGACGGGATTGCCGTCTGGGAATCACACAGCATCATTCGCTACCTCAGCGCGAAGTATGGCCCGGGTTCATGGTGGATCGATGAGCCCGCCGAGCGCTCGTTCGCAGACCGTTGGATGGATTGGTCGCTCGCAACTTTGCAACCCGACTTCATGGAGCTCTTTTGGGGTTTCTACCGAACCCCGGCCGCGCAACGGGATTGGCCGAGGGTACACGCGCTGGTCGCGTGCTGCGCCGAACACTTTCGGCTGCTCGATCGGCACCTCGCCGGCAAGTCCAGCCTGGCCGGAAACCGCCTTACCATGGCGGATATTCCCGCGGGCACCGCGCTGTACCGCTACTTCGAGCTCGAAATCGAGCGTCCCGCCGTACCCAACGTAAGGGCGTGGTACGAGCGCCTACAAGTGCGGGCTCCGTACCAAGAGCACGTCATGATCCCGTTCGAAGATCTCCGCGGCCGGCTCCAGTACTAGCGCGCGCGCCGCCGCGCACGTTCTTTCGGTGCACGGGATTTTTCCGCTTCTTCGGGGGCTTCCTTGCCCAGTTCTCCGGCGTCGCGGTCTGCCTTGACCTCGACCCCGCGCTTCTTGAGCGATTCCTTGAGTGCGCTCATCAGGTCGATGACCTTGCCGCGCTGTACCTCGGGGGGAGGCTCGGCGATTTCCTGACCGCTGGCCTTCTGGCTCGCCGCTTCGATGACTCGTTCTCGATAACCGTCTTTGTACTGGTCGATGTCGAACTTTTTCTGTGTCAGATCACCGATAAGCCGCTTGGCCAAGTCGACCTCGGCCGGTTTGGCAGGGGCGTCCGCTCCATGATCGATTTCGCCGAAGCCGCGCACCTCGTCGCCATAGTGCATGGTGTGGAGCATGAGACCATCTTTGTAGTTGCGGATCAGGACCACGTGTTCTTTACCGCGCATCGTGTACCGCGCGACCGCGACCTGCCTGGTGTCGTCCATGGCTTTGGCCAGCAGACGATAGGCGCGCGCCGAGGTCGGTTCGCATCCGAGCAGAAACGGGCTCTCAAAGAACACCGGGTCGACTTCCTCGATCGGAATGAATTCGCTGATTTCGATCGCGTGATCGCCGCGCGCCTCGAGATTCTTCAACTCCTGGTCGGTGAAAGTGACGTAACGCCCTTTCTCGATCTCGTAGCCCCGGACCAGCTCGCTGCGGTCGATGATCGCGTCGTCGACCGGGCAATAGATCTTCTGTTGGATGCGGCTGTTGTCTTTCGCGTGCAGCAGATTGAAGCTGATCGCCTTCGAGCTGGTCGCGGGAAACAAGCGCACCGGAATCGAAACGAGTCCGAAGGTAATACTTGCAGTGGCTATTGATCGTGGCGGCATCGCCCTAGCCTCCGTTCAGTCCACGAAACCCTGTAAAGTATGCAGGGCGGGATTGTATTTAGCTCCGGGCATGGTCTTCAACTAGGGTACCAATAGATCGGCGGAATTGTCTGTGCCACTCGATCGATACCGAAGCAAACGAAGTGCCAATCGCACACCGGAGCCGTTCGGCGGCCCCCAACCTGCGAAAAGCCCCACGAAAGGTGGCATTTTTATCATCCAGCAGCACCATGCACGCCGCATGCATTTTGACTTCAGGATGGAGATGGACGGGGTTCTGCGATCCTGGGCGGTGCCTAAAGGACCCGCACTGAACCCGGCCGACAAACGGCTGGCAATGATGGTCGAGGACCATCCACTCGAATACGGCGATTTTGAGGGAATCATTCCCGCGGGCAACTACGGAGCGGGCGCGGTCATCGTCTGGGATCGCGGCACCTACACGATGATCGATCCGGCTGAGGGAACCCCGGCGGAAGCCGTGGACAAGGGCAAAATCGACTTCGTGCTGAATGGCTACAAACTCCACGGAGTTTTCACTCTGGTTCGCACCAGCCCACGCGACGCCCAGCGCGCGGGCGAGAAACAACAGTGGCTGCTGATCAAGAAGCGCGACCAACATGCCGAGGACGAGGACGTCCTGGAGAAACATCCCCGCTCGGTTCTGTCGGGGCTCACCCTCGCGGAGATGCAGGATAGCTCCCGCGTAGGGCAGAGGCTGATCGAAACACTGGCCGAGCTCAAAGCGCCGCAGCTCAAGGAAAAGCTTGAACCGCGCGCCTTTCCGCTGATGCTCGCGAAGCTCAGCGAGGATCTCGTGGACGGCGAGCAGTGGTTATTCGAGCTCAAGTACGACGGTGTCAGGGCTCTGGCGATTCGCGATGGCGAGCACACGCGCCTGTTCGCGCGCAGCGGCAGAGAGATCACCGCACGCTATCCGGAAGTAACCCTGGCCTTCAACAGCTTGCCGTTCGACCGGTTCGTCATGGATGGCGAAATCGTCGCGCTCGATGAGAGCGGGAAACCCGGCTTCCAGCTGCTTCAGCGTCGGATGCACGTCGAGGATCGCCGACAGGTGGCGCGCCTGAGTTTCTCCGTCCCGGTCCACCACTTCTTGTTCGATATTCTCGCCTTCGATGGTTATGACCTTCGCCAGCTGGCACTTGAGCAACGCAAACACTTGCTCGGTCAGCTCATTCGTGGTGATGGTCCGCTGCGCTATTGCGACCACGTGGTCGGTCACGGCCGCGAATTCTATGACGAGGTCGAGAAGGCCGGCCTGGAAGGCATGATTGCGAAACGGCGCGAGGCCCCGTATCGGGGAGTGCGCAGTGCGGATTGGTTGAAGATCAAGTGTCCGCTCACTCGCTCGTTCGTCATCGGCGGGTACACCGACCCGGAGGGGACTCGCACCCATTTTGGCGCACTACTGCTCGGGATGTATGACGATCGCGGCGAACTCCGTTTCATGGACAAGGTCGGCACGGGATTCAGCCGCGACCTGCTCGCGAAAATTCACGCGCTTCTCACTCCACTGTCGCGATCCACTTCGCCGTTTCGCAAATCCGGCCCGGATGAACCCACGCCGCCACACGAGGCGCATTTCTGCGAACCCAAGCTGGTGTGCGCGGTTCGCTTCGGGGAGTTCACGGACCACGGCGGCATCCGGCATCCGGCGTTTCTGGGTCTGCTGCCTGAAGTAGACCCGCTCCAGTGTCGCTATCAAGAAGTCGATGAAGCGGAAGGGACCGCGCTGCCATCGGGAACCGTTGACCTGTCGGAGCCGGGCGGTGCGATTCGAGAGGCTGCCGAACCAGCCGGGCAAGCCGGTAATCATCGCCAGCGGCCAGATGACAACAGCAAGGTGGTAACGACTCACCCCGACAAGGTCTTCTGGCCTAAAGAGGGGTACACCAAGGGGGAGATGGTCGAATACTATCGCGCCATCTCGAAATGGATGCTGCCTTACCTGGCGGATCGGCCCGTGATGCTGACGCGGTACCCGGATGGCATCGCCGGCAAGAACTTCTACCAGAAGGACGCGCCGGCCTTTGCTCCACGCTGGCTTCGCACCGAAAAGATCTACTCACAAGACGCGGACCGCGAGATCAGCTTCTTCGTCATCGATAGCGAAGACGCGCTGGCCTACATCGCCAATCTCGCGGCCATCACCATCCACATGTGGTCTTCACGCATCATTCATCTCGAGCGGCCCGACTGGCTGCTGTTCGATATAGATCCCAAGGGCTCAACCACTCCCAACGCCGTCCTGGTCGCCAAGGAGGTCGCCAAGACGCTGCGCGATCTGGGAATGAGGCCGTACATCAAGACCTCGGGCCAAATGGGCCTGCACGTCGTGGTGGGACTCAAGCCCAGATACACCTACGATCAGGCAAAGATGTTCTCGGAGCTGGTGGGCCGGGTGGTGGTGGAGCGCATGCCGGAGATCGCGACGATGAATCGGAACCCCAGCACGCGCAACGGCAAAGTATATATCGACTACCTTCAACTCGGGCACGGAAGAACCATCGCGGCTCCCTTTTCCCTCAGGGCGCAAGACGGGGCGCCGGTTTCCACACCGCTCAAATGGAGCGAAGTGCGCACCGACCTCGATCCGCGCGCATACAACATCAAGACCACCGTCGAGCGTATGAGCCGACTGGGCGAAGATCCTTTCCTGGGTGCGTTAACCGACCAGGTCACCCTGGAAGATGCGCTCCCGACCTTAGAAAAAACAGTTGCGGGCCCGTCCTCCTGATTCGCCGTCCCGTCTGGCGGTCTCTGGGCGCCCGGGTCTCGTCCCGGCGCACCCGGTTTCGCCTGACAGTTCTTGCGAAACGCGATGTAGACCCCGAGAGCTCGCGTAAAGCGCGCGGCCGTAGGACGAGCGCTCGGTCCGATGACGCGCGCAGCGCAGATTCAGTACGTAAAGTCCGGAGACCCGCCGATCAGAAACGCACCGGCGCGGGCCAGCATCCCATCACTGACTGCCGCGTGCTGCGTCAAGGTGTGAATGTCGCGCAGATGGCGCTGGAGGGGAGACGAATTGTACGGTGCGGTGCCACCGCCCGCCGTGTAGCAGGTATCGACTATCGAGGCGGCGGTTTGTGCCGCCCATGCGACGCTGCCGACGACGCGCGCCGTCTCGGGCGGGGTCGGCGACCGTCCGGCGAGCGACGATTGCCACACCGCGCGCGATTCCGCCATGAGTAATTCGCGCGCGGCGCGCAAGCTGGTCTCCGCCTGAGCGAGTCGATGGTGGAACAGTGGTGAGTCGGCAATCGCGGAGCCGGCGTACAGACGTTTTTTGTTGGTCTGCACCAGCGCGACAATGTCGGCGAGCGCGTGCCTGGCAATTCCCACCCCCACGGCGCCGATGTGCAACGCGAACGACACCACCGGCGCCTTGTACAGCGCGCCGGGCACACACGATTGCCCCATAAAAATATCCAGCGAGTCATCAGTTGGGACCCGCAGGTTTTTCACCTCGATGTCATGGCTGCCGGTGCCGCGCAGTCCGCTGACCTCCCAGGTGTCGATGATCCGAGCCTGGTCGCTGCGAAACAGCATCGCGCGGATTTCGCGGGAACCGGGCAAGAGACCGGCCCGCGGTTGTCCGTTCTCGGTAACTACGCAATTGCCAAACAGCCATCGGGCATGCTGGCAGCCGCTCGCGAAAGCCCATCGGCCATTGACCAGATAGCCGCCCGCTCCCGCCGCCGCCTGTCCCTGCGGCGCGAAGGCCCCGCCGACGATCACGTCGGGCGTATTCGCGTAGATTTGATCGAATCGAGACCGCGGCAACAGCGCAAGCAGCATCGGCGACTCCGACCCGATCATGACCGTCCACCCGGTCGCCCCGTCGGCCGCTGCTATCGTCTCGATGATCTCCATGGAGCGCAGCAAATCGACCTCGAGGCCGCCGTGGCTGCGGGGTGTGAGCATGCGGAAGCAGCCGGCCGCAATCAGTTGGTCGAGCAAGTCGAGCGGCAATCGCCGCTCCGATTCGATTTCCGCCGAGCGCGCGCTTATGGAGGGCGCCAGATCGCGCACCGCGGCCAGCACATCGATGGTATCGTCAGGCATGTTTGTGTCTCCCGGCAGAAATGACAGACTGCACGGCCGTCGGGCAAACCGGGTCTCGCTCACGCGGGGAGAAGAGCAGCGTTGCGGCGGAAGTTGAGAGAACCACGACTCTTAAAGAGAGACGCCCCCGGGTCCGCACACGCGCGCGCCGGTCCCGACCCCCAGCACCCCGGCGGCCCGTCAGCAGGGGCGAGCGCCTAGCGAGGCTGCGCTTCCGCGTAGCGCTTGAACGCGTCCAGCGTGAGATCCCAGAAGCTGCTCACTTCCTGGAGTTTGGCGATCAGCTGCCGCACCGCGTCACGTCCCATCGGTGCCAATTCGTAAATCTGCTCGCGGCCGCTTTTCTTGGCCCGGATCAGCCCGGCCCGCTTAAGCACTCGCGTATGCTTGCAGACCGCCGGACGGCTGATCGCAAAGCCTCTGGCCAGCGCGCTGGCCCGGCAGGGGCTGGAAGCGAGTCGCCGCAGCAGTTCGCGGCGAGTTGAATCGGCCAGCGCGGCGATGGTGTTCTCGATTTTCATCTCTTAATACGTTACTCGACAGTTACGTGATTGCAAGACACCCGGTCTCGCTGTGAGCGGCGCCGCGCGTCAGGCGAGTTCCGCGCTATCGCGCTCCGGGCGAAGCACAGCGTGTCGAAGTCGAACTGACCAGACCGGGTGAGGCTGCTCGATCCGGCGCGCACACCGCCGACGCCGGAGACGCCCGAGCGATGGTCAGTGCGAGGCTCGCTGATTCAACGTCCCACCTGGCCCGAGCGTTTGGCGTCCTCGCGCGCCCGCAGTTCGCGGCGCATGATCTTTCCCGTCACCGTGGATGGAAAGTCTTCCAGGAACTCAAACTCCCGCGGGGCCTCGTGTGCGGCCAGCCGGGTCTTGACGTGGGTCCGGATCTCTTCGACCAGGTTCTCGGACGGCGAAAATCCGGGCAACAACTTGATGAATGCCTTGATCGCCTGGCCGCGCTGCGGATCGGGCACACCGATGACCGCGCACGATGCGACACAGGCATGCTCCATGATCTTGGCTTCGATCTCGGAGGGACCGATCCGGTAGCCGGAGCTTTTGATTACATCGTCGTTGCGTCCCTGGAAGTAGACGTAGCCTTCCTCGTCCATGTGGCCGAGATCGCCGGTCATGCACCATTCGCCCTTGAACTTTTCGCTCATCGCGCTCGGGTTTTTCCAGTACTCGCGCATCACTACCGGCGAGTCGCGCCGAATCGCGATTTCGCCGGTTGCGCCAGCCTTCAACACTTCGCCCTCGGGCGAAACGATCGCCACCTGGTGGCCCGGATAGGGCTTGCCCAACGGCTCTAGGCGCGCTTTCTCAACCAGACTGCACGTGCCGATAAAGTAGTTGGCTTCGGTCTGACCAAAGCCCTGGTTGAATTCGACCTGCAGCTCCTCGTCTACCCACTTCGCGAGCTGGGGACTGACGGGTTCGGCGCCGCTCACGATGCAGCGGAGTTTGAGTTGCCGGTACTTTTCGCGGGGATTCTTTATCTCGCGCAGAACTTTCAGTGCGGTGGGAGGGTAGAGACCCACCGAGGCGCCGTACTTCTCCAGCAGTCGGAAGGTCACTTCCGGATCGAATCGAGCCTTGCTGCGATACGCGAGCACCGGAATTCCGTACGGCCAAATCGCGAGCAACCCGTCGAGCAATCCGCCCGCCCACGCCCAGTCGGCCGGGCTGTAGTAGAGGTCGCCGGCGCGCAAATAGTTGTAGGAGTAGTCGATGCCGTTGTGCCCGAGCACGTAGCGCGCAACGTGCAGTACGCCCTTGGGGTTTCCGGTGGTGCCGGACGTATACATCAGCAGGACCGGATCTTCCGCGCTGGAGGTTTCCATCGAGAGCTCCGGCGCCCCTTTGCTCATGAGGTCATCAAAACTGAGCGTGCCGTTGACCTGGCCGGCAACTATGAGGTGTTTGAAATTGGGAAGGCTCTTGCGATCGACGCCGTCCATTTTGCCGACGGTCTCGGGCTCCATCAGAATTGCCTTTGCCGCGCTGTTCTCGAGCCGGTACTGGATTGCGTCGGGGCCGAACAGCTTCGAGATGGGAAGCGCGATCGCGCCAATTCGATAGATGGCCATATGCGCGATCGCCGTCTCCGGTCGTTGCGGTGTATGTACCGCAACCACGTCGCCGCGGCCGATACCGAGGCCGCGCAGTGCGTTGCCAAACCGGTTGGACGCCTCGATCATCTGCGCGAACGTGTACCGCGCGGCGTGGCCTTCGTCGTCTTCGTACAGGAGCGCGATCCGGTCACGAAGATCGGTGTGGCGATCGAGACAATCGATCGCCAGGTTGTAGTCAGCAGGAATGTTCCACTTATGCATGGCGCGAAGTTCTGCGAAGCTTTTTCCCCCGCGCACGGTCTGTTCCTTGAGTCCGATCATCGTCGTGGTGCTCTATTGAATTGGAATTTCTGAAGCTTCGTCGCCGAAGGCCCAGTTGTAATCTGTGTGCCACAACTCCGACTGCAATGTCGAATCTCTCGAGCAGCAGGCGATAACCAGGGCACTCAGGTTCCGCGCCATGCTTGCCGGACCGGCAACCTTGAGAGAGTTTGGCGCGGGTACCGATCTGTGTTACGGCAGCCGTCGAGAGAAGGAGGCCCCGTACATGATCTCTTTGGCAGACTACTCGTCGCGCGATGGACTCGGACTGGCAGAAGTGGTGGCCCGCAAAGAGGTCACGTCCGAGGAACTGATAGAGGCTGCCTTGGCGGCCATCGAAAAGGTAAATCCCAAACTCAACGCGGTACTGCAGACCCTTCCCGACCTGGCACATGCAGAGATTCGCAATGGCCTGCCGCGCGGACCGTTTGCGGGGGTTCCGTTTCTCATCAAAGAGCTCGTGCTCCACGCCAAAGACGTCCGCTGCGACCAGGGTAGCAGGCTTGCCCAAGGCTTCGTCCCCAGCGCAGACACGGAGTTGATGACGCGTTTCAGGCGCGCCGGTCTGGTCCTCGTGGGCACCACGCAAACCCCGGAGTTCGGCTACAATCCGACCACCGAAACCACCTTGTTTGGGCCGGTTCACAACCCATGGAGGGAAGGTCACAGCGCGGGCGGCTCCAGTGGGGGTTCGGGCGCCTCGGTCGCCGCGGGAATCGTCGCGGTAGCGCACGCCAACGACGGCGGTGGTTCGATCCGCATTCCGGCATCGTGCAACGGATTGGTCGGGCTCAAACCCACGCGCGATCGAATACCCACGGGCCCCGATTCCGCCGATCCGCTGTGCGGACTGGCAATCGAGTTCGCGGTATCGCGGACGGTCCGCGACAGCGCAGCGCTGCTCGATTGCGTGGCCGGTGCCGATGTTGGCGCACCCGGACTTCCGGTGCCGCCGGCGCGACCATATCGTGACGAAGCGGGCGCGGATCCCGGCAAACTACGCATCGCGTGGACCGCTACGCCCGCCTCAGGAGCGAAGATTCATCCCGAATGCGCACGGGCCGTGCAAGCAACGGTCAAGCTGCTCGAAGATGCCGGCCATACCCTGATCGAAGATCGTCCGCGCTTCGACTGGGACGAATACCTCGAAAAAGTTCACGTCATCTGGGCGGTCTTCAATGTGCTGTCGGCTGATCTCGCGGCGCAGACGATGGGGCGCAAGCCGGGACCGGACAACCTCGAAGCCGTGACCTGGGCTTGTTATGAAGAAGGCAAGCGCTTCAGCGCGGCCGATTTGCTGGACTCGATGGCGCATGGAAACCTGCTTTCGCGCAAAGTAGGAGCCTTCTTCCAGAACTACGACGCGCTGGTGACGCCTACCCTCGCGAGGCCGCCCGTGCCCCACGGAGAAATCAATCAGGACCAAAAAGGCATGAGCGCGATGGAATGGACACGATCGGTGTTCTCGTACTGCCCCTTTACCTCGGTGTTCAACACTACCGGGCAGCCCGCGATCTCGCTGCCGATGCACTGGAGCGAAACGGGCTTGCCAATCGGCGTGCAATTGGTCGCGCGCTTCGGCGATGAGGCGACCCTGATTCGCCTGGCCGCGCAGCTGGAACAAGCGCGCCCGTGGCAGGGGCGCAAGCCGCCGGTTCACGCGTCCACATGAGTCCGACTATCAAGCAGGTTCGTGCGCTGGTCGTTCGTGGCGGCGGCGGCGACTACCACGACCAGGGCAGCGGCCATTGGATCGACGATCACATCGCCAGCCCGATGAGCCGCTATCCGGAGTACCGTCAGAGCCGTCAGAGTTTTGGGATCAACGTCCTCGGCACCCTGGTGGTTGAAATCGAGGCCAGCGACGGCACGGTCGGCTTCGCGGTAACCACCGGCGGCGAGCCCGCCGCCTATATCGTGGAAAAACACCTGGCGCGCTTCCTGGAAGGCCGCGATCCCAAAAACTACGAACTCATCTGGGACCAGATGTACTTCGCCACCCAGTACTACGGCCGCAAAGGACTGGTACTTAACGCCATTTCTGGCGTCGATCTGGCGCTGTGGGATCTGCTTGGCAAGATCCGCGGCGAGCCCGTCTATCACCTGCTGGGCGGCCAGGTTCGCTCCGAGCAGCCATTTTACGCGACCGGTTCGCGCCCCGATCTGGCCAAGGAGCTGGGCTTCATCGGTGGCAAACTCCCGCTTCATCACGGCCCCGCCGAGGGCGAGGCCGGGTTGGAACAGAATCTGGCGGAACTGGCCGAGATGCGGTCGCGGGTCGGCGATGATTTCTGGCTCATGCTCGATTGTTGGATGAGCCTCGACCTCAACTACGCGATTCGTCTGGCGCAGCAGGCGCAAAAATACCGGCTCAAATGGATCGAGGAAGCGTTGTCGCCGGACGACTATTGGGGTTATGCCGAACTAAAAAAGGCGGTCCCGGTGGGACTCCTGGTCACGACCGGCGAGCATGAAGCGACACGCTGGGGCTTCCGGATGCTGCTTGAAATGGAGTGCTGCGACATCATCCAGCCCGACGTTGGCTGGTGCGGAGGCCTCACCGAGCTACTCAAGATATCAGCGCTGGCGGAGAGCCGAGGCGTGTTTGGTCGTTCCGCACGCCTCGGGAGTGTACAGCTACCATTTCGTAATAACCCGCCATTGCAGCCCATTCTCGGAATTCCTGATGATGGCACCCAAGGCCGACCAGGTGGTGCCGATGTTTACTCCGCTGCTGCTCGACGAGCCCGTACCGGTAGACGGCCGGCTCAAGCTGCCGGATCGCCCGGGCTTCGGCGTCCACCTCAACCCCGCCTGCGCAATGCATCGTCCCCATACCCACTAGGGCGGGCGCCGACTGCTATTCGAGTCGCGCGGGGACGACCTTTAGCAGGGAAATAACCGGGCCCAGGGGGTCGGAGGCAGTACCCGAGTTTTCGCGCTCCGAGAACGAGAGCAAGGCACGTTCGTGTGCCGTAACCGCGGCGAGTAGTTTCGCCCCTGCGCTGGCCCGGCCTTCTCGACTTCCTCAAAATGCGCGACGAACTTCCTGACCTCACGCTCGAAAATGTGCATCACTTTGGCCCACGGCATGGCCGCAAGCGCCTTTGCCTGGGCAATCCCGGTCGCGCGCGCCGATGCACTCTCTTCGATATCGCCGGCCAGGGGTCTGATATTCTCTCGAAGGAGTTCTTTGGTCTCGCGCTCCAATTGCTCCAGCACGCGCATCTGGTAGCGACGTTCGGGGTCCTCCAGGGCCTCGGCCAGGGCGTGGAACAACGCCTCTCCGGTTACTTCACCCTGAAAAAACTCCTCAAGGGTTCGCAGGTACTGTTCTGAATTCATGACTCTCCCACGCCGGTGCTTTTCGCTAGTGCGTTAGTAACCGTCGCACGGTATATCACAATCACGCGGCGAGCGTTCCTCGCACCGGGATTTGCGACAACTGTCGCGGGTGTGGTCTCCATCTCGACCGCGAGACCGGCGACGGCGCACAGAACGCCCCACACGGAAACCCGGGGAGGTCGCGATCGTAAGTGGATAAATTCCTGTCATCGCTAAGGGGACCGCAAAGCTCGACACTTCCCATCATCAAGGGCCTGTTGGGTGCGATGATCGTAGTGGGTCTGGTCGCATGTTCTGCCGCGCGCCCATCCAACCCGCCGACCGCTGCGCCACCCGGGCCCCTGTCGCTTGCACAACTCTTGAGCGACGCCGAGCAATCCGATCGTCGCAACGCAGAACTTTATACGCGCTCGGCTCCCAGCCTCGATCACTACTACAATCTCAAAGCCGACGAGGTGAATGATGTAATGCGCAGGCTTGAGCGCGGAGAGGACGTCCCCTCCGACGATATCAGCCATGCGCTTGATAACAGCCTGGCGTCGACTTTCGGCGTGCCGGTGTATTGACTTGAGCGCGCAGGAATTGATCGAACCCGGGGCGCGTTCAAGCCTCTCCCCGACCGGCAGCGGGTGCCTCGCTTTCTGACGCGACTACTTGGCGGTGCGCGGAATTTTACTTCGCGCTAGGTCAGGAGCGGAAAAACCTCCTCCGTGATCCGTTTGAATTGGTGGCGCTGGTCATAAGCGGTCGGTCGTAGGGTAATGGTGGTCGCGCCGGCGTCGAGAAATCCTCGAATCGATTCTGCGCACTGTTTCGGTGAACCCATCGCGACCCACAGTTCGAGGAAGTCGCGATGATAGTCGACCGTGTAGTAGTCGTCGAGGAACTTCTTGGATTCCCCGAAGGCCTTGTCGCGGTCCTCGTTCACGTTGATGTTGTAGTAGACGCAGACTTCAAAGGTGGCTTCCAGGGTCCGGCCTAGTTCTTGAGCGTACTTACGGATCATCTGGATCCCCTCGCGTACTTGCGCCGGGGTCTTGCCGGTCGTCATCCACCCATCGCCCATGCGCGCGACACGTTTGTAGCTGCGTTCGAAGTCCTTCGCGGTCGCGTCGGTGACCGGGGATGGATTTGCGGTTACCCAGATCGGGATCGGTTGCTGGACCGGGCGCGGCAGCACGGTAACATCGCGAAACTGCGTATATTTGCCCTGGTAGTCTACGTGCTCACGGGTTGACGTGAGTCGGAGGATTTCTATCGCTTCTTCCATCCGCCGCACGCGGCTGCGAGGGTCTATCGCGAGCGCCGTGAATTCACGATCGAATTCCCCGCCGCCCGGTTGCGGCTGTCCCTTGCAGGCGGAAAACACGGTGCGTCCTGCGGACAAAAAATCGAGGCTGGCCCACTGATAGGCCAGCAGCAGCGGGTTGCGCAGCGGCGTACTGGCAAAACACGCCGGGCCGAGCCTCACCCGCTTGGTGCGCGCGGCAATCGCGCCGAGCAGGGCAATCGCATCCAGGCGCGGCTTGGCGAAGATCGAATCTCCCACCCACACCGAATCCCAGCCTGCTCCATCCGCCCATTGCGCCATCTCCAGCATCTCTTCGACGGTGGTGGCGCCGATGATAACGCCACGGTTTGGAAGCGTGAGACCAAAGCGGGGTGCTGCCATGTGCAATCCTCCAGGACCGGCGGGTCAACTCCTCACGGTTCGATCGGAAAAGGGTCTGATGTCAAGCGCTGCCCTCGCGTCACCTTGCGCAGCTTAATTCGAACCTGCTGGCCGAATCCGTATCGATGGTCGATGTGGGCGGATGGTGTGGTCCGCTGCTGCAACTTTCAAGGCTGGGAGAGCTCATCCGGCGTGCGAGGATCAAATCGACAGCCTCTGGTGGTCGAAACCGGACAAGAACCGTGGCCTTGACCGCCATCTCCAAAAGCCCCTACAAGAGGCCCGGGCCATACGACCTTGACGAATCCATCCGAACCGGTGACCGGCAGCGAATATCAACCGAGGAGCGCTTGGTTCGGGTTTGCGCCAGAGGGCTGCTGGTCGACTTACAAACGAGGGGAAAATCGTGAATAAGATTGTCATCTTGCCGCTTGGCCTGGTTCTGGGATTGCGGAGCGCCGCTGGCGCGGCGGTAGTGACCAGCCCTTCCGACGCCGCGGTCACCGTGGTGGCATCAGCGTCTATCGGTTCCGATGGAACCATACTCGCGCAGGACGGCGGTCAGCTCGGCCTTCGAGGAGGCTGATGGCTACTACGAAGTCATGTTGAACGCCACGACCTTCACCAAGCCCCCAAATTGTGTCGCCAACGTCCAAACCGTCGGGATTCCCGCTTACGCCAACGTAGTTCCCAGCGGGGCGCCGGATTTCCTGTATGTGTGGACCTGGAAAAAAGGACTCCCGACCTCTGAACCCTTTGACCTCATCTGCGAGGGCGATGGCCCCACACCCGCCCCCCGAAAATAGCCATCGTTACCCTTGCCATTGCCTCGGGCGCACCCGCTTCTCATCGGGATGCCGGGGACCCGGCGGCTGTCCCTTTCAAGAGCTCGTGACGCGCTCGAATTTCGGAAGCATTACGCCCGGTGAATGTTCTTCGAAGGTTACCTGCACGCGCATTCCGATGCGGATGTCTTCGTTGCTGACCCCGACCAGGTTGGTTATCAGGATCAGTTGCGGATCTTCATCGAGCTGCACCTGCGCGACATTGTACGGCACGCGACTGGCGGCAGCCGGATGAACCGGGTGCGTTATAATCGTGTATGAGTAGACGGTTCCCTGGCCGCTGACCTTGGTCCATTCGCTTTCGAGCGAATTGCACGATGGGCACATGGGTTGGGGGAGCCAGCGAAATTTTTTGCACGACGCGCAGCGCTGCATCAGCAGTTCTCCGCGATTGCAGCCGGCCCAGAATTCCCTGGCGTCGAATTCCGGAATCGGTCGCGGAAAATTCGATCTCGTGTCCATTACCGCTTTCTCCAACCGGTCAGGCGGTCAACCTTCCAAGGCAACGGTGCCAACTTCGCAACCCACGCGCGCGAAGCCTGGCTGCATCGAGCGGCTCAAGATTCCCCGGTGCTCCTGCTCGCTCTCCGCAACCATTCGCCCAACCTCGTTCAGATTCACTATCGATGCACGATCATCGCGGTGTTCGGCACCGCGTTGCCCGAGGCGATGAAGGCAATCTCGGCGTCTTTGACCTGATTGATCGCATCGCCCCGGAGTTGGCGCACCGCTTCGATGGTGTTTTGCATTCCATGAATGTAGCCCTCCGAGAGATTGCCCCCGCTGGTGTTGAACGGCAGCGCACCGTCCGGCCATAGCAACTTGCCATCCGACACGAATGGACCTCCTTCACCTCGCTTGCAAAAGCCCAATTCCTCGAAGGCCATCAGGACCAGGGGCGTAAAGTGGTCGTAGATGAAACACACATCGATATCCTTGTGGCCAATACCGGCGCGCGGAAACAGGTCGTCGGCCACCACGGTCGATTCCGAACGCGGATGCTCCAGAAATTTCACCACCGCCTGAGTGTTGCGATCGGTCGCACCAAATGCACCCGCCATGATGTAGACAGGCTTGTGTCGCAAATCACGCGCGCGTTCCGCGCTGGTGATCACGACCGCGGCGCCCCCATCGGTCTCCAGACAGCAGTCGTGCAGCCGCAAGGGTTCGGCGATCATTCGCGAGGTCTGGTGGTCTTCGAGAGTCAGCGGCCGTCCGCGCATTACCGCGTTGGGATTGGTCTGCGCATGCGCCCGGCACGCTACCGCGATCGCTCCGAAGTGTTCGCTCCTGGTTCCGTATAAGTGCATGTGGCGGCGCGCGCTCAACGCTACCGCCTGCGCCGGGCTGAAAAACCCGTATGGCTCCAGATAGCCGCGCGCGCCGGGAGCTCCCTCGCGCACCGCCGCAAGTCCGAAGCGCCCGGTGCCCCGCCCGGAGCGTTCGTTCATCGCGCGGAAGGCCACCACGCAGTTCGCCATCCCGGTCGCCACCGCCATCGCGCCTAACATCACCGAACCGATCGGCCCTCCCCCTCCACCCCACGGCGCCTCGGCGAAAAAGCGCAGCGCGGGGATGCCGAGGTTCGCGGCAAGGAAAACGTGGTCGTTGTTGTCCATGCTGAACTTGGCGATTCCATCAATGTCCGATGGCTTCAGGCCCGCGTCGGCAACTGCATTGCGAATCGCTTCGACCGCCAGACTCATCTCACTGCGTCCCGAATCTCGCGAATATTCGGTGTGGCCGATTCCGACGATCGCGGTCTTGTCCTTGAGCGTATCCATAGAGGCTGGCCCCTTCAGGCGAGACCATGGCACCGAAGAACGAAACCGGCAACCGATTCCCGCTGATTGCAGAATCGCTTCGCTCGGCGTAAAGGCATCGTCTGGAGGCACCGCCTCATTGCGATGGGCGAAGCGACCGGAACGTCGTCTCTGGGCTTGCGCGCAGCGACATAAGTTTCGGCTGACTCGATCAGCGCAATCCGCGTGAGTTACCTTCGTACGCACCCGGGCACAGGCCTCATCGGGTTCTGAAGTGCTTTCACACTACCGGCGACTGGATGCCGGTCGGAACACCACGAGGAGAAATAACGCGATGGATATCGGCGTGATGATTGCGGCAACCGCGGAAACGGGAGACATCACTGAAATAGCCCGCACCGTCGAAGACCTCGGCTATGAGTCGCTCTTCATTCCCGAACACCCGGTCATTCCGATCGCCTTCAAAACCATCCCGCCGGGCGGAGGGGAACTCCCGGAACATTACGGGCGTTGGATGGATCCCTTCATTGCGCTGGGTGCCGCCGCAGCGGTCACCAAGAGAATCAAGCTCGGGACCGGTATCTGTCTGCTCCCCGAACGCGAGCCGATTATCACCGCCAAGACGATAGCGACCCTGGACGTTATCTCGGGCGGCCGCGTGGTGCTGGGAATTGGCGGCGGATGGCTTCGCGAAGAGACCGAGGCAATGGGAACACGCTTCGGAAAACGCTGGAAGCGGCTGCGCGAGACGGTCGAGGCATTGCGAGTATTGTGGACCCAGGCGGAGCCCAGCTACCAGGGCGAATTGGTCCAGTTCCCGGCAGTCCGTTGCGACCCGAAGCCGATCCAGAAACCCGGACCTCCAATACTGCTGGGGGCCCGCGGGGCAAAGGCTTTCGAGCGCATAGCCCGCAGCTACGACGGCTGGGCCCCAATAGCGGGCAAACCGCAGAATCTCAAGAACGACATCGATACGCTCAAGAAGGTCGTCGCCCAGGCCGGTCGCAATCCCGAGAGCCTGCAGATAAGCGCGTTCGCCGACCCCGGCGAGGACGGCGTCTCATTGGAGAATCTTAAGGGCTACCAGGAGGCCGGCGCACATCGTCTGGTCCTGTTCTCGCAGCGTGATGCAATAAGGATGGCAAACGGACGCGCACTCGAAGTCGTGAAACGAATCGCGCCCACCCTCGAACGCGCGCAGCGGCTCTGATCGGTCGCGCCCAAACCAAGGCCGCCCGCCCCGCCAGGGCCGCGCCGCGCGCCGAACCTACTTCAGCGTCCGCGCGAACAGCGCGGCCAAGTTTTCAAAGGCGCGGTCGGCCTGCTGCTGGTTGTAGACGGGCGCATCCGGCGTGGTCCAGCCGTGATAGGCGCCGGCGTAGGTCTCGCTCTGATACTTTCCGCCCCACCGCGCCAGCGCCTGCTTAAGGTTCCTGATGGCTTCCTCGGGCATGCTCTGGTCGTTGATCGCATGACCGAAGTAGAGCTCGGCCCGGATCCGGGGAAGCACGAGATGCGGGCTGGTGGCCGCGTTCGTGTAAAGTCCGCCGCCGTGGAATGAGGCCGCCGCCGCGACCTTTCCCGGGCGTACCGCCGCGGCCCGCATTGCCATACCTCCGGTGAAGCAGTGTCCCACTACCCCCATGCTGCCCGAGTCCACCGACGGCTGCGCCGCGAGGAAATCGACGTACGCGGCGGCGTCACGCTCGGCGGCTTCGGGGGTCATGGGTGTGGCGAGTTCGGCAAAGCGTTTCATGGTGCGTTCCTCACCCATGGTAGGCGTGAAGTCGAACATCGGAGGTTTTCCGGTACGGTAGAAAACATTCGGCAGCAGAACCGCATAACCCTTCTCGGCGAGTCGCCGTGCCATGTTGCAATGGGAGGGCCGGATGCCACCGATGTCGGTCAGGTGAATTACTCCCGGAAGGCGCCGGCCACCGTCGGCACGATACAGGAAGGCGTCGGCGGTGCCGTCGGGGGTGCGAATTTCGAGGGCTTCTTCGACCATCACTAATCTCCTTCCCGATTTGCGTTCACGAGGACCTGCCCGGTGGCAACTCTGCCTGTGCTAGTGTCCGCAACGGCGCCGCACGTGTTCTGGTTGGCGACGTCGCAGGACTGCAGATTAGTCTTCGGAGGTGGCAAGGGAAATGAGCAAGCATCCGATTCGATTCGGGTTTCAGTCCGGACAACAGAACGTCACCTGGGACCGAATGCGCGAGGTGTGGAGCAACCTCGACGGGTGGGGCTACGACTCGCTCTGGGCTTTCGACCATTTCTATCCGATCTTCACCCCCGACCCTGCCGGTCCGTGCATGGAGAGCTGGACCCTGTTAGGTGCCCTCAGCCAGCACACCAGGCGCGCCCGCATCGGTGCGCTGGTCAACAGCAACACCTACCGCAACCCCTGCCTGACCGCAAAAATGGCGGCCACTCTCGACCAGGTGAGCGGCGGCAGGCTCAACCTGGGACTCGGCGCCGGATGGTATGAGCTCGAGCACGGCAGCTTCGGGATCGACTTTAAAAGCCTCCGCGGGCGTCTCGAGGCGCTCGACGAGTCATGCCAGATCATCAAAGCCATGTTCACCCAGGACCGAGCCTCGTTTGCAGGCAAGCACTTTCGCGTGGTCGATGCAGTGTGTAATCCCAAACCGCTCCAGAAGCCGCATATCCCCTTGATGATCGGGGGACGCGGAGAAAAATCCCTGCTCAAGATCGTCGCGCAGCATGCCGACCTGTGGAACACCATGCACGCGAATCCCGCCGAGATGAAGAGGCTGATCGGGGTTATCGAGCGCCACGGCGACACGGTAGGTCGCGACACCGACGAAATCGAAAAGACCATCATGCTGCCGCTGTGCTACAAGGCGCCGAAAGAGCGCGAACAGATGATTTCCGCGGCCGCGGCGGCCATGGCCCAAATCCGGCCGGAGCAGGCACGCGACCGCATCATGATCGGCGGCAAGGACGAGTGCCTCGACAAAATCGCGCAGTACCGCGCAGTAGGCGTCACCCACTTCATCTTCAACGTGCGCTGGCCGATTCTGGTCGAGGACGAGTTTCAGGGGTTTGCCGAAGAAGTGATTCCGGCGGTGCAAAGACAGTAGCCGCGGGCCTTGGCGATTGGGCCGAATCAGCGCCCAGCCAGGCCGGGCCGAACCTCGGCCGGGGTCAGCGTCTCAACCGCCCGGCGGCTTGCGAAGATCGTCGCGGCTGCGTACAGAAGCATCGCTGCCAGCGAAAGTTTCATCCAGCTCGCCCATCCGTAACGAGCCGCGATCGCAAGCATCAGTGGCGCGGAGATCGCAACCCATCCACGGCTGACGAGTCCGTAGAAGGCCCACCCGGTTGCCTGCAATGCCGGCGAGGTGTCTTCAAGCGTTTCGGAGTATTGAGCCGCCCACGGCACCGCGATCATCGCCAAAAAGCACCCGAGCAAGGTGGCAACCACGATCATCACGTGGCGTGGCAACTCCCCGCCGAACCTCGGTATCCACCATGCCAACAGTAGCGCTGTCGCCACCGCGCCAATGGTCGAGATAGGCCTGCGCACTTGCAGGCGATCGGAAATCACCCCGACCACAATCAGGGCGCCCAGATTGCCCAGCCAGAAATAGGAGTTCATCCGAGCCGCGTCAGCGGGGGTGTAATGGAACGATTCCGTGAACATCAGGGGCCCGAAGGCCTGGATCGCGATGTACAGACAGAGGCTGATGGTAAAAGGAACCACCATCAACCAGGGCTCGAAATGTCCAAGCAGCATCATAAATGCCTGGCGCGCGCTCGATGGCAGCTCTGCTGCGGTTGCGCTACGGCGGCCGGCAACCTCGAGGGCCGCCAACTCGGTCTGATAGATCTTCAACCGCAGCTCGGCACTCAGATCTCTCAGCCATAGAAAGATCGGTGCGTACATGACAATCGCGAGAAATCCCATGATCCACATCTGCGATTGCCAGGTGTGGTAGATCGGAAGCGTCCAACCCGCGATGAAATTGCCCATGTAGTTGGATCCGACCGGACCGATCGTGAGCAAGCCGAAGGCTAACGCGCGGGTAAGGCGCGGCGACATGTCGCGCACCAGGGCCGCGCTCGCGCCCGCCATCAGCCCGGCCACGATCGACATCAGGGTCCGGATCGCCACGAACGACTTGATGCCGACGATAAGCAGGTTCGCAAAGACCAGCAGCGTGATGACCGCCAGACAAGCATCAAGAATCACGACCCGCCCGTAGCGATCGGCGAGTGGCCCCCCGAAGAATGCCGAGACGGCCCCAACCACAACCGCGAACGTGATGAAGTAGCCATACTGGATGTGGCTCATGTGCAGATAGGGCAACAACAGCGGAAGAATCGGGGCGAGTTGAAACTCATAGCCCGTGAGGACCGCGGCGAGCACCGTGAGCAGGAGCAGGGTCCAGCGTTGCGCCCCGCGGGGATATTCTGTCAACGTCCGACTCTCGGCGAAGTGGGCCATAGACGTCTCCGCCGTGTAAACGCGGTGGTGCCGGCAGCAGCGGACATCATCGCGTCATGCCACGGTTAGCCTTCCCAGTACTCCGATCGGTTCGGATAATCAAAAGGCCATCCGTCAAGCGGGTTCGCTGGACCAAACTGCCCGGGTGGTGTCCGGAGATGCCGGATGGTGCACAAAGGATCGAAGGGGTATAGATGTTGGTCAGCCCCCGGTCGCGGTCGGAATTGCGAAGGGAAATCGTCGAGCGGCTCCAAAGACGCTCCGGCCTCCCTCGGATGACAATATGAAATGGACTGCGAGAGCGATGCTTCGAGTGGCGCCATGGGTGGCTGCGCTCGCGATCCTTGCTCCAACCGCTGCGCGCGCGCAGTTCGGTGCGATGGCGTTGCCGATTAACACCACGCTGGTGATCTCGAAGCCTTCCCCCATGCAGATATACGACGGGCAAACCATCGTCACGCTGGGGCTGGGTGCCACGGAATACAAATTCCTGCTCAACGACGCATACGTGGACCACCCGCGGATTCGATGGCCTGACATCTGGGAGCAGGTGCGTACGCACCGTCCGAATTTCGTGCTGCAGGGGCCGCACAGCGACGAAATCGAGCACCTGGCACCGGGAGAGATGGTCACGGTTAAGGCCATGTTTGCGCCGCTTGATCGAACCTTCGAGATAGTCTTCACCGAGCCAGGACAAGGACCCTTCGAGCCCAAGACACATTACTAGGGCAAATCTCTTCTGCGGCTGGCAGAGGTCGCGGGCCTCAAGTGCTCGACGACCACACCTGGCAGAGAATGGAATCAATCTGCGAGTGCGTTTTCGGCTTCGGAGCCGCGGGCAGGGCTGCCACCCTTGAAAGCCAGGCTCCGAACGCGCTGATAACTCAGGCCGCCGCGCGACTCACAAGCTGCTGATACAAATCGCCCGAGAGCATCGCTGGACTTTTTGGCCAGTTCGGAGTTTTGAGTTAGTGACGGACGCTCGGGAACTGTTTTACGAAGGACCGGGTCTTTCGAAGTAGGATTAAGAAAGAGATGAACAACCATCACCCAACCGTGAAGAACATCCTGGAACGGGCGCGGGCAGCGCAACGGGTCGCTCTTTCCGCAGCCGACTGCGCCGAGCTTTGCCGAGCGTACGAGATTCCCATTCCGTCACAGGCGCTCGCTTCCTCAGCAGCGGAGGCGGTCGAGGTCGCCAAAGAAATTGGTTACCCAGTCGCCTTGAAGATTTCCTCTCCCGAGATTCAGCACAAAACCGATGTGGGCGGCGTCGCGCTTAACCTCGGCGACGTTTCCGCGGTTGAAACTTCGTTTAAGTCGCTGATCGCGAGGGCGAAAGGCGCTCGGCCCGAGGCCCACCTCGACGGCGTACTGGTTCAGAAGATGGTGGCGGGCGGCGGTATCGAACTGATCGTCGGTGCATCCACCGACCCGAGCTTTGGAAAGTTGGTCGCATTCGGGGTCGGCGGGGTGATGGTGGAGACCTTAAGTGACATTACCTTTCGCCTGGCGCCGGTGACCATCCCCGAAGCTCGCTCGATGCTCGACGCAATCCGCAGCAAGGAAGTTCTGAACGGCTTGCGCGGCGGGGAAGCGGCGAACCGTGACGCACTGACGGCGCTGGTGCGGAACGTGTCTCTGCTGGTGCAGGACTTTCCCGAAATAGCCGAGGTGGATCTGAACCCGGTATTCGCCTCGCGCACTGGCGCAACCGCCGCCGATGTCCGGGTCCTGCTTGATTTCGACCCGCCGCCCGTACGTTTTCGTCCTTCGCAAGACGAAATACTGCGCGCCATGAACCGCATCATGCGCCCCGACTCGGTCGCGGTCATCGGCGCGTCAGCCGAGGATGGGAAGATTGGCAACTCAGTTCTGAAAAACCTGATCAACGGCGGCTACCAGGGCCGCATCATTCCAATCCATCCGAGCCTCGACTCGGTGCTTGGTCGCAGGGCCTTTCGCAGCATCAAGGAGGTTCCCGAGCGCGTCGACGTGGCGGTTTTCGCGATCCCGGCGCGCCTGGTGGCACCGGTGCTTGCCGAATGCGGCCAAAAGTCGGTCGCCGGCGCGGTTCTGATCCCGTCAGGCTTCGCCGAGACCGGCAATGTCGATATGCAGCGCGAGGTGGTCGCGGTCGCGCGTGAGCACAACATCCGCCTGATGGGGCCCAACATCTACGGCTTTTACTACACGCCGAAGAACCTGTGCGCGACTTTCTGTACCCCTTACGACGTGAAGGGGAAGGTCGCATTGTCGTCGCAAAGCGGTGGGGTCGGCATGGCGATCCTGGGATTTAGCCGATCCACGAAGATGGGAGTGTCGGCCATTGTGGGCCTGGGCAACAAAGCCGATATCGATGAAGACGACCTGCTGACCTTCTTCGAGAAAGATCCCGACACCGAGGTCGTCGCGATGCACGTCGAGGATCTCAAGGACGGCCGCTCCTTCGCGGAAGTTGCGAGACGAGTCTCGGTCAAGAAGCCGGTTATCGTGCTCAAGGCTGGACGCACCGCAGCGGGTGCGCGTGCCGCGCGCTCCCACACCGCGGCGTTGGCCGGTAACGATCGCATCTACGATGATGTATTGCGCCAATCCGGTGTGGTTCGCGCACAGAGCCTTAACGACATGCTTGAGTTTGCCCGTTGTATTCCCATGCTGCCGACGCCCGCCGGCGAGAATGTGCTGATCATTACCGGAGCCGGCGGTTCCGGGGTGCTGCTGGCAGATGCCTGCGTTGACAATGGACTCAAGCTGATGGAGATGCCCGCGGACCTTGACCAGGCGTTTCGCAAATTCATTCCGCCATTCGGCGCCGCGGGAAATCCGGTCGACATTACCGGCGGTGAGCCGCCCGCGACTTATCAAAATGCCATCCGACTCGGACTCACGGACCCTCGCGTGCATTCGCTGGTGCTTGGCTACTGGCACACCATAATCACTCCACCGATGGTCTTTGCGAAACTCACCGCGCAGGTTGTCGAGGAACAGCGCCGCCAGGGAATAGACAAGCCGGTGGTGGCTTCGCTGGTCGGGGACGTCGAGGTGGAAGAGGCGTGTGCCTACCTGTTCGAGAGGCAGATCCCCGCCTATGCGTATACCACCGAAAAGCCGGTCGTGGTTCTCGGGGCGAAATACAAATGGGCCCGGGGTGCGGGCACTTTCGGCTGAGCTTCGGCAAACTTGATTTAACACGGGACCAGCGGGAAGCTCTGGGCTTGGCAAGGCTATCCGGGCTCAGGAGGTGGAAATAATGCCGACCTACATCCTGCTCAGTTCGCTGACTCCCGAGGGCAGTCAGACTCTCCACAAGGATCCCGAGCGGCTCGATGCGGTGAACAAGGAGATCTCGGAGTTCGGTTGCAAGGTCGTGACGCAATACGCCGTGCTGGGCGGTTACGATTTTGTGACGATTGTGGACGCACCGGACAATGAGACCGTCGCGCATCTGTCAGTCGATCTGTCGTCGCGCGGCACGGTCAAGATAACGACGCTGCCGGCGATACCCGTCGTCGAACTGAAGGCCAAGCTCAAGGGTCCCAGACAGATGGGTAAGCGTTGATCCAAAGAGAACGTCGAACCTGTCCTCGAAAATCCGCTCCGTACCAGACCCACCATTGCCGGCAGGGGCGACGCCGGGGCATATCCAATCAAGTCTTCCAGATATACCGGCCGCTCAAAGCCTGGGACACGGACGGAGTCTGGAAGGCCAGCACCGGTGAATCCGATATAGCGCAGGGTCCTGCTGCTTGCTTTGCCCCGCTGTCGGCCGAGCAATGGTTCCCCGAACCCGGATTGCCTACTGCAGCACACCCGCAGTGAGAAGTTCACCTATACGTTCTTCGTCGTAACCCAGGATGGATTGAAGAACGTACTGGTTATCGCCGCCTACGATAGGTGCGGGCCGCGAGATTGAAGCCGGGGTGCGCGAAAGAACAAACCGCGAGCCTTCGATTACGGTCTTGCCGCAAGCGGGGTGATCGATTTCGATGAGATACCCTCGGCTGGCCAATTGCTCGTCCTGGGAAACCCCCTTGCTGTCCTTGACGGCAGCCGCCGGAACGCCCGCGCCCTGGAGCAAGAGCTCCGCCGCGTCAGCCGACCGGCTGCTCGTCCAGGCTCCGATGATTTGATCAAGTTCGCCCCGGTTGAGTTGACGGTCGGGCAACGTCGCAAAGCTCTTGCTGTTCACCAGGTCGTCCCGGGCCATCACGGCGCACAATCGGCGCCAATGTTCCTCGCTCAGGCAGGCAATCGCCACCCAGCAATCGTTGCCGAGAGCCGGATAGACACCATGAGGAGCATAATTGGGGTCGTCGTTTCCGACGCCCTGGCTCATTCGCCCGTTGGCGGCACAATCAAGCAGCGCAGGCGAAAGAAAATGCAGAGCAGATTCTGCCTGAGCCTGATCAATGTACTGTCCTTTGCCCGTGCGCTTGCGGTAGTCGAGGGCCGCAAGGACCGCGACTGCGCCGAAGCGGGGCGCCACGTAATCGGTGTAGGCACCGAAAGGCCCCGAGGGCGCCCGGTCCGGCCACCCGCAGAGATTGTAGAAACCCGAGACCGCTGCCGCCATGGTGCCAAATCCGGTGAAGCCTGACAGCGGACCGGTCTGGCCCATCAGGCATGAACTCAGCATGATCAGGTCGGGTTTGATGACCCGCAAAGAGTCATAGTCAAGCCTCCAGGCGCGCATCGCCTTTGGTGAAAACGACTCGCACACCACGTCCGCCCATCGCACCAGGTCGAGTACCACCTCGCGCGCCTCGGGTTTGCTCAAGTCGAGTCCAAGCCCCAGCTTTCCCGCGTTGTAGGTGCCGAACAGACCCGAACCGTCGTGGGCAGGCTGATTGTTTTTAAAAGGACCAACCGTACGGGCACCGTCGACTCGGTTGGCTGATTCGATTCGGACTACCGTCGCCCCGTAGTCGGCAAGGGCCCTGGTGGTACCCGGGCCCGCCAGCGCCCACATGAAGTCCAATACTCTTACGTCCTCGAGCGGTAACATCACACTATCTCTCTTTGCGCCAGGTCCCGGATCTGCTCTGCGGACAGTCGCAACTCGCGGGAGTAAACCTCAAAGTTGTGTTCGCCCACCAGCGGCGGGCGGCGCCGGTAGATGATCGGTGTTTCGCTGAACCTGGCGAATGGCCCCGGATAGGGAAACGCACGTCCCAGCTCCGGATGTTCGAGCACCCGCCAGTATTGACGCGCTTCCAGTTGCGGACTGGCAAGAACCTCGCCTACGGTTGCGACCGGAGCGATCAGCAATCCCCGCTCAAGCGCGAGGCTGAACAGCTCGGCTTTGGTTCGGCTGGCAAGAAAACCCGCAATCAGACCAACCACCCGCTCATATTCCTGCATCGGCTCCTCGCCGCTCGCGAGCAATGCCCCGTAGCTGATCCAATCTTTGTCGCGGGTTGCGATATCACATCGTTTCTCTTCGTACAGGCAATTCATGAGCCTCTGGCTGAACACGCCAAGCTGGCGCCCGAACAGAAAGACCAGCGTGACGAAGGCGTCCTTTGCCCGCCACACCAGGGGAACTCGCATGGCTCCCACTTTCACTCCTCCCGCCATGCGGCGCGACTCGTCGGCCTGCAGCCGGTATGCCAGGTTGTTGGCCTGGGTCGCCAAGGTCACCGACTGCTGCGCGGACACATCGACGTGCTGTCCGGTGCCGGAGCGGTTGCACTCGTGATTAGCCACCAGCGCTCCCACGGCCGCGTCGCCGCAGGCATGAAGATAAGCCTGCGGCACGCTGAGGCGAACCGGCGCCCGGTCTTCATCGCCATACAGTAGTAACGGTCCGCCCATGGCAAGAATTACCAGGTCGCTGTCTGCGTAGGCGGCCTTGGGACCAGCCTGGCCGAACGGGGTTATCGAAACATGTATCAGCTCGCGGTTGTGGGCTGCCAGATCCGCGTAACCAAGCCGACGCTCGTTGAGGTAGCCGGGATCGTACGATTCGATTAGAAACCGCGCTCCCGCGACCAGTCGATAAAGCAGTTCTCTCCCCCGGTCGGTTTCCAGGTTGAGAGTGATGCTTCTTTTGTTGCGGTTGTACGCCCACCAGTAAATCGAACGATTGGGATCTGCTCGATCTTCAAAAAAGGGTGCCAGCTGCCGAGCCGACGAACCGCCCGGCGGCTCAATCTTGATGACGTCCGCACCCAGATCGCCCAGGATCTGGCCACAGAGGAACCCTCGCTCGGTAGTCAGATCGAGCACTCGGTATGGACTTAGCATGGGGGTGCCATCTTCCTCGACTCGCTTCCGGCTTCGGGGAAATCCGTCTGCGTCCTAGAGTTTGTAAAAGTCGCGCGCGTTTTTGGACAGAATCTTTTCCACGGACGCGGGGGGCAAATCCTTCAAATGCTCGCGCAGGCTGGCGACCGGATGAACGAACCCCTCGGCGTGAGGGTAGTCAGAACCGATGAAGAATTTATCGTCGCCTGCGAATTGCACTACGTACTTGAACATCCGTTCTTCGGGGTCCCCGCTGATCCAGATGTTACGCGCGAAGTACTCCGATACCGGGCGCTTCATCGCGGAGGTATGGCCCATATAGCGGTAGCGGTAGTCAATCCGCTCGAGCCATTCGCCCACCCATCCCGCCATCGCTTCGATGGTACCCACCCGCAAGCGGGGAAAGCGCTCGAAGACTCCGTCGATCACCATGGTGGTGAGCACTTGTCGGGGGTCCTGCAACAAATTCATCGTGAAGTACATCAAACCGGGCTTGGGATCGCGATAAAAGTCACTGCCCATGTAGTGATGGTGCGAAACCACGTGCAGCCCGACCGTCAGGTCAAGGTCCTGCGCCGTCGCCCATACCGGATCGAAATCCGGGTGGCCAAAGCTCTTGCCCTTAATCGGCATGGCCGCGACGAATGCGCTTCGACATCCCAGTTTTGCCACGCGCGCGAGTTCCTTGACCGCGAGCGCGGGTTCACGAATGGAAACATGCGCCGCAGGAAAAAGACGCTGCCGATGGCTCGCGACCAGGTCGAAAGCCCAGCGGTTGTAAGCGCGACACAGAGCGTCGGCCAGTTCCGCATCGGCCACCTCGCCTTCCCAGATGATTCCAAGGCTCGGATAGATGACCTGACTGGCAATTCCTTCGGCGTCGAGAAAGCGCGTACGCGCGCCCATGTCTTGCCAATCCGAACTGTAGGCGGTGTACCGGTCGAAGGTGCTGATCGTCCCACCCTCCTCCTTTTGCCCATAACCGCTGAGGATGCCAAGCACTTCCTCGACATCGCGCAGCCTCATCGGCTTGCCGTCCACCAGCATCGCTCGCTTGTGGGTCACCGGGTCGGTTGCAATCCTGACGGCGCGCTCACGAAAGCGCGGTTCGACGTGCTCCTCGAACAGATCGAGCGGCTCCATGAAGTGGCTGTCCCCATCAACGACGCCAACCATACCGGGTTCCTCCACTGTGCTAGTACCTTGTCTCTGTACTCCTGCTACGGGATCGACGGCAACCGAAGCAATTCTCACCACCCGGGATCCGCCCGACTGGTGTCTCTTCGTTGTGGTTTCGAATTCTGCGAAAGGCTGATTCAGCTGCAGACAACTCGAAGCGGCAGCTGGGTGAATCCGAATACCAGATTGGTCGCAATCTGGCGTGTTCCTGGGCGCGATCCGGGGGCGATCGTCTCGTAGCGATCGAGCATCGCGTTGAGCGCGACCGTCGCCTCTACTCTCGCCAGAGGCGCACCCAGGCAATAGTGAATACCGCCGCCGAAGGCGACGTGGCTGCTCCAGTCGCGTTGGATATTGAATTGCTCCGGTTCTGCAAATACCGCGGGGTCGCGGTTGGCCGCTCCGAAACCAAGTGCAACTGTAGTGTGTTGAAAGATTTCGCGCCCGCCCAACTCGGTGTTGCGCCGCACGAAGCGAAACAGGATTTGCACGGGGCTTTCGTAACGCAGCACCTCTTCGATCGTGGGCTCGACCAACGAGCGATCTTCCCGCACCCGCCGCCACAGCTCGGGCCGGGCGGCAAGAAGATTGAGCATGTTGCCAATCAGGTTGGTGGTGGTCTCGTTGCCGGCGATCAGCAGGAGGACGCAAAAGCCCAGCAGCTCGACCTCTGGTAGCCGTTCACCATCGAGTTCGGCTTCGACCAGCGCGCTTATGAGATCCTCGGCGCCCTGCGCTCGTCTCTCGGCCACCACGCGCCCGAAATAGTCGGCCATTTCGGTAGCGTTGCGAGCGCGGAGGCCCGGGTCGAGGTCGCGGGTGTTCATTGACAGAAACGTATCGCTCCAGCGCTTGAACGCTACGTATTCTTCCCCGGGAATTCCCATCAGACGGGCAATCACTCTGACCGGCAACGGAATCGCGAGACCGCCCATTACCTCGGCTTCCCCGTCACCCATCGCCTCGAGCAACTCTTCAGCATTCTGGCGAATCCACGGCTCGAGCAGCGCGATTCGCCGAGCGGTGAATGCCTTGCTAACCAGGCGCCGCAGTAGCGAGTGGCGCGGGGGGTCATCCTGGACCAGGGGTAGGCGGGGCACCGGTATGCCGGGAATTTGCGGCGGTTCCGAGGAAAAGGTCTCGTGATCGCGCAATACGCCGTAGACTTCCTGGTGGCGGAGCAGCAGCCAGTTCAACGTCTCGATCTCGGACCCGTCGGGCAGAACAAACGGCATTCGCGCGAGCACTGGCGACTGCTCGCGCCACCTGGAATAAGCGGCATAGGGATCCGCCCAGGTCACGGACCTGGAGAAATCTTCCACCACTGCAGGTTCGCCCACGCTCATATCGTCTCCGACGCCATCAGTCTCCGCCGAAGCATCCCATAATAGCTGCGGTGCGCGCGAGCAACACCAGGTGGAAACAGGGCCGCTGAGCGGTCCAACCGCCTGGACATTCACAGATTGCTCGCGTGGCAAAAGGCTCAGCCCGGTCAAGGCCGGGCCCAGCGAAATCAACTCGCGAAGCCGGATTCCGGCCTGGTTACGCTCGGAGGGATCTTAGCCAGGACTACGCTATGGGGCCGTGCGCTTACAAACCCAGTTTGCCGCATCATCCACCCCGCCCCCCTGGTAGACCGCCAGACTGGGGAACGGGCAGAGGGGGAAAGTACGCCCGGCCTGCGGGCCCGCAGGCACCTCGCCGATTATGCGGTCCGGCGCGACACCGGTCTCAACCCATCCGATTAGGGGGGTCAGCGGGTCGAAATTGTAGGGTCCGGGCCCTCCCGAGCAATGATGCATTCCGGGCACCATGAAAAGCCGGGCGTTATTCTGGAGCTGCGGGAACCCGCCGCGCAGTGTCTTTGCGACCCCGCTGTAGTAGTCAACGCTGACAAAAGGTGTGAGCGCCGGATCGCTCCAACCGTGGTACATGATCAGCTTGCCGCCGTTGGCGAAAAACGCTGACAGGTCGGTATTCTCGCCATTACCGCCATTTTTCGTCACGACCGCCTGCAGGGTGGCCACGTCGCGACTGCTGAAATTGAAACCGAGTGACGGATAGCTCGGGTCGTTGAAGACGAAGTACTTCAAAAACTGATCTTGAAACGACCATTGAAGCGGCGCGGTGACCAGCGAAGCGGGTGGCTCGCCCCACGGCTCGCCATCAACCGGACGAAAAGTCGGGGTTTCAAAACCGGTTATCCAGAGATCCCAGCCGTCCGGCCCACCCGGGTTGCTCAGGCTGTAGCCGGGGTAAAGCTGAGTGCCATTGCCGGCGCGAGCGCCAGCCTGAATCGCCTTCACGGTTGCAACCTGGGCGGCGGTCAGGCAATTCGAGGTCGCGCCGCCTTTGCATTCGATACTGGCTGGGTCGAAGTTGCACAGCCTCGGATCCTCAATCAGGCCGTCGACCACGCCGTCGGAGGCGTCACATGCCGCGGTCACGGCTGCGTCAAGGGTTGCCACCGCGCTGTTCGACAAATACGAGTCGAAACTCGAAAGCAAAGCCTTATCGTTCCAGGTAAAACCCGCAATGGGGTCGCTGATGGCGGGATCGCCGGCGACGATGCCCTGGAAGTCGGCAGGAAACTTTTGCGCTTCGACCAGCGCTTCACGTCCACCCGTTGAGCATCCCTCGAAGTAGGAAATCGGCGAGCTCCCGTAGTAGCCCGCGGTCAGTGCCTGCACTACCACGGTGCTCGCGTGCACGCCCAGGTACGAGAAATCCACCTGCGCGGCGGTGTCCGGTCGACCGTCCGGGAGCAGCCCCCAGCTGCCGTCGAGCGCGGAAAGGCCCTCTTCGCCGGCAATGCTGGCGAATGATGACTGGTGGCCGCTATCGGTATAGGCGGTCGCAAACTGTGCACTGACACCGCCGTCCACCACGCCTGCAGGAATGTACCCATTGAACCCGCCGCCGCCCAGGAACAGAAGGCGCCCGTTGTAAGTCACCGGTAAACCCAGTTCGAATTCGACCGTATTCGGCGTCGGTTCCTCGGTGATGATGTCCCCTTTCACATCGCAGAAAGAGGCGGGAGTGGAGGTCAGAGTTGCCGAACTAATCGTGACTGCGAAAGAAGAGATCTTGTCGGCGAGCGTTTGCAGGTTCGCCGAGGTGCAGACAGCCGGGGTGGCAAACACCGTTCGAGGCAGGGGCAGTCCCGCGAGCACCGTTATCGCAAAGGTGATCGCCCTCAGCTGCTTCCAATGGCGTTTCATTGCCGTTCCCGGCGCACGGCGCTCCATGTGTGGGCGGGCCACCGGCTTTTCGACCATGCCGGGCCGAGCATCCGCGCTCAACCGCAGAGTCTGGGAGTCGCGCCGCCCCCTAAGACCTTCGGAACTCCCTGAAGTCTAGCAATTTGTCTAGGCGTGCAATACAGAGAAAAACACGCCCGCCGAGCCGACCGATTCTCCGCCCCGGCTGGATTATTTTTTCGGTGTGATATCGATCCGGTCGTCGAGCCCCATCCCCTTTATCGACGCCTCGAAACGATCCTGCATCCGCGCGTCATCTGCGTTGAGCTCCCGCGTATAGCAGCAATACTCGAGCTGCATCCCGTTGGGATCCTTGAAGTAGATGGATTTCGCCCAGTCATGATCAACGATTTCGCTGACCTTGACGCCCTTGGCGAGCAACTCGGCACGTTTCTGTTCGAGTCCCGGTACGCTCCCGGTTTCGAACGCGAAATGATAAAAGGCGCTCGGCACGCCGAGCCCGCGATTGATGCCGGCGTCGTATTCGGCCGGAACACCTGGAACTCCGCGCGCCTCCATGAAGGCGAGCAACTGGTCGCGACCGGTGTCGAAGAAAATGTGGCGAATCTTGCCGCCCTCCTTCACCGTTATCGTGTCGCAGCGTACTGGTTTGAAGCCGAGCACGCCCTCGTAAAATTCGCGCGTTTTGTCGAGGTCCAGAGTCGAGAGCCCGATGTGGGAAAATCCCTTATGCGACATTAGCTTAAGTCTCCTCACAGGATTGCTTCGCTTGTAACATTTGCACACCGCTTTGGTCGAGATCCGGCGGGAAGCGGTGGACTCGCCGGGCCGCCGCGGCGGTTCATCGCCGACGCGACCATCTGAAAGGACTTATTCTCCGGGAAGAAAGCGGGATGGTGCTTGCGCGGCTGGTCAGCGCGGCACCAAGCCTCCTGATGAGGCATGAATGAGTTTGCACCCCTCTTCGCGATCTGGAAGGTACCTCCACGCTCCGAGCATGCCACGCAGTCGCGCGTAGGCTCTCGCACACATCAAGCTGCGGTTCCCTGGGCGCGTCGAGTTCATCGACAGAGTATCTTTTCCTCGCGCAGCGACTGGATTTGCGACGAGCTATACCCAAGCCAGGAAAGAATCTCCTCGCCTCGAGCGCCCACCGGCTCCGCTGGATGCTTGATGCGCATTGGCGTCTTCTCAAACCATATCGGATGGCCCACTAGTGTGGTCTTACCGGCACTCGGATGCTCGTACTCCACGAGATAGCGGTTTTCCAAAAGATGCCGGCTATCAAATGTCTCGAGCACGTTGAGAACCGGTGCGCACGCGATGTCCTGACCCTCCAGAAGCTCCAGTATTTCGGCGCTGGAGTGCTCGGCGAATCGCTCCTCGGCCTTGCCTTTCATTTGTTCAAGCCTCAACCTTGCCTCTTCCGTCTTGAGCGACTCACTGCTCGCGCCGGAGTCGAAGCGCGGATCGCCGAGCTTGAGTGCCGCGTTCATCCGTCGCTGTTGACGCAGGTTAAGACAACCGACCGTCACATACCCGTCTCGGGTTCGAAAAACCCGATAGTACACGTCGGTCACCAGGTTGCCGCCCGTGAAGGTCCCCGACAGCTGGCCGCCCAGCCCGGACGCGGTCGCGTTCAATATATCGCTGTACGGCGCCTTCCCAGCCACTAGGGTCCGGGCGTGCTCGAGTGCGGCGTGTCGATCTTCGCGATCGACCTTGTCGATGGTTATCAGCCTGAGGATATTTTGGAGCAGCGATCCCGCCAGCATCGAGGTGCTGAGCGCCTGCCCTTCGCCGGTGAGCTTGCGATGATAGAGCGCGGCAACGATGCCGAGGGCCTCCATACAGAATGCCGTAACATCGCCGATCGGAACGGCGGTGGGACTCGGCATGGAACCATCGGGACCCGGGACCATCGAGCCACCTCCGGATTGCGCAACAATGTCGAATCCCGGTCGAAACTTCTCGGGGCCGCGGTCGCCGTACGCCGAGACGCAGCTGTAGATCAGGTCGGGTTTGATCTTGCGGAACGCTTCGAGATCCATCCCCAGTTTTTCCGCTACTCCCGGACGATAATTCTGGCACACCACGTCAGCGCGGCGTGCGATGGCGTAGACGATTTCTCGCGCCTGGGGTTTTGTGAGATCGAGCGAAATGCTTCGCTTGCTGCGCCCGATGTTGAGATCGACCCGTCGCAGGTATTTTTCTCCCGCCACCATGCCCGAGGGCGCAACGTCCGCGACCACCTGGGCGGGAGGTGGATCTACCCGGATGACGGTGGCACCCATGTCGCCCAACAACATGGTACCGCCGGGACCGGCAAGCTGCTGAGTGAGATCGAGGATAACTACACCTTCGAGTGGTCCAGACATTGGTCTTGTCCTTCTGTTGGCTTCTTCCGTTACGACAAACAATCCGGCCGAGCAGACAATCGATCGGTTTTAAGTCGCGAGCAAGCCCCGTTTTCAATCGCAGCCGAGTCGATCTAACTTTGGCACAGCCGCGCCGGACACGCGGTCTGAACCCAGGGGAGGGCATCGCGGTGGGGAAAATTCTCGACGGCATCCGGGTTTTTGATCTGACCATCGCAGCCGTAGGGCCGTGGTCGACCAAGCTCCTTGGAGCACTGGGAGCCGACGTTATCAAGGTGGAAGCTCCCGGCGGCGACCGCCTCTCCCACGCGGTGCCGCCGCTCATCAAGGGAGAGTCGGTCCTCTACATTTCCGCCAATCACAACAAGCGCATGATCGAACTTGACCTGAAGCGCGAAGCCGACCGTGCAATTGCGCTAAAGATCGTCGAGAAGTGCGACGTGCTCGTCCAGAACATGCGCCCGGGCGCGGTCGAGCGCCTCGGACTCGGCCACCAGGTCGTCGCGAAAGTCAATCCCCGCCTGATTTACGTTGCGGCCTCCGCATTTGGACGCGTCGGGCCGATGGCGGGTGAGGCGGGAATCGACCCCACCGTGCAGGCGTTTTGTGGCTGGTGCAGTATAACCGGCCCGGAACGAGGCCGCGGCGAGATGTTCCGTCACCTCGCGCATCTGGATCTCACCACCGCGACCACGATCACGCAGGCGGTACTGCAGGCGCTGATCGCACGCGAGCGGACCGGCCGCGGCCAACTCATCGAAATCGAAATGTTGACCGCGGCAATGGCGCTCCAGACCACGCGGCTGGCCGAGTACTTCGCCACCGGCAGACAACCTGAGCCGCTCGGCAGCGCCGCTGCCACCACCGCACCCCACGAGGCGTTTGAGTGCGCGGATCGCAGGTACTTGGCAATCGGTGTAGAGCGTGACGAGCAATGGGCCGGCTTCTGCCGCGCTCTCCAGCTCCCGGAGCTGATCTCAGACCCGCGTTTCGCAACCAATCCGCTCAGGGTCGAGCATCGCGCCGAGCTCGTCCCGATTCTGGCGCAACGCTTCAAGACCAAGCCCGCTGCCTGGTGGACCATCCGCCTGAGCAAGGAGAGAGTACCCAACGGAGCATTCCTGCGATTTGAGGAGTTGCGCCATCATCCGCAGGTCCTCGCCAACGGTCACCTCGTCGAACTCGATACCCCCCACTGGGGCCACATGCACGTCGACGGTCTGCCGTGGCGCTTCGAGCGCACACCGGCGGGACCGATTATGGCTGGGGGCAGGTCGGGCGAGCATACGGTTGAGGTGCTCAGAGAGCTGGGAATCATCGACGATCGCGGGACTGGAGAAGGGAAATGACCACCGGAGGGAGCCTGGAGGGCTTTCGGGTTATCGACTTCACGCAGGGACTGTGTGGCCCCTTTTGTACCATGCAGCTCGGCGATGGCGGGGCCGAGGTTATCAAGATTGAACCCCCGGCCGGCGACTACGCCCGTCGAATGGGTCCCCCCTTCGTCGGTGAAGAAAGTGCGGTTTTCCTGAGTCTCAATCGTAACAAAAAGAGCGTCGTGCTCGACCTTGAAACTGCATACGGCCGCAAGGCAGCTCTGCAACTTGCAAACAGCGCCGATGTGCTGGTCCAGGATTTCGGACCTGACGGCGCGGAGAGAATCGGGCTTGGCCACGCTCGACTGCGGGAAGCGAATCCGAAGTTGGTCTATTGCTCAATAACCCCGTTCGGAGAGGACGGTCCCCTTCGTCATGCCTGCGGCTCCGAACTGGTCGTGCAGGCGATGGCGGAATACACGGCGTCGTTGGGTCGGATCGGAGAGAAGCCGGTGCGCGTCGGGGCGGACGTCGCGAGTCTCAACACCGGAATCTTTGCCACGCAGGCCATTCTCGGCGCGTTGTTTCATCGGCTGAGAACGGGAGAAGGGCAGCGGGTGGCGGTCAGCGAGTTCGGCTCGCTCCTGCACCTGAGAGGGATCATGTGGCACTCGTTGGGCGATCCCGACGACTGGTATGGATTCCATCTCGACCACTACACCGCCCCGCCCGACTATGGTTACCAGGCCAAAGATGGCTCGCTGTACTTTATTCTTCGGCGCGCCAACAGCGAGGATTGGGATCGGCTGGTGCTGGAACTCGGTATGGAACAGGTGCTCACCGATCCGCGTTTCGCAGATTACGGACGCGCGGCGACGAGCATCGGACGGTATGCCGCCGAGGTCAAACCGATCTGGGAAAAAGCGTTTCTGAACCGCACCCGCGACGAGATCATGAGCCTGGTCCACAGTGTCGGCGGAGACGCGGTGCCGTTTATGGACTATCCAGCTCTGCTCGCCCATCCGCAGGTGGCCGCACTCGAAACAATCACCGAGATCGACCATTCGAGCGCCGGGAAGTTCAAGACCTTGCGTCCGGTGGCCCGCTTTTCCGAAACTCAGGAGTCGATTCGCTTGCCGCCTCCGCAGCTTGGGTACCACACCAGGGAGGTGCTGCACGCGGCCGGCATGGTCGATTCCGATGTCTTTTCCAAATGAGACTGATGGTCGTGGCACCACTCAATCAAGCCAGCAGACATCCGATGAGACGGACTTTCCGAGGAGGAGGCTCCTGTGATTGTACCAGCACGCAAGACATACAAAGTCATTACCGAGAAAAGCATTCCTATGAAGACCCGCGACGGGGTCACGCTTTTCGCCGACGTGATCCGTCCGGAAACTTCAGGACGGTTTCCGGTTCTGCTGAGTCGCACCCCCTACAACAAAAAAGGGTCCGACGACCCCAACGGTGCCAGTTACCTGTTTGCTCGTTACGGCTATGTCACCGTCATGCAGGATTGTCGCGGCCGGTTCGAGTCGGAGGGTGAGTACGACACGATTTTCCAGGAGGTCGCCGACGGCTACGACGCGGTTGAGTGGGCCGCGCGGCTCCCATGGTCGAATGGCCGCGTAGGCACGACCGGGCAGTCCTATCTCGGACTGACCCAATACATGATTGCCTGTAACGACCCCATGCCGCCTTCGCTGCAGGTCATGGCACCGGTCTCCGCGTCTTCCGACTACCACGCCAGCTGGATCTACCATACCGGCGGGGTTTCGCTGTGGGGATGGATGCTTCCTTATGCGATTTTCAAGGGACTCCACACGCTCAGGCGGCTGAAGCGCGACGACCTCTTCGAGAAGGCCAAGGACTACGTGGAAGGGGGCGAGTTTCCGATCATTCGACAAACCCGTTTCGGCTTAAACGCCTTCACTCCGCTTACCGAGGACTGGTATCGCCACCTGCCAATCAAGGACTGGGTGGAGCTTCTAAAGGAGACTGCCCCCTACCTTGCCGATCACATCGCGCATGCGGACGATGGCGAGTACTGGTATCGGGCCAACGTGAACCGCCACGCCGCGAGCGTCAGCGTCCCGATGCTGCACGTGAGCTCGTGGTATGACATTTTCGGCGAGGGGGCCCCGACCGCATTTTGCAGCATCAAGGCCAACAGTAGATTCGAAAAGGCCCGCCGCGGGCAGCGCCTGATTATCGGGCCGTGGGGTCACCTGCTCCCTTATAATGTGCCGAGCTCGCGCGGCGGCGGCGATATCGATTTCGGACCCGCTGCGCTGATCGACCTGAACGAAACCCTCCTGCGCTGGTTCGACTACTGGCTCAAAGGTGTAGACCACGGAGTCATGGAGGAACCGCCGGTCACCATCTTCACCTTGGGTGAAAATCGCTGGCAAAAGTTGTCCGACTGGCCACCGCCCAACATGCAACAGGTGCGTTATTTCCTGCATAGCCACACCGGCGCCAACACCCTGGCCGGCGACGGGGCGCTGTCGACCGTGCCCCCCGATGCCGAACCACCCGATACCTACGTTTACGATCCGGACAATCCGGTCCCGTCGTTGGGCGGCAACAACCTGGCTATCGATATCGGCGTTCAGGACCAACGACCGGTTGAACAGCGCGCGGACGTGTTAGTCTATACCTCGGATCCCCTCGAACAACCGGTCGAGATCACAGGACCGGTCAGCGTAGCCTTGTGGGCAGCCTCTTCGGCGGTCGATACCGACTTTACGGCGAAACTCATCGATGTTCATCCGGATGGCTACGCGCAGAACCTTCTTGATGGAATCATCCGTGCCCGATACCGGGAATCGGCCAGCGAGCCGAAGCTGATGGAGGCCGGAAAACCGTATCTGTTCACTATCGATTTATGGGCAACCAGTAACGTCTTCCGGCGGGGGCATCGCATCCGTGTCGAGGTCAGCTCCAGCAACTTCCCGCGGTTTGACCGCAACCTCAATAGCGGCGAGCCATTCGGAGCAGGAACCAGGGGCACGCCCGCACGTCAGACTGTATTTCATCAGAATAGTATGCCCTCTCATCTTCTGCTTCCTTTGATACCGCGATAGGAGCGAAGTTGCGTACAGCGAATCTCAAACCGATGCAGATACTGGTTGTCACCGCACCCATTTTCCCTGATCACGATGGCTACCTTGAGACCGCGCGGCGGGCCGCAAGTCTTTCGCTAGTTGCGACGAATTCTTTCCTGCTCCGATACGGGGCAGCGGCGAAAACCGGTCGGTCCTCTGCCCGCTTCAACGTCCCTTGAAAGGAGCCGGCTCTCGCTTCTCCGCGAAGGCGCGCGCCGCTTCGGTGAAATCCTCGCTCAGGTAGAGCTTCCAGGGCTGCATCTGCATCGCGATCTCGCGGCCCAACCTCTCGATCTGCCACCGTCGGGTACG
Organism: Deltaproteobacteria bacterium; assembly: GCA_019237115.1. Taxonomy (GTDB): domain Bacteria; phylum Desulfobacterota; class Binatia; order Binatales; family Binataceae; genus JAFAHS01. The sequence goes on from JAFAHS010000266.1 coordinate 91,162, forward strand.
AACCGTGGCGCGAACGCTGAGAGGCGGATTTTTGAGAATTTCGCAAGCCAGTTCCCTCGCAACAGAAAGGTATTCGCCAGCGGGCGCAACGCGATTGACGATCCCAGCCGCCAGCGCTTCTTCCGCGCTGAAGAATCTTCCGGTTAGCGCCACTTCGTCGGCGAGAGCGCCACCCCCGCGCAGCTGCATCAGACCCCACTGCCGTGCCCCTCCCAGTCCGCGGGACACCTCGGTTATCTGAAAGCGGGTGCCCGCTTCGGCCACGATCAGGTCGCACTCCAGCACCAACCCCAATGCCAGTCCCAACCCATAGCCATGAACCGCTGCTATCACCGGCTTCCAGTTGACCGAGTGGCTCAGCAGGTCGCCCGCGTTGGCGCCAGGCGCCTGGGGTCCACCGTAGCGTTCCAGCTCTTCGCGTTTGCGAAGTTGACGCTGATGCACGTCGGCGCCGCTGGAGAAGGCGCGACCCGCGCCGGTGACTATCGCAACGTGCGCCGCCTCATCCGCATCGACCCGCCGCAGCGCATCGCGGAGCTGGACCACCTGCTCATCATCGAATGCATTGAGTTTGTCTGGGCGGTTAAGCGTGAGGGTGGCGATGCGGTCCTCGCAGGTGTAGAGAATTCTGTCTGGTGCGGCCTCGGCCATGGTCTTCTAACCTCCTCAGAAAAACTAAGCCTCGTCGTCCCGCTCTGAAACCCATCGTACGCTCGACCAGGAGGAATTCGAATCGATCACCTTCGGGGCGCGGCGATGCTCATCGCAGTCCGGTGGGGCAGCTCACAAGCGGTGGCCAGTCTCATGCGGGACCACGAGTTCTCAAAACTTGGTTGCTACAGGGACACTAAAAAGCCACTTCCGCAAACCAACGATAGTCAGTTGAGAGCTTCGAACCGGAGAAAACACCGCGGTGGCTTGCCGAACGCGAGGGGGATTTAGGGGCGATCGACGTAATCAGGGTCAGTCCGCGAATTATCAGCTCCTGGTGCGTGCGCCCGGCCACGACTGGGCTGCACCCAACCCCTCGAGTGCCAGTCCGTACCCGAGGTTTTCGAGCATCAGTTTTTTGAGCTGTTGAGTCAGCGCGACCCGTGCGTAGCGCACCGCAAGCGACGGCTTCAAGGTTATTTGCCGGGCGAGTTCCCACGCCCGCGCCAGCAATTGTTCCTGTGGCAAAATCTCGCTCACCACGCCCAGATCGAGCGCCTCCCGCGCGGATAGTTTCTGACCGGTCAGAAGAAAGTAGCGCCCCCGATTGGGACCGAGGACCAGCGGCCAGACTATGTGGACGCCATCACCAGGTACGATACCGTTGGGAAAGTGGGGCGCGTCCTGAAAGGCGGCATTCTCGGATGCCAACACGATGTCGCACAGGACTGCGAGCTCCGCGTGGATGAGGGCCGGACCGTTGACCGCGGCGATCATCGGCACCTCGATGTTGAGATGGTTCATGAGCAGGTACTTGGCGTCGCTGTAAATGTGGTCCCAGGTCGTGGCACGGATCCCTGCCGGCTGCGGCGACCCGTCGCCTCGGATTGCAGCGCTTCGTCCAGACCCCAGGTCAATTTCGGAACAAAAGGCATTGCCGGTACCGGTTATAATCACGCAGCGGTTGCCACGGTCTCGAGCAATGTCATTGAACGCGTACGACAATTCCTCGTGCGGGTCCGTGCCCCACTTCAGTTCGGCGCCGTTGGTGTGCAGCGTCAGCTGGAGAATGTCGTCGCGTCGCTCCATCTTAATGTGCTGGTACTTGTTGGCATAAGCGTCGAACGTGATTAGAGCCATGGCTTGAGTTTCCCTCGCAGCTTGGGCGTTGTGCTGCAGTCTACTAACCCCGCAATCGAAACCCCAAACAGCCCGACGCGATCGGGTGGCCCGGGGTTGGCTCACCACAAAGAGGTGATGGTTTTTTGTTGGTTTACAATAAGATGAGGTGAGTATGACCACCCTAGCTCCTGGAACAACTTTCCCGCCCGGCTCGCTCTCGTTTGCCGAGCGTCGCACGAGCGGGTGAGATTCTGGAAAGCGAGCGATGAACCATCTCACGTGGAATGATGCGATCTCGCGCATCCGCGCGCGGGTCGAGGAGACGGCGCGGTCGGAGCAGCCGGGATTTCCACATTTCGCCGACCCGCAGACGCAGCGCTGGACATGGTCGTCGGATGGTGACTGGACGGGTGGTTACTTCAACGCGATGCTGTGGCTGGGGGCTTATGCGGGACCGCTGGGCGATCGCGAGAGATGGCTTGAGTGGGCGCGCAAGTTCACCGAGAGATTGCGTCCTCGGCTTGCTTCCGACAGCTCATCGCGCGCCCTGCTCTTCTACTACGGCGCGGCGCTGGGCTCGATCCTGGACGGCGATCGCGCGGCACACGATCTTGCGTTGGAGGCCGCTCGCGCGCTGGCGGCAATGTACAACCCTCGCGCGGGGGTGCTTCCGCTTGGCCGGGCATTCGAAGAAGTCTCCAACGTGGGCGCGACCGAAGCTGAAATCGACATGGTGCAGGCGGTTGCGCTGTTGATGTGGGCCGGTCGGGAGAGTGGGGAGGACAAGTTCCGAACCATCGCGATAAATCACGCCAGGCGGCATGTCGAGTTTTGCCTCCGCCCCGATGGATCGATTTGCCAATCGGCTTCCTTCGACCCCGCCACGGGCGCGATCCTCCGCCGCTATACCCACAAGGGAATAACTGACAACAGTACCTGGGCCCGCGCCCAGGCTTGGGGAATGCTTGGATGGGCGCTTAGTGCGCAATGGTGCGAAGACCTTTCCTTTCTGGGCCCGGCTGCCAAAGCAGCGGACTGGTGGCTAGCGCATGTGCCGGAAGATCGAATCGCCTACTGGGACTTCGATGATCCTGCGATTCCCCACACGAATCGCGACACCTCGGCAACTGCGATCGCGGCGGCGAGCCTGCTCAAGCTGTCCGCGCTTACCCGCGACGAGTCCCAGCGTCGGACGTGGCGCTCGGCCGCTGAAGCAACCGTCCGCGCACTGATCGAGGGCCACCTCGGACCGGAGGGCGGCTTGTGGGATGGGTGCTTTAACAAGCGCATCGGAGTCGCCACCCGACACGAATTGATTTGGGGCACCTACTACTTGTTCGAAGCGCTACACGTGTTGGCGGGACGACTCGAACCCGCAAGCGTCTGAGGGGTCGAATCGACAGGTTGCTCCCTCCGAATTGCCGCCAGAAAACCCAAGCTGGCCTAAGTCGCGCCGGCTCGTCTAACCGCCGCCCTCTAGTCTCGGCCTGCGATTCGCCGCGGACGGAAATCAAGCCGAAGGCTGTTCGGCTCGCCGTGCCGTCCAAAGCCGCCTGTCTGAATTCGCCCGCTCAGTCCAATCCATAGCAGCGGGCCGCATTCTCGCCCATTATCCGGCGCTGAGAATCCGCGGGCAGCGCCGCGCAATGCGCGCGCAGTTCATCGACCGCGCCCGGAAATTCGCAGTCGTAGTGTGGATAGTCGGAGGCCCACATCAAGTGCTCATCGAGGCCAAGCACTGCCGCAGTTTTTAGCGCGATGTCATCTGGTTCGCACGAACAGAAGCATTGACGGCGGAAATACTCACTCGGCTTCATTTTGGCTTTGGGCACCATGTGGCCGATCTTTCCGTAGAATTCGTCCAGCCGCGCAAGCCACCACGGAACCCACCCGCCGCCCGCTTCCAGGAAGGCAAACCGCAGTCGTGGATATTTCTCGAGCACCCCGCCGCAGATGATGTCCATGCAGGCCATCTGCTGCTCGAGCGGGTGCGAGATAATCATGCGCTGAAAGAAATCGTGATACCGATCGAATCCTGCCGTCGGCATGTCCCCGCTAACCGCGGCATGCAGCGCGATCGTACAATCCAGCGCCTCGGCCTCGGCCCAGAACGGATCGTTGGCAGGATCGCTGAGCAGCCGTCCGTTATAGGGGTTTGACCGTACCAGTATCGCCTTGACCCCGTGCTCGACGGCAACCCGGCGCATTTCCGCGATCGCGCCAGCTACGTCGTGGAGCGGTACCGGGGCGACGCTGCGCAGCCGGTTCGGCGCAGTCGCGCAGAAATCCTTCATCCAGTTGTTGTAGGCGCGGCATGCGGCAGTCGCGAGTTCCGGATCGGAGATCGCGACGAACCCCAAGCCAATCGAGGGGAATAACACCGAGACGTCGATGCCTTCCGAATCCATGTCCTTAAGACGTTGGCGCGGATCGAAGCTTCCCGGCCGCAGGTCATCCCAGGAAAGCTTTCGCATCGATTCCGGGGTGGCGAGCCCGCCGGGGATGCACATGGCCGCGGGTGCATAGATACTACTCCTGGGTGCTTTGCCACCCACCGCAATTCGCTCGACGCCGTCTGCATCCTTGGTGATTCTCGGCATCCGGTCGAGAAACCTGGCGTCGATGTAGTCCGGCCAGAAGGAGCGCGGCTCAACGATATGCCCATCCGCATCGATTATCCTGGTCATCGTCAATACTCCATCGAGCAACTCACCAAAATACTAGTATTCGACCTGCCCAAAACCCAATCCCGCCATGAAGGATGACTTCTGCGACCATTCTCCGCGGTTGCTTAAGTCGGAATGAGGCAGGCGGCGCGGTTTTTTCCGCCTGACGCGCGAGGGGATTGCCGTACCGATGCCGACACCGGTCGTTGGACCGACCCGATCGCGTAGCGAACTCCGCGACCTTGTGGCCTTGGGCAGGGGCACCGCAGAACATTGCCAAGCTCTGCTAGCGCGTAATTAGAGCCGCTACGTCCCGCTGAGGTAGGAAATCGCTCGCTTGCCAGCGTGCTCAGAAAAGTCAAAAATCAGCGCGTGTCGGAACGGACTTCCCACCATAGAGGCAAAGCGTGGAGATCGGCGAACTACTTGAAGATGGGATCCTGGTGTTACGACCGGCCGGGCGCATCAACAACGACAGCAGTCCCGATTTTCAGGCACGGCTGCTCGCCTGGGTTGATTCAAACGACGCAGTCGTGATCGATCTTGCGTCCGTAGAGTACATTTCCAGCGCGGGACTGCGTGCGCTGATGATGGCTTCAAGACGAGCGAAAGCAAGGGGCGGACGCATCGCGGTGGCCGCGCTCTCGCCGTTGGTCCAGGAAGTCTTCACGATCAGCCGGTTCGACCAGGTGGTGCAGGTCTTCGACACCGCGGCCGACGCGTGCGGAGCGATGCACTCCGCCCGCACCTGAGCGGGAGCCGAAGACGATGCTGGTGCGTTTCTGGGGGACCCGGGGTTCGCTACCCGCGTCGCTCAACTATCGGGCCGTGCGCGCCAAGATCCGTGACGCGCTGGTCGCGGCACGCGGTGAGAACCTGGGCAGCGACCAGGCAATCGACGGCTTTATCGACCGGCTCCCGTTTCCGGTCCGCGGAACCTACGGCGGCAATTCAAGTTGTGTCGAACTAGTGACCGGCTCCGATGAGTACCTCCTGTGCGATCTAGGCTCGGGGGTTCGCGAGTTCGGAAATGGGGTTCTCGGCAAGTACGGCCCCGGGCAGCCCCGGCGCTACCACGTGTTCATGTCGCATTTGCACTGGGATCACATCATGGGCTTCCCGTTTTTTACCCCCGCCTACATTCCTGGCAACGTGATCCGCATCTACGGCAGCCATAAGGTCATGCGCGAGGCGCTCGAGCGCCAACAATCGAACCCGACCTTTCCGGTCGATTTTAAAACCCTGGGTGCGACGATTGAATTTGTCGAGCTGGAACCCGGCCGCACCTACGACGTGGTTGGCGGCGTCTCGGTTCGGTCCTTCGTGCAAAATCACGCAGGAAATTCCTACGGCTTTCGCTTTTCGCACCAGAACAAGATCGTGGTCTACTCCACCGATTCCGAGCACAAGTACGAGACTCTCGACAGGACTTATCCGTTCGTCGATCATTTCCGCGATGCCGACCTGCTCATCTTCGATGCGATGTATTCGCTGGCCGACCAGATCTCGGTGAAGGAAGACTGGGGCCACTCGAGCAACATCGTCGGAGTCGAGTTGGCGCAGCTAGCCGGCGCCAAGCACCTGGTGATGTTTCATCATGAGCCTATCCATGATGACCACATGCTGGAAAGAATTCTTGCGGAAACGCGGCGCTACGCCGAAATCAACGACCCGGAGCGCAAGCTGACGATAACCTCGGCCTATGACGGACTCGAAATCCCCGTCTGAGGACTACCGCACTCGAATCCCACCATCGCTCGACCGCTCGCAGAGTCCACTGGCATGGCTCGGGCGCATCGCGGGGCTGGTCTCGTTGCTGCTTTTGGTGATCTTGCGCCTACTGAATCCCGCGTGGGTCGAGGAACTTTCACTGTACAGCTTTGATCTGCAACAGCAGATCGCCCCGCGCTCCTACGATCCTCTGCTGCGAGTGCGAATCGTCGGCATCGACGACCGCAGCCTTGCAAGGTACGGGCAGTGGCCGTGGCCGCGAACCCTGATGGCTCGCCTGGTAAGTAAAATCGCCATGCAAGACCCACAAATGCTGGGTGTGGACATCATTCTTTCGGAACCCGACCGCTATTCGCCAAAAAATCTTGCCCACCTACTGCCTCAGCTCCCACCACCCCTAGCGAGCCAACTCGACAGTATGCCGGACAACGAAGTGCTCCTCGCTCAAGCGTTCGAAAAAGTGCCCACGGTCCTGGGGGTCGGTACCACCGACGATCCGGCTTTGGCCCCGACCGCACCCGTACGGATCACAATCGTTCGCCAGGCGGGCCGAAATCCCAAACCCTACCTTCATCAGTATCCATATCTGCTCAGCAGTCTGCCCGAACTGGCGCGTGCGGCGCGCGGCTCGGGTTCGCTCATCGCTAACCCGGGGCGCGACGGAATAACCCGCTCGGTTCCGATGTTCATCGTCGTCGGTGGCAACCTCGTTCCCACTTTGGCACTCGAGATGCTTCGCGTCGGAGTATCGCTTGGCTCGGTTGGGATCGTAACCGGTCGTCACGGCATCGAAGCGGCCCGGCTCAGTGATGTGTCGTTCCCGACCGACGTACACGGCCACGCGTTTCCCTATTTTTCCAAATCCTATGAGGGTCGTTACATCTCCGCCGCTGATCTGCTCGATGGCACTCGACCTCCGGCGGAGCTTCACGGCGACTTCGTGCTCCTGGGCCTTACCAGCCAGGCCTCGGCCGATTTTCGGCAGACTCCGCTCGGATTAATGGCCGGTGTCGAGGTCCACGCTCAGCTTCTTGAGTCGATGCTGACCCACAGCCTGCTGCGCCGTCCACATTTCTGGGAACGGATGGAGGTCGTGCTGGTCATCGTGACCGGCCTGCTGATGATTTTCGCCCTACCCTATTCGCGCCCTTCGATGGCCACCATAGGCTTCGTTGCGATGGCGGTTACCGTTTTGGCTGCCACCTTTGCTTGCTTTGTATGGTTAAAAGTACTCTTCGGCGGGGTTTATGCGGTCCTTTCTTCGTCGTTCCTCTTCGGTGTGATGCTGGTGTGGAACCTCATTTCCACCGAAGCCGGGCGCCGCCGGCTCGCCGCCGAACTCGAACACCGGCGCCAACTCGAAGCTCGTATCGATGGCGAACTGAGCGCCGCCCGGTCGCTTCAGATGGGCCTGCTTCCGCACAAGTTCCTCGGACCGCCCGACCGCGACGACGTAGACGTGTTTGCGACCATTGAACCGGCGAGGATGGTTGGCGGGGATTTCTACGATTTCCTGCTGCTCGACTCAAGACGCCTCTCCTTCGCCATCGCCGACGTCTCGGGCAAGGGGGTTCCGGCCGCGCTTTTCATGGCGATGGCCAAAGAAATCCTGCGCAGCGCGATCTCGAAACACGAGGATGCCCTCGATCTGGCCTTCGCGGAAGCCAGTACCAAGATTTCGGCCGCCAGCGCCGAGATGGTCGACGAGGGCGCGGACATGATGTTCGTGACCGCTTTCGCCGGAATCCTCGACCTCACTTCCGGACAGCTCGCGTACGTCAACGCGGGTCACGATCCGCCGTTCGTCTTGCGGGCTGACGCAGAGCCTCAGGAGCTGTCGGGGGCGGGCGGACCACCGCTGGGAACGGTCGATCGCCTGATTTGCCCGGTCGAGCGACTTAGCCTCCAGGCTGGCGATCTGCTGTTACTCTATACCGATGGCGCCACTGAGTCGGAAAACAAAGACCACGGCTTCTATGGGATGGCGCGCTTAAGATCACTGCTCGCGTCTTCCCGCGAAGCGACCGCCAGGGGTCTGGTCGAGTTGGTCCGAGCTGACATTCGCCGATTCGCTACCGACGCAGATCAAGCCGACGACATAACGCTGCTCGCGTTAACCTGGCACGGCCACAGCCCTAACGGACGGTAATCTCGACTCTACGATTGCGCGGCTCATTAACCTGCGGACCGGTCGGCACTGCCGGATCGAGCTCCCCGCGTCCGGCAATTGTGATCGAATCCGGGTTGAGACCGTCGCGCACCAGTTCGTCCCGCAGCGCGGCAGCGCGCTTGAGGGAAAGCTCCTGATTATACGGCTGTTGGCCAAGGGTATCGGTGTATCCGATGACCTCGACCTGGTAGACCGGGCGGCGTTTGATGTCTGCGAAAACGTTCTTGTACTGCTGCTGAGACTCGACCGTCATCACATCTTTGTCTCTCAGAAAGTAAAGTCGGAAATGCTCGGGCAGTATGGGTTGGGCGGCAAGGGCGCTGCCAAAAACCTGCTGGACCTGAGCGGAGTCGCTGGTCGTTTGCTCGACCTTGTCGCCTTTAACGGCCTCGGCGGCGTAGGGACGATCCAGCACGACCGAGCTCCCTCCATCGCTTACCGTGATCGCACCGGAGGTTCCGTCCGGGTTGGGTAATACCACGAACAACTCCTGCTCCTTCTGAGCACAAGCGGCCAGCGCAACTACCAGCACGAGGGTCACCCAGCGCATCGTGCTCATTGAACACCGGTGGCTTCCGCGACGAACCGGGTGCCCCGCACCCCAAGAGTGGCAGCAGGAGTTCTCACCTTCATCGCCCCGGGCGAGCTCCGCGCGATATCGCCCGACACCACCGAGAGCGTGCCTTTGCGCAGCTCGGTCAGCATCGAGCCGTTGAAATTGCTCGAATCGAACTTGAATTGCGCCAACGAGATCTCGCTGTTGGGACCGGCCGACATGACGGTGTTGTCAATGAACGTGATGCCAATCGCGCCGTCGGGACCCGTCACGATGGTGTCTTTTTCGAAGAGGAGGTCACCCGGTTTTGGAGAGGTTTGGGCGCCGCCGCGCTCTACCGTGACCTGGCCCGAGACCGTTTTGACCTGGGCTATCTGGCTCTGCGAGGCTGCTGGGGTAGCGCTTGCAATCGCCACCGCCCCGATCGTGTATAGAATGACTACTAACCTTGGGCAGAAGAGCTTGATCTGGGTAAGCATCTTGGTTCGCGAGAGTAGCGTCTCGGAGAGCCTGAGACCAGCGACAAGGAGTCCCGGAACGATATAGAAAAGACCGATGTCTTCTCACTTGACCGTTCAAGCCGAGCCCGGGGCGATGCAGCAGGTAGAAGCGTTCGTCGCAGCTTTCGCCGAACAGCACGGCATCGACACCGATGACCGAAACCGGGTTATGATCCTGCTCGAGGAGCTGTTGGCGAACCTCTCTGCATACGGGTTGGTCGAAGGGTCAGGTGGGTGCACCGCTGAAATTGCCTTGTCGCTGGAGCTGGACCGGTTGAGTATCGAATTTGCCGACAACGGCAAACCTTTCGATCCGCTGGCGGAGCCACCGCCGGACCTGGACGTGCCTGCCGAATCGCGGTCGCCCGGCAAATTGGGCCTTCACATCCTGCGCGCGTTTGTCCATGAGGCAAGCTATCGCCGCCACCGGGATCGTAATGTCCTCAAGATGGTCCGTCGGATCACCATCACTGCCCCAACGGGATAGGCCAGAGCGCACCGGTCGTTTAAGGGAGTCTCGCCAGTGCGCAATATGGAGCTCGTTGACCCCGGTACATCGCGGTTGTGTTTCGGTTTGGGCGCAACTTCGCGATGGTTGCGTCAGTCTGATGCTGCCTGCATCTTGTATTTGTTTTGTGCTCTACTGTAAGAGTTGCCGAATATACAGGGTGGGGATCTGACGAAGACATCCGGACCACCCGCATGGGATGAAAACAATGGATGATGAGACGTTTATCGCTAATTTGAAGCTGGATTTTGATCCGGACGACCTGCGCGCGAAATACCGACAGGAGCGCGACAAGCGTGTTCGCAGCGACGGCAACGCGCAATATGTCGAAGTCACCGGCAAGTTCGCTCACTACCTCGACGATCCCTACGTCAAGCCCGGGCTTACGCGCGCCCCGCTTACCGACTCGGTGAATGTAGTAGTTATCGGCGGAGGTTTCGGCGGATTGCTGGCCGGCGCGCGCTTCCATGAGGCGGGCATCAAGGACGTGCGCATCATCGAGTCGGGCGGCGACTTCGGTGGGACCTGGTACTGGAACCGGTATCCCGGAGCCCAGTGCGACATCGAAAGCTACTGTTACCTGCCGCTGATCGAGGAGCTCGGCTACATGCCCAAGGAAAAATACTCCTTCGCTCCCGAGATCTACGAGCACTCGCAGCGTATCGCAAAGCACTACAATCTTTACGAAAACGCGTGCTTCCAGACCCGCGTAACCGAGCTGCGCTGGGACGAGACCGAGGCGCGCTGGATCGTTTCGACCGATCGCGGTGACGCCATGCGCGCGCGTTTCGTGGTCATGGCCACCGGCCCTCTCAACCGTCCAAAATTGCCGGCGATTCCCGGAATCGGCGACTTCCAGGGCCACACCTTCCACACCAGCCGGTGGGACTACGAGTATACCGGCGGCGATCATTCGGGCGGTCTGACCAAGCTCGCCGACAAGCGAGTCGCGGTCATCGGGACCGGCGCGACCGCCATTCAGTGCGTGCCCTTTGTCGGCGAACATGCCAAGCACCTCTACGTGTTTCAGCGCACCCCCTCGTCGGTGGATGTTCGGGGCAACAAACCCACCGATCCGGAATGGGCCAAGACTCTGAAGGGGGGCTGGCAGCGGGAACGGCGCGAGAACTTCAACAACCTGGTGATCGGCGTTCCCGTCGAAGAGGACCTGGTCAAGGACGGCTGGACGGACATCTTCCGCAACCTCGGCATCGCAGCGAAGAAGACCCATCGGGCGGCCGAATTCTCCAAGCGCCAGGCCGCGATGCTCATGGAAATCGCCGACTTTCAGAAGATGAACGGCGTGCGGGCACGAGTCGACCAAACCGTGACGGATTCCGCCACCGCCGAGGCGCTGAAACCCTGGTACCGCCAGTTCTGCAAGCGGCCGACCTTCAACGACGACTACCTGCCGACCTTCAATCGCCCTAACGTGAGCCTCATCGACACCAGCGGGAGCCAGGGCGTCGAGCGCATCACCAAGACCGGGGTGGTGGCGAACGGGGTCGAGTACCCGGTCGATTGCATCATATTCGCGACCGGTTTCGAGGTCGGCACGGCGTGGACTCGACGAGCCGGCTACGAGGTGATCGGGATTGGCGAAGTCACCTTGACCGACTATTGGGCCGACGGGATGAAGACCTTCCACGGCTTCTCGAGCCATGGTTTCCCCAACTGCTTCATCCTGGGACCGTCACAGAACGGCGGCTCGGTCAACCTGACCTCGGTGCTCGACGATCAGGCTCAGCACATCGGTTACATCATCAAACAGGTGATGGAGCGGGGCCTTCGCTACGCGCATCCGACCAAGCAAGCGGAGACCGAATGGGTCGCGGAAATCAAGCGCCTTGCGGTCGTTGCGGCACGCTTCCTCGCAAACTGCACACCGGGTTACTACAACAACGAAGGTCACTTTGAGCCCGGAGCCGATGGCTTTGGCGCGAATGCCTATGCACCGGGTATCAACGCCTTCAACGCGCTAATGGCAAAATGGCGCGAAAAGAACGAGCTCGAAGGCCTCGAATTGGGCTAGGCGACCGGGGTCCGGCGGAATTGTCCGCGCCGTCCCATCTACAACAACGCGCCGCCCCCGTGAGGAGGCGGCGCGTTCGTTTGAAAGCTTCAGTCGCGCTCAGATTCCAATCAGGCGTGACCGTGTCGAAGGAGCTTGCCCGGGGTCGCACCCGTGCATTTGCCTTCGCTGAAGGTCTCAATTCCGTTCACGATGATCGAGCGGTAGCCGTGCGGGCGCTGCACTCGTCGCCATTCGCCGCCCGGCAGGTCGTGGACAATCTCGCCGACCCAGTCCGGCTCAATCCCCAGACGATTGAGGTCGTACACGACGACGTCCGCGGCCGCACCTTCGCGCAGCACGCCGCGATCACGGAAGCCCGCCGCGTGCGCCGGCAGTGCCGACATGCGGTAGTGGGCCTCCTCCAGCGTGATTTTCTGCTCGTCGCGTACCAGCCAGCGGAGAAAGTCGGTCGTGAAGGCACCGCCGGTGAAAAACTTGGTATGCGCGCCGCCGTCGGAGACGCCGGGGAAGGTGAATTGCGAGTTGTTGATGATCTCGGCCATGTACTCGGGATTGAACCCACGATTGGGGCCGAGGAACTCCGCCTTGAGATCGCTCGCCACCGCGATATCCAGCATTGCTTCGATCGGATGCTTACTCTCTTCCATGCCGATCTGGCCGAGCGATTTGCCCACGTACTTCTCCAGTGACTCGATATTTTCGACCCACTGCACGATCAAGTGCCTCGGGTTGCCGCCGACGCCCGCCTGGATCGCCTTGAAGTTGTTGTCGCAATTGTCGTTGGCGTGGATGACCGCCGCGCGCAGCGCGGGGTCCTTCATCTTGGCGAGCTTCTCTTCCTTGCTGCCGGTGGTCAGCACGCGCCACTCGGGAAGCGTGTCGTAGAGATTCCAGTTCTCAAGCGTGAAGGCGAAGCCACTGCGGACCGTCCCCGCCTGACCGAAGATCTGACGTCCCTTCGCCCGGTTGCGCTCGACGAAACGCATGCTGCGGCGATGAATCTCCGGATTGTTGCGGGTGGGGATGATTGCCTGCCACAAGATGGGGCGCTGCGATTCATCGGCGAGTTTTTCGACGAATGCCAGGTCGACCCGCGCGTCGCCGGTGCCCTGGGTAATTTCCATGAAGCCTTCGTCGCGTCTGCGTAACACGCGGCCGAGGTTCAGGATGTCCTCGTCGCACATGGTGTCGGTGACCATTGGCGACCCGTCAAAATCGGCTTGCACCGAGTTCGGTCCCAGGCGTTGGATCGAAAACCCACAGAGGCCTGCGTCCATACCTTCATCGAGTAACCGCGCCATCTCGGCCCGTTCGGATTCGCTCGCGGGACGCGTCTTGGCGGCCTCCAGACCCATCACGTAGGTCATCAGCGAGGCGGTCGGCATGTACTGGATACAGTTGACCCCTTTCGGTGCGCGGTCGAGTGAATCCAGGTACTGCGGAATCGTCTCCCAGTCCCAGTTTATCCCGGCCTTCATCGAGGCATACGGAATAGCCTCGGTGCGCGTCATCGTGAGCATCGAGCGGTCGCGGAATTCCGGCTTGCACGGAGCAAAGCCGAATCCGCAGTTGCCGAGCACCAGCGAGGTAACCCCGTGCCATCCCGAGATGGTGCAGTAGGGGTCCCAGCGGATCTGCGCATCATAGTGGGTATGCAAATCCACGAATCCGGGGGCGACGATCAGGCCGTCGGCGTCGATGACCTTTTTGGCAAAGCCCGGAGAGCGCCCGCCTATCCGGGCAACCCTGCCGTCCTTGATCCAGACGTCCCCGCGGTAACGCGGAACCCGCGTACCATCGACGATCGTGCCGCCTTTGATTTGAATATCGTAGTCAGCCATCCCGTGTTCCCTCCTCGGATTGGTAAGGACGATGGCGTCCCAATTTGTGTTAGGTTTGCTGGATCTTTGTCATAACAAAAATCCGCCTGCTTGCGCCAGTACAGCGATTTTCTTTCGCTCCGCCCGAAAGACCCCTTCCCTTTTGCACTGCGAAAATACGACTTGAGGCAATGCCGCCAACCCGGACCGCCGAAATCCGCGCCCGGAACACGGGTTGAGCGTGGAGCTTTGACCCTCCAGTAGATTGGCAGTCGCGCGGTTGCGTCCCTCCCGGGTCGGGAACTCAGTACGAAACACGCAGGCGCGACAGGGGTACACATTTCGCGGATGATTCTGTCCCACCGTCGTGCCGCACCTGGTCTTCGCATCGCCAGCCGTCGGGGCATTCGAGGTCGTTGGTGCACGACCCGGCATCACTCCGCCGCGAAGCCTGCATGACCGGGTTTGCACCTGGCCACTCGCAGGTCGCGGACCCGTTCGGCCATTGCATGCATATATGATGAGGATCGCAGTCGAAATCGCCTGTGCAGACCCTGCCCTCACAGGCAAAAGTCACGGATGAGATGAGGCAGAGTGCCGCCGCCAGGCCAGCGATCGCTGAAATTGCGGTTATGGCTCGCAAGATGGGTCCCTCCTCAGCCGAGTCAAAGGCCTAGCGCGAACTTCGATGCTGCCACAGGTGCGCCTCTAGTCTCAATACAATAAAAGGCCGGCCGCCTGAGCTTGGCCGTTCGGGTGCCGGCCGACGCTGGAGCCGTCAGGGATCACATTCATTCTGCGGTGGAGCTAGCGGAGTCCCAGGGACTTTTGGACTTCTCACGGAGCGTTCGGGCGTTTCGGGCAGGTGCAAGCGATATTTCACGAGCAAGAATGGGGTAACTCGGCAAGTGACCCCCGGGTCCGCGTTCCCAGTAGGGGTATCGGCGCCGCAATTGTTAACAAGACCGTTTGGGAGCTATTAGTCGTATGTTTCGCGGCACCAGCCGCATCCGCGACTTGAAGGTACGGGGGTGTGCCTTGAGATGCTCGGGGCAGCATCTATTTGCGGTCCCGCATCGCGAGGTGTGGCCCGACATCACGCGCCGAGTAGCTACGAATCTTCGCGCCGGTAAAGAGGAGATGGCACAAATAGTAATCGGCCTCGGCACCTCGCACAGCCCGCTGGTGGTCACCGAAGCACGTATGTGGGAGCAGCGCGCGATCAGCGACCGCAGCAATCGCGACCTGTACGACCGCGATGGCAAGCGGTGCACCTACGAGGACCTCGAACGGTCTGGCAGACGTTACGAGCGCGAATCGGCTCTCGAACATCTCACCGGGCAATCTCGCGCAGTGCAGGGCGCCCTCGATCGATTGGCAGCTGAGCTGGCCGCGGAGCGGCCCGACGTCGTCATGATTGTCGGCGACGATCAGCACGAGCTGTTCGACGTGGGCAACATGCCGGCGGTATCGATCTTCTACGGCGACCAAGCCACCACTCACACCTTCGGGCAGCGCTCGATTGGCGATCCTGAGTTCATGCGCGTGCTTGCCGAAGGATACGCCATGGATCAACATCACCAGTTCACTTGCGATCGCGAACTGGCATGCGACCTGATCGGACGCCTTATCGAGGACGGCATCGACATCGCGGTGTCCTCGCGGGTGAGTGCGCCGGACACGCACGGTTTCGGACATGCCTATGGATTCGTCCTGAAGCGTCTGATGGCCAACGTGCGCGCTCCAATCCTGCCAGTGATGTTGAATTGCTACTATCCTCCCAATCAGCCGACCCCCGCCCGCTGCTACGCGATCGGGCGCGCGCTGCGCGCCGCCATCGCATCCAGCAAGCTCAGGCGGCGGGTCGCGGTGGTCGCATCGGGCGGTCTCAGTCACTTCGTCACCAATGAAGACTTGGACCGTCGCGTCCTCGATGCGCTTGCGACCGGCCACACCGGCGACCTCTCCCGGCTTCCCGTGGAGCTGCTAAATTCCGGATCCTCGGAAATTCGCAACTGGATAGCCGTGGCCGCGATGTTCGAAGGGGTGAAGGCGAACTGGTCCGAATACCTGCCGGTCTATCGCACAGTCGCAGGCACCGGCATCGGGCTGGCGTTTGCGCGGATTTTGTGATCGATTCGAACAGGCGGTGGCTACTATGGGCAGACGCAAAAGCATCGAGGTCGAGGGCTTCGGTCACGGCGCCACCCCGATTCCGGCCGCGTCGCGAATTGGCAACCTGATAGCCTCGGGCGGGATCGCGGGAATCGACACTGCTAGCGGTAAAATCAGTGGAGACCTGGAGGCACAGGTCGTCGCGATGTTCGCCAACCTTCGACGCATTGTCGAGGCGGGTGGCGGATCGACCGAGGACATCATCAAAGTGACGATTTGGGTGCGCGATCGCGGCGCGCGCGCAGTCATCGATCCACATTGGACCAGGATGTTTCCCGACGCCCACTCACGGCCCGCGCGGCATACCCTCGTATACCAGTTGCCCGATCCGATGCTCGTCCAATGCGACTTTCTGGCGGTGCTCGAGTGACCTAGTCCGACACGATTGACGCGGTTGTAATCGGCGAATCAACGCCGGCTGGCTGCGAAAACAGGAGCTCACAATGTCATCTCCTCAGGAAAGCGAAATCCTCACGCGAGTTGGACCTGGCACAGCGATGGGCGAGTTGATGCGCCAGTACTGGCTGCCCGCAGCGGCGTCGCGCGAACTGGTCGCCGGCGCGTCACCCATGCGTCTGATGCTGCTCGGCGAAAAACTGATCGCATTTCGAGACGCGGGGGGCAGGGTTGGGGTAATGGACCATCGGTGCCCTCATCGCTGCGCGTCCCTGTTTTACGGGCGCAACGAAGAGGGCGGGTTGCGCTGCGTGTATCACGGATGGAAATTCGACGTCGACGGCAACTGCCTGGAGATGCCAAATGTCCCGCCGGAATACGACTACCGGGACAAGGTAAAGGCGAAGTCATACCAGGCGACCGAGCGCAACGGATTGATCTGGGTCTACATGGGTCCGCGCGCTGAGCCGCCGGCGCTGCCGGCCCTGGAGCCTGCGCTGCTGCCGGCAAACGAGATGATGACCTTCCTGTGTCAGCGCGAATGCAACTGGCTGCAGGGCTTGGAAGGCGACATCGATACCTCGCATTTCAGCTTCCTTCACGCCGGGACCATCAACGCAGATGATATTCCCGCCGGCAACATGGCCCGCCACGCGCTGGTCAATCGCGCACCGAACCTTACCGTCGCCAAGACCGAATGGGGGACCATGTACGGTGCACGAAGAATCTCTGACGGACGCATCTACTGGCGCTTTGCACCATTCGCGTTTCCATTCTGGACCATGCCGCCGGAAGGCGATTTCGACCGACATCTGATCGTGCGCGCGTGGGTTCCGATGGACGACACGCACACCATGTTCGTTCACCTGTCGTGGAAGGGAAACACGCCGCGGCCGCGCGAGTTGCGCAATGGTCAGGTCCCGGCGGGTTTCTCGATGGGGATGGAGTTTTTGCCGAATACCACCGACTGGTACGGGCGCTGGCGGCTCGCCCAAAACCAGTCAAACGACTATCGGATCGACCGCGAAGTCCAGCGCACGCGCAGTTTCACCGGTATCGAGGGCATTCACGTTCAGGATCAGGCGATCACCGAAAGCATGGGCGAGATTGTCGACCATAGCCACGAGCACCTCGGCCACAGTGACATGATGGTGATCCAAACCCGCCGGCGCCTGGTTCAGGCGGCCCTCGATCTCAAGGAACGCGGCGTCGTGCCGCCCGGAGTCGACGATCCTGAGCTCTATCTGCAGGTTCACGCGGGTGACTTTCTCATCGATGAGGAGAAAGACTTCCTTGACGCGTACCGTACCCAACCGCGGACTTCGGTAGATCGGGAAGGCAGGGTTCATCCGCCCAACTCCTGGGACAGCGCAGACAAGCTCGCGGCCGCAGCGAAATAGCCAGCGATGGCGAAAGTCGTCGAGACCGGATCGGGTCGCGTGGCCGGTACCCCGGGCGAGATCTCGATTTTCAAGGGAATCCCCTTCGCCGCGGCACCGGTTGGTAAATTGCGATGGCGCCCGCCCGCTCCAGTAGAGCCGTGGCCGGGCGTTCGGCCCGCCCTCGAGGCCGGTCCGGATCCCATGCAGGTGGCGCTGCCAATGAGTGCTCCGCGCACTCGTCCGATGAGCGAAGATTGCCTTACTTTGAACATCTGGACACCCGCATCGCGCGGCGGTGAAAACCTCCCGGTCATGGTGTGGATACCGGGGGGCAGTTTCGTCGCGGGTTCCGGTGCCGACCCGATGTGCGACGGCGAGAACTTCGCGCGCAAGGGTGTCGTGCTGGTGACGATCAACTATCGCGTGGGGTTGTTCGGCTTTCTCGCCCATCCCGCACTCAGCTCGGAATCGGAACATCACGCTTCGGGTAACTATGGGTTGCTCGACCAGATCGTGGCGCTTAAGTGGATCCGCGACAATATCGCGGCGTTCGGTGGCAATCCGGATCGGGTCACTGCAATAGGCGTCTCCGCAGGCAGCGCGTCGATTTCGCTCCTGCTGACGTCGCCGCTCGGCAGAACCCTCTTTCAGCAGGCAATCCTGGAGAGTCCGGGCGCGTTTCGCCCACTCGCCGACCTGGAGGTGGCCTCGCATGCCGGTCAGATGCTGGGCAACGATTTAGCCGCCATGCGCGCGCTGTCTGCGGATGAGATCCTGACCAGGACGAGCCAATTCGTGCCGAAGGTCCGCGGGCTGACCACGCCGCGAGTGCTTCGCCCGATCCGTGACGGATGGGTAATCGAACGGCAGGAGCGCGACGCCTACCTGACCGGCGCTTTCTCGGCGGTGCCCACGCTGGTTGGCAGCAATCTCGACGAAGGCGGTTTGTTCGTCGGAGCCTGGCCGGTCAAGTCGGTCCGCGATTTTCACGACCTGGTGGCGCTGAATTTCGGAGCGTTGTCGCAGCAGGCGCTGAAACAGTATCCGGTTGGCAGCGACCACGACGTCGTTCAGCAGTGCGCCTTTCTATTTGGCGACACCCAGTTTACCTACGGGGCCCGCGGCATCGCACGAGCCAATTCCCCTCTTCAGCCTGCCACCTATCGTTACCTGTTTACCCGACATCGCTGCGACGGCCCCGACCCGCCTCAACATGGCGATGAGGTACCGTACGTCTTCGGCAGACTCGCGGGCGCCGGGATGACCCCGCGGGCTGCCAATGCACGCGACCATGCGCTTTCGGAAACCATGATGAATGCGTGGGTCCGTTTCGCTGCGACCGGCGATCCGAATGGTGGAAATTTGCCGACCTGGCAGCGCTACGATACGGCGCGCGACAACTATTTCGAGTTGGGCGACGAGCTTAGAGCCGGTGGTGCGTGGCGGGCTTCGCAAATGGCTTTTCTGGACGGCTTCTTCGACGCCAGATCGGCCTCTTCCTGACCCAACGCGGACTAGCTTCTGGTGGTCGCCGTTGGCGATGAGCTGCGGGCTCGTTTCGGAGTCCCGAGCAGATCGAGTATGGTGCGCCAATCGTGATCGGTTGCGGCCTGTAACTCCGGCATTTCCGCCACCCTGTCTGCCACCCAGTCCTGGACCTCGGCGGCTGCGGGTGCCATTCTCGGGGCCACGCCCGCCTCGGCGACCGTAGTCGCAACCTCGCGCAACTCTCCCGCGCGCCGTCGCCCATGCTGGAGTACTCGGCCGGTCATGTACGCACCGCGCGTCTCCCAGTCGGTGCCGGGAAAGCTGCGGTTCAGTGAATCGACGATGGCATCCTCGATTCCGTAGGCACGCGCCGTAACGAAGCATTCGACCACCAGCGCCTCAATTCCCTTGATCATGCTGCTGCGGCACATTTTTATGGCGGATGCCTTCCCAATCGTGTCCGCAATCACTTCGAGATTCATTCCTGCCGGACGCAGAAGCGCCGCCAGTTCCCCGGCACGCGCGCCGGCGACGAGGATTTCCACGGCGATTCCGGATGGTCCTACCGGAGCCATCACCGCACCTTCGACATATGCGGCGCCCGATCGTTCGATTACCTGCGCGCTGGAACGCTTGACGCTCGGCGAAACCGAATTGATATCGAAGAAAAACTGGCCGGACCCGAGGTAGCGCGACGCTTGCGCAGCAACCTCGCTCGCGGCGATCGCGGTTACCGCAGAGAAGACCAGGTCGGCCTCGCGGCAGGCCTGCTCAAGCGACGGGCATTCGGTGATCCCGATAGAATCGATTTTGGCTCGCACCCCAGGTGCGCCGGCAGGATTTTCCAGGAGTGCGTCGTAACCCGCCACGTCGAACAAACCCGAGTCGTGCAGGCCCTTGGCGAATAGTCCGCCCGCTTCCCCGAGGCCAATCATCGCGATGCGTCGTCGCTGGCGCGTCACCCCTGTCATGATGTCCTCCCGCGCTAAGGCGTACGCCGGACCAGCGAGGGGTCGGCAAGCACCGGATCCTGTCCGCGTACTGGATTTGCCAGCGCTTCTTCCAGCGTCGTCGCGCCCCTCCATTCGTTCGGCGGTCGCACGCGCTGGTCGGCATCAATTCGATCCATACCCCAATAGATCTCCAGATTGTGTCCATCAGGGTCGGTAAACTCCACCGCGATTTGAACGCCGGCCCGGCGCCTTCCCTCAAACACAATCGGGACACCGTGCGCGCGAAGATGGTTGCGGACCCGAAACACCTCGTCGAGTGTCGCGACTTCAAAGGCGAAATGATGCAGCTCCCGGCCCCTGGCGCTTTCCTGCATGCCCCCTACCAGGGCAACTCCGTGGTGATCGGCGTTGAAGCGTAGAAAGACCATTCCACCCGGCATCAGGTCTTCGGAATAGACATCGGAAACCTTGAGTCCCAACATG
The DNA here is from genome assembly GCA_019237115.1 of Deltaproteobacteria bacterium. Lineage (GTDB taxonomy): Bacteria > Desulfobacterota > Binatia > Binatales > Binataceae > JAFAHS01. The sequence continues at coordinate 111,798 of JAFAHS010000266.1, forward strand.
TTGACGTAGAAATCTGTCGACCGCTGCAGATCGGACACTCGAATCACGACGTGACCCAGTTTCTTGATTTCGAACGGCGGTGCCGCGGAGGCGGCAGGGATATTCAACTTGGGTGTGTCGGTGGACATGGTAAGTGTCAACTAGTCAGTCATTGATAGGTTCAAGGGTTGCCTCACCGGACTGGAGTCGCCTAGCTACGTCCTGCCAGCTGCCGGCCCTTTTCGAGTGCCGCAAAACTCCGCGTCGGCGCGGCGACCAGAAATCGATAACCCTCGCCGAGGATGCGCTCCACGTTGCTGGAATCAACGTGAGGATGACCAACCGGAATGTGGTGCTGCTTACAGGTGGCGACCACTCGTGCCATCGCTTCCTTCACCGACGGATGATCGTATTGTCGCGGATAGCCCAGCTCCTGGCTTAAGTCTCCTTCGCCAATAAGTATCGCTCCAACTCCGGGAACACTCTTTAGAATGTCAGAGAGGTTCGTGATTCCCTGGGTATCTTCTATCATCAGAATCACGAGGATCTCGCCCTCCGGGTTGAGTGGCCACACATCTGCCCTGCCGTAGTATTGCTGCTGGGTTACGCCCCAGTATCGTACCGCCCCTGCCGGCCCGTCGCCGCGGATGCCGGCCGGTTCGTACAATGCTGCGCTCCTCAGGCGCGGATAGCGGCATGCCGCGACCGCATTGTAAGCCTGATCGACGGTGCTGATGTGGGGCCAGACGATCCCGTAGGCACCGAGGTCGAGCGCCTGCTTCGCAAACCATTGGTTTTTCTCGTCGCCGTTGGGAGGAATTCTCACCATCGGCGTGACCGCAGGCGCAAGCGACACTGCCCGCACGATTTGCGCGCGATTGAGCAGGTATTGCATCGAGTCCCGCAGCGCGCGGACGTCCCATGGATTGTGCTCCATTTCGAAGACGATTCCGTCGTAGCTCGAAGAGGCAACCCCTAGCGCAGCCTCTACCTCGGCCTGCACGAAAGTGCAGAATGCCGCCTGTCCCTGTTCGAGGGCGCGAATGACGCCGTTGAGGCGCGGAATTCCGGACATCTCTGTATCGTCCCGGGGCGATCCTAGCAAAAACGCGCCCACTCCTCACGGTTGGACGCAACGCCGTGGCCGGTAATTTGACAATGCGGAAAGCGCGTTCGTAGGATCGCATCGCCAACCGCCCGCCCAATGAGGGCTCTATGATAATCGATTGTCACGGTCACTATACGACGGCCCCTCGCGCACTCGAAACCTTCCGCGAGCGACAACTTGCAAGTCCGGATGATCCAATTTCCGACCCGAGCATCGACGATGAGGAAATACGTCGAAGTGTCGAGGGCGCGCAGCTCAAGCTACAAAAGGAACGGGGCACCGACCGGACCATATTCTCGCCGCGCGCATCATCGATGGCGCATCACCTCGGCAATGCGGCGACCAGTATCCGCTGGGCGCGGGTATGCAACAATCTGATCCACCGCGTCTGCCAGATCTATCCGCACAACTTCGTAGGTGTATGTCAGTTGCCGCAATCGCCCGGCATAGCGCCGGCCAATTGTGTTGCCGAGCTTGAACGCTGCGTCACCGAGTTGGGTTTTATTGGGTGCAATCTGAACCCGGATCCTTCGGGCGGATACTGGACCGACCCGCCGCTTACGGACCGATGGTGGTACCCGCTTTATGAGAAGATGGAAGAGCTGAAGGTGCCGGCGATGATCCACGTCAGCTCTTCGTGCAACCCGAACTTTCACGCGACCGGCGCACACTACCTCAATGCAGACACTACCGCATTCATGCAGTTGCTTACTTCAGAGCTGTTCCGCGATTTCCCTACCCTGAAGTTCGTTCTTCCCCACGGCGGCGGTGCGGTCCCGTATCATTGGGGCCGCTATCGTGGACTCGCGCAGGATATGAAACGTCCGCCACTGGCCGAGTTGCTGCTGCATAATGTCTACTTCGACACCTGCGTGTATCACCTGGCAGGCATCGAACTCCTCACCAAGGTGATTCCGGTCGACAATATTCTGTTCGCGTCGGAAATGGTCGGTGCGGTGCGCGGTATCGATCCCGAGACCGGCCACCACTTTGATGATACCAAACGCTACCTCGATGCCCTGACCTGGTTGAGCGAGGAAGACCGGGAGAAAATTTTCGCGGCTAACGCCCGCAGGGTCTATCCGCGAATGGACTGACCCACGTCACCACTGCCGGAGTTCTGGATTCGCCATATATTGAAGCAAGTTCCTGACGAGTGACGCTCCCATGCGATAGGGCACGACTGGCTCGGAATTGACGCCACGATTACTTAACGAGAATCGTCATCGGTTAAGGTTCGCCCCGCACACCCCCCGGAGGACGGAAACCTATTGAGCAGCGATCGGGATTCTTCCGAAAAGAAACCTGTCGGAGCTGGTTCGGCAGTGGCCGGGAACCTGCCACCTCCCATAGCGCTTTACCAGTTGGCTACTGGCCATTATATATCGCGCTCGCTCTTCCTGGTGGCGAAACTCGGGATCGCGGACCTGCTGAGTGATGGACCTCGCCACTGCAACGACCTGGCCAAATCCACCGAAACACATGCGCCTTCTCTGCGGCGGGTCATGCGGCTGCTGGCCAGCGCTGGAGTCTTCTTGGAGGAAGAGAACGGTGAATTTTCGCTCACCGCGATAGGCGAGTACCTGCGTACGGATGTGCCCGGGCCGCAGCGCGCCATGGCCATGCTGTTTGCGGGAAATCGGATCCAGGAAGGATGGAAAGATTTGGAATTTTGTGTCCGCACCGGCCAACCTGCGTTTCGGCTGCGCGGTGTCACAAACACCTTCGAAGACCCGCTCCGCACCTCGGAGGACGAGGCTACCTTCGATGCCGCGATGGCGGACCTAACCAGACTGACGTCCGTGGCGGTCGCTTCAGCATACGACTTCACGCCTTTTCGCCTGGTGGTCGATGTTGGCGGCGGAAACGGTTCGCTCATGATTGGCGTTCTGAAGGCCAACCTGTCCCTGCGCGGGATCGTTTTCGATCAGCCTGCGGCGATGGAGCGTGCGAGAGAGCAGATCGAACAGCACGGCCTCGCCGCACGCTGCACGGCAATCAGCGGAGACTTCTTCAAGGAAGTGCCGGCCGGGGGAGATGTGTACATTCTTAAGCACGTGATTCACGACTGGGATGATGAGCGGGCGGCAGCAATACTCAAGAAGTGTCGCGAAGTGATGGGTCCGCGAAGCAAGCTCCTGGTAATTGAAGGCGTGTACCCGTCCCGCATCGACAATTCCGCGGAAGGTCGGGGGCGCGGCCGCCAACGATGTCAACATGCTGGTGAGCACCGGCGGGCTCCAGCGCTCTCAGGCCGGGTTTAAAGCGCTCTACGACGCGGCCGGTTTCAGGCTGACGAGAATCGTGTCTACGGCGGCCCGAGTCAGTATCGTTGAGGGCATCAGCGTCTAGTGCTTGGCGGGAAGGTCGGTCTTCGAGAACAAGCCTCGCAGCGCTCTGGTGAGGACCGAGACGCTCTGGGTTGGATTATTGCTGTGCTTCGGGAGAGGCTGCGCCCTCAACCGGCGGAACCGGCAGAACGAACGCGAGCGTAGCGCCCCGGTCCGGATTCTGCGTGGCCCAGATCCGACCGCCATGGTTCTCGATGATTGAACGAACGATGGTGAGCCGCATACCCATTCCCTTTGGCTTGGTGGTGAAGAAAGGTTCAAACAGATGCGACATCGCCTCGGGATCGATACCCCGGCCGGTATCGCGGACCGCTATATATATTTGGCCGGGCTCTTCGTGACCCGCGCGTAGAAGGACTTCGCGTTCATCGTCGCTATCACAGAGCGAGTCGAAGGCGTTCAAGACCAGATTCAGGACCGCTTGCGTCAGGTGGGTCTTGTCTCCCCGCACCAGGGGCAGAGAGTCGGGCAACTGCATCGACCAAGAGATGTCCCGCATGTTCGCGTCGGCAGTCACAATGCGAGCTACGTCCAGCAGGAGCTCCCGGACGTCGACCGGCAAGCTTCTCGCCGCACCCCGCTGAAAGATGGCGCGAACGTTCTTGATGATATCGACGGCGCGCGTGTTGGCGCGGATGATGTCGTCCAAGGCTTCGTCGATTTCGGCCAGATCGGGAGTCGCCGCCTTCAGCAGACGCCGGGCGGCTGCCGCATTGTTCAGCGCGGCTCCGAGCGGCTGGTTCAGCTCGTGCGCCAGAGAAGCGGTCAGCTCTCCCATCGTTACTACTTGTGAGACCTGTCGCAATTCCTCGGACATGCGGCGAATCTCCGCTTCACTGCGTATTCGTTCGAGTGCGTTTCCGATTATTTCCGCGACCAGTTTCAGGCGCTGGATGGCTTTCTCCGACCACCGTCTCTCGGAGAAGAAGGTGCCAACCATGAGCGCGCCGACCACTGTTCCACCCACCTTCAGCGGAATCGTAACGTTCGATTTGCCACCCATCTGCCGTGCTGCGGCGACGTCCTTGCAGGCTTCCGCAGGGAGCTCATCAAGACTTGAAAATACGACCAGTTCGCCTGAGCGTACCTTGCCAAGAAGCCAGGGATACCACTTGGTGCTGTCCGTTTTTCGGCCTGCATCCGGCGTAAGCACGCCCGGTCGCCCCCATTGATGAGTCAGGTAGATGCCTCCGTCGGCGGGATCCACCTGGAGGACGTTACCGCGATCTGCTTCCATCGCGAGCACGATTTTCTGGAGCCATCGCTCTATTTCTCGGTCGATCTCTGCGACTGATACGCGGATTAACGCTGCGGAAAGATCGCTCAACAGCTTCTCGAAATCCCCCGAGTTCCCCGTATGATTATCGTGCGGTGGACGAGTGCGACGGGTAGGTGTCTTCACAGGTTCTTCGAGTGAGTAGCCATGAAAGGTTCCATTGCTCCTGGAAACGTCGGTAGGAAGCGCGACGAGCAGATCCGCTCGCCTCTGTTTACCCCTGCGAACGCGCGCTGCAGTGCTGCGCAAATCCTCTCCCTTTGCACGGTGAGACTTCCCTATCGCCCCAGCACCGAAAGAGCATTGCGCAGGGGCACGCTCGTGATCTGAATCAACCCCGAGAACGGATGGTCAAGCTCCAGAATCAGAAACAACGCGCCGCTGACCGAGACCGCACTCACCAACAGTACTGTGAGGGCCGTCGCGTTACGCGGCGCGAACAACCCGAAGCTCACGAAAAGCGTGCTGAGCCAAAACACGACCACCACCAGGAAGGGCGTGGAAATTGACGAACCGCTCTGCTCGAAGAGCAGCCATGGCGTCTTTCCCAGATTAATGGCGATGGACTCGGCTTGCGATTGAATTGCGTGCCGCGGGTCCGAACGCGGTGTCAGGTCCTGAATCTTTCAAAACAGCACCTCTCCCCCAGCCGCCGATGGCAGCCCGCCCGCCTCATCGTCGTTCGCCCCCCAAAGCTGATCGATCGTCCGCGCAACCACGGTCTTCAAGATACTGCGCAGTTGGCCCGTTTCCGGTCCGTAATGGGTGAGGGCACGGTCAAGATCGGGTTGGCGGCCAGCTGGGTCAGCTCGCTTCTGCGGGTGTCGTTAAGAACTCTTGGCCGAGCCCACCAGGAGACTCAGGAGCAGCGCTGCCATCGTGCCAACCAAACCGGCACCGAGTTTCATCAGGTCCTTGGATGTTGAGCAACGTCTCCCGTTCCCAGGAAATGCCTATCGCATTGAGGTAGTCGACCCGGTCGCGCGAAACCGTACCGGGACCGATACTGCCGCACGCGGTTATCCAGAACGAAAGCAACAGGGTAGCGACCCTTTTCGACATTTTAGGCCGTTCGCTCCGCGGTCTGTTAGCTGCGGCTTCGACTACTTCATCGGCTTTGTTGGCGGCGATGCCAACCAGTGGCAGCCGAACAAGTTCCGTGTCACCACGGCCATCTGCCCGTCCAGCCGAAGGGTAAATTTCGGTTGTGAGACACACCTCGAAGTCACCGACAAGGTGGCCTTGGCGATTCTGACTGAATCAGCTGACAAACCCAGGAACGAGGGTTTCGACTCGCGATCTCAGCCTCGATCGGCGGATCGACTCATCTGCAGCCCGACCAGCCTGGCAACCAGGATGGCCAGGTAAAACTGCCCGGTAATACCTTCCGCTACTGCGGCGTAGCGCGCCTGCAGGGATACGGGGGTGATGTCACCGAAGCCGATCGTCGATAAGGTCGTAAGACTGAAATATACAAACGTCGGGAAAAGCGGCTGCACGTCCGCCGCCCTAGTCGGGGTCGGGGGACCAGCGAGATTAAATGCATCGGGTTGGATCTGAAAGAGCACGATATACAAAAGACCCCAGGCCAGCCCCATAAGCAGGTAGACGGAAACCGACATGGCGATGGTTTCGCCGGTCACCTCCTTTTGCTTCAGGACGCTCAGGAGCACGCTCCAGGTCACGTAGGCAATGAACAGCAACCAAGCTACCGAACCGAGTACCAACATTCGATGCGTCGGG